>JALHOE010000035.1 GCA_022843175.1 Deltaproteobacteria bacterium
GCCGCGAGCGGGACGCTCCTCGGCCTCGTTGACGCGGAGGGGACGGCCGTCGAGCATGGCGCCGTTCATCTCAGCCATGGCCGCGCGCGCCTGGTCGGGCGTGGCGAGCGTGACGAAGCCGAAGCCGCGCGACTGGCCGGTCTCGCGGTCGGTCACGACGTGGACGTCGGTGACCTCGCGGCCGTTGGCCGAGAAGGCCTCCTGGAGGCTCAGCTTGGTGGTGTTGAACGAGAGGTTTCCAACGTAAAGGCGCGTGCTCATCTCATTTCCTTGTCGGCGCGATTGATGACCGCCGACCTGGCCCATCAGTCGTAATCAGTAGCCCGAGGCCAGTCCGCACAACTCAGAAGCGAGAGAGCGCCGTGCCAGTGCCAGATAACGTCCGTGAACGTGTGAGAACGTAGCGCGGTCGGACGCAAAAGCAACACCCTCGATACGGCCTTTTTTAGGCGTATTCGGCGACCCCCTCGAACAAGAGCTCGCCGGTGCACCGGGCGGCAGCCGAGCCGAGCTCGCCGGTGCAGGCGCAGGCCCCGCTGAACGACCCCCGCCCCGACCGGAGCGCGGACAGCACGATGTCGGTGATTTCGTGCCCGCCGCGACGGCACTCCGGGTCGATGCAGGGGACATGGAAGAGCGCGGGCGCGCGCGGCACGACGATGACCCGAACGTGCTGCGGCTGGACGGTGACCTCGCCGCGCTTGAACGTCATCAGCAGCTTCAAGTTCTTCAGCTTGGGGAACTCGGCGGCGAGGCGGGGGGCGCGGTCTTCTCGCTCCATACGCTCGCGACGTCGCTCGAGGGCCTCAGTGTTTCGCGGGAACATTGGCCCCAACGTAACCCATGCGCTGACAGTCCGCCCGCACAGAGTGTAAGGCCGAGGTGGCGACGGCGTTCTCCGTGCAACCGCGGAGGAACACCCCATGCGCACTGCCCTGCTCTCGCTGGCTCTCGTCTCGATGCTGACCGCCTGTGGCGGCGGCCGCTACGGATACACCGGGGCGACGTCGCCGCGCGCCGAGGCCGTGTACGCCGCCGAGCCGGCGCCGAGCACCGAGCAGTACACCGAGCATGGCGTCAGCCCGTTCGTCGACACGAGCAAGGACAAGCTCTCGACGTTCGCGATCGACGTCGACACCGCGTCGTGGTCGATCTCGCGACGCAAGCTCCGCGAGGGCCAGCTGCCGCCGAGGGCCGCGGTGCGCACCGAGGAGTACGTCAACTCCTTCGACTACGGCTACGCGGGCCCGACCCACGGGAGCGACGCGCCGTTCGCGGTCCACCTCGCCGGCGCGCCCTCGCCCTTCGAGCAGGGCCATCAGCTGGTCCGCGTGGGCATCAAGGGCAAGCACGTGCAGGGCGCCGAGCGCGTCCCGGTGCACCTCGTCTACCTGGTCGACACGAGCGGCTCGATGCAGTCGGCCGACAAGATCGGTCTCGCGCAGAAGAGCCTCCACCTCCTCACCGACACGCTCAAGCCCGGTGACACGGTGGCGCTCTGCACCTACGCGGGCTCGGTGCGCGAGGTGCTGTCGCCGACCGGCGATCGCAAGGCGATCCACGCGGCGATCGATCAGCTCGCCGCCGGCGGCTCGACCGCGATGTCGAGCGGGATCGACCTCGCCTACGCGCTCGCGAGGAAGACGCTCGTGAAGGGCCACGTCAACCGCGTGATCGTCCTGAGCGACGGCGACGCCAACGTCGGCCCGAGCTCGCACGCCGAGATCCTCAAGCAGATCGAGCAGTACAAGGGCGAGGGGATCACGCTCTCGACCGTCGGCTTCGGCAACGGCAACTACAAGGACACGATGATGGAGCAGCTCGCCGACAAGGGCGACGGCAACTACAGCTACATCGACGACGAGAAGCAGGCCCGCAAGGTCTTTGTCGAGCAGATCGACGGGCTGTTGCAGGTGATCGCGCGCGACGTGAAGGTGCAGGTCGAGTTCGACCCCGAGGTCGTCGAGAAGTACCGGCTGATCGGCTACGACAACCGCGAGGTCGCCGACAAGGACTTCAAGAACGACAAGGTCGACGGCGGCGAGATCGGCGCGGGCCACTCGGTCACCGCGATCTACGACGTCGTGCTGAAGAAGACCGACGCGTCGCCGCTGACGGTGCGAATCCGCCACAAGCAGCCGCTCGGCGACGCCCCCGCGAAGGAGACCGCGTACCCGATGACGCCGGCGCAGTTCACCAAGACCTTCGAGGCCGCCGACGCGAGCTACCGCCTCGCGGTGGGCGTGATGGCCTTCGCCGAGATCCTCCGCGAGTCGCCGCACGCCAAGGAGTGGTCGCTCGAGAAGGTCGAGGCGATCGTCAAGGCTGCGCCGGTGGTGGCCGCCGAGCAGACCGAGCTGCTCGAGCTCGTCGGAAGGGCGCGCAAGCTCAAGTGAGGTAACGGAGCCGTCGGCGCGCCGACTCCTGTCTCCCCTTTGCGGAGACAGGAGGACGACTTGTTTCTCGGCCTCGACTTCGGAACGACCGACAGCGCGATCGCCGCCGCCGATGGCGAGGTGCGCCTCGCCTCCTTCGGCAACGGCAACACGTTCCGCTCCATCCTCTACTTCGACCCGCACGAGCAGGTCTCCGGGCGCCCGGCGATCCTCGCCGGGCCCGCGGCGATCGATCGCTACGTGCAGAGCGACGGCGGCGGGCGCCTGATCCAGTCGCTCAAGACCCACCTCGCGAGCCGCTTGTTCGACAAGACGATGGTCTTCGGCCGCACCTTCTCGCTGCCGGAGCTGGTGGCGGTGTTCCTCGATCGCTTGTTCCGCGCCGCCGAGCACGATCTCGGTCCGCTCGATCGCCGCCGCGTCGTCGTCGGGCGGCCCGTGCGCTACGCGTCCGCCGAGAGCGCGGCCGACGACGAGCTCGCGGTCTCCCGCATGCGCGAGGCGCTCCGGCTCATCGGCATCGAGGAGCCGATCTTCGAGCCCGAGCCCCTCGCGGCGGCGTTCTCCTACGAGCGCACGCTCGACCACGACGAGCTGGTGCTGGTCGCGGACTTCGGCGGCGGCACGAGCGATTTCTGCCTGCTCCGCCTCGGCCCGACGCGGCGCGCGGGCAACGTCAACGACGTCCTCGCCACCGACGGCGTCGGCGTTGCGGGCGACGCGTTCGACGCCGAGGTCGTCACCCGCGCGGTCGCCCCCTCGCTCGGCCTCGGCTCGCGCTATCGCCGCCGGCTGCCCACCGGAGACGACACGCTCGAGGTGCCCACGTGGATCTTCAGCAAGCTCCGTCGCTGGCACCACCTCTCGTTCCTCAAGAGCCGCGAGACGCTCGACCTCCTCCACGACCTCCGCAAGCAGGCCGTCGAGCCCGCGAAGCTCGAGGCGCTCATCCAAGTGGTGGAGAGCGATCTCGGGTTTCACCTGTACCGAGCGGTCGAGGGCACCAAGGTGCGATTGTCGCGCGCCGAGAGCACCGAGCTCGTGTTCGACGATCCGCCCATCCGCGCGCACGTCGCGCGCGAGCGATTCAACGCCTGGATCGCGGACCCGCTGTCGGCGATCGGCCAAGCGCTCGACCGCACGCTCGCTCGGGCGTCGGTCTCCGCGAGCGACGTCGACGCGGTGTTCATGACCGGCGGCACGTCGCTGGTGCCCGCCGTTCGCGCGCTGTTCGCGGCGCGGTTCGGCGAGGGCAAGCTCCGCTCCGGCGACGAGCTGATCTCGGTCGCCACCGGGCTCGCGCTCCAGAGCTACGCCAAGCGGTGAGCTACTTCGGCGTCTCCTTCTTGCAGGTCGACGAGCATCCGTCGCCGCCGGCCGTGTTGCCGTCGTCGCACTGCTCGAAGTCTGCCTGCAGCACGCCGTCGCCGCAGCGCGGACCGGGCTTGCAGCCCGCGGCGCACTTGCCGTACGCGCCCGAGAGCACGCCGTCGTCGCACAGCTCGCCCGATGCGGCCTGCACCTCGCCGTCGCCGCAACGCGGGCCGAGCTTGCAGCCGGGCGCGCACTTGCCGTAGCCACCGTCGTTCTTGCCGTCGTCGCACTGCTCGCCCTCGGTGGACTGCACCACGCCGTCGCCGCAGCGCGGACCGGTCTTGCAGCCGGGCGCGCACTTGCCGGAGCCGCCCTCGGTCTTGCCGTCGTCGCACTGCTCGCCGGCGGTCGTCTGCACCACGCCGTCTCCGCACCGCGGACCACGCACGCAGCCGGGCGCGCAGGTGCCGTAGCTGCCGTCGTTCTTGCCGTCGTCGCACTGCTCGAACGCGCTCTGGAGGACCGCGTCGCCGCAGCGGGGGCCCGGCTTGCACCCGGCGGCGCACTTGCCGTAGCTGCCGTCGAGGACGCCGTCGTCGCACAGCTCGCCGAACGCGCCGTCGACCTTGCCATCGCCGCAGGAGGGGGCCTTCTTGCAGCCGGGCGCGCACCCGCCGTACGTGCTGGTGTTCACGCCGTCGTCGCACTGCTCGTAGGTGCTCTGCAAGATCTTGTCGCCGCAGTACGGACCGCGACCGCAGGTGGGCGTGCACGAGCCGTAGGAGCCGTCGTTCTTGCCGTCGTCGCACACCTCGTCCGGGGTGACGATGCCGTCGCCGCACTTGCTCTTGCAGATCGAGCGCGGCGCGAAGAAGCCGTTGAGGGTGAGCTTGTAGTTCGAGCGATCGGTGTGTCGCTCGGCGTGGAACACCGCGATCTCGTAGAGCTTGCCCTTGACCATGCCGAGCGAGGCGCCCCGCGCGTCGTCGAGCGTGATCGAGCCGCACTGCTCGGGGTGGAGGCCGCCGAGATCGAGCGCGAGCCGCTTGTTGACGTAGATCCAGATGTCGTCGTCGCCGCAGAAGTCGAGCGTCTCGCCGCCTTTCCAGTCGAACCAGTAGCGAACCTCGGTGGTGAAGTGGAAGTTGCGGTTGGCGCCGAGGTAGTCGAGTCCCGAGTTGCCGAAGCCGAGGCCGTCGAGCGGAAAGAAGGCCGAGCTGTAGTACTGATACGCGCCGCTCGCGAGGCGCGTGAGGCCGAGCGTCTGCACGAACGTCATGTTCACGCCCGGCGTGCTCCGGTACCACTGGTTGAAGCTCGCGGCGGAGCTGACGCTCGTCGACACCGGCGAGCGCGCCACGTTGTAGACGGGCTTCTGATCGGCGCCGAGAGCGGGGAGCACGAGGTTCCGCTCCGACTCGGTGAACCCCGACTCCTCGAAGTCCGGGTGATCGGCCTTCATGTCGCGAATGACGAGCGGAAGGGAGATCGACGCCGGCGGCGACGAGGTCGGCGCGGTGCAGGTGTAGCCCGCTTCGACCTTGCACGACGACGAGCAGCCGTCGCCGCTCGTGGCGTTACCGTCGTCGCACTCCTCGCTGCCGAGGAGCAGCCCGTCGCCGCACGTCGAGGTGCACCCGCTCGATGTGCACACCGGCTCCTTCGTGCAGTCGACGCTGCAGCCGTCGCCGAGGTCGAAGTTGCCGTCGTCGCACTGCTCGCTGCCCTCGGGCACGCCGTCGCCGCAGGTGGTCTTGCTGCACGGCGAGCCCGGCGCGGGGCACTTGTAGCCGGGTTCGAGCTGGCAGAGCGCGCTGCAGCCGTCGCTGTTGCTGCTGTTGCCGTCGTCGCACGCCTCGATGCCGACGCGGATGCCGTCGCCGCAGCGCGCGGCGATGCACTTGGCGCCGGGCACCGGGCACTGCCAGCCGCTCTCGAGCACGCAGCTCGCGCTGCAGCCGTCGCCGCCGGTGGTGTTGTTGTCGTCGCAGGTCTCGGTGCCGCCGATCTTCCCGTCGCCGCACTTCACGGTGTAGACGCACGGGCTCCCCGGCGTGGGACACACCCAGTCGGTCTCGACCGAGTTGCAGTCGGCGGTGCACCCGTCGCCGCTCTTGACGTTGCCGTCGTCGCAGGTCTCGCCCGCGCTGATCTTCCCGTCGCCGCACACGTCGACCTTGAGGCACTTCTCTCCCGGCGTCGGGCAGACGTAGTCGGTCTCGATCTTCGCGCAGTCGGCCGCGCAACCGTCCCCCGCGGTCTTGTTGCCGTCGTCGCACACCTCGGGCGGTGACACGCGGCCGTCCCCGCAGACGCGGGTGGACACGCACGGCTTGCCCGCCTCGGGGCAGGTGTACTCCGCATCGAGCCCGCTGCAGGTCGCGTTGCAGCCGTCGCCGGCGGTGGTGTTGCCGTCGTCGCAGACCTCGCTGCCGGAGACCTTTCCGTCGCCGCACTTCACGGTGGAGGTGCACGGCTTGCCCGGCTCGGGGCAGGCGAAGTTGGGCTCGAGCTCGCAGGTGCCCGAGCAGCCATCGCCGGGGAGCCCGTTGCCGTCGTCGCACTTCTCCGCGGCCTCGAGCTTGCCGTTGCCGCACGCGGGCCCGACGTCGAGCTCGGTGTCGGGCGTCGAGGTGTCGGCGACGGCGCTGTCGATGTTGAACGAGGTCTCGGGCTCGACGACGTCGGGCGCGCCCGAATCGACGCCGTCGTCGGCCGGCGTGCTCGAGTCCGCCACGAGATCCTGCGGCGCGCCGGGATCGCCGCTGCAGGCCGGGAGGACGAACGCGACCAGCAAAGCGAAGCGACGCATGGGCGAACATCTTGCCACGCCGGTTCGCGCGGTACACTGCGCGCATGCGACCGATCTCGCTCCTCTGCCTCGCCCTCGCCGCCCCCCTCGCGTGCAGCGGCGCCGACGACGCGGTCTCGCCCGAGGACGGCGCGGTCGCGCTCGACACCGCGGAAGCGAGCGACACCAGCACCACGACGCCGAACGACACGGCGTTTCCCGGCGACAGCGCCGACACCGACAGCGGCGCCACCGGCGACGCGCCGCAAGCCGACGCCGACGCCGCGTTGCCAACGATCAACGTCGACTACACGTCACCGAAGCGCCACGACTTCACGTTCAAGGCCAACGAGGCCGACCCCGCCGCCAACCAATCGCTCGGGACCCAGGGCGCCTACCTCGACACCCGGGTCAAGGCGAAGGGCAAGCTCATCGTCTACCTCCACGGCGCCGGCGACTCGGCGCCGAGCAGTTGCACCCAGGGTGAGCTCGCCAACGTCGTCACCGCGTGGGGCTTCCACCTGATCACCCCCTGTTACAACTCGTATTACGGCGTCAGCACCTGCGGCGCCGACATCGGCGGCTGCCGGCTCGAGGCGTTCGAGGGCGTCGACCACACCAAGGCCGTCGACATCAAACCCGCCAATGCGATCGAGCCGCGCGTGGTCGCGGCGCTCGAGTTCCTGCAGGCCAAGCACCCCGGCGGCGACTGGAAATACTTCCTCGACGGCGACAAGCCTCGGTGGAGCGAGATCATCATCTCGGGCATCTCGCACGGCGCCTCGAGCGCGGCGCTCATCGGCGTGTACCGCAACGTGGGCCGGGTGGTCTCGCTCTCCGGTCCGCTCGACACCAAGCAGGCGTGGCTGAGCAAGACGCCGATCACCCCGCTCGATCGCTTCTACGGCTTCACGCACACGGCGGACGACCAACACGCCGGACACCTCGAAGCGTTCGCCGCGCTCAAGTTCCCGGGCGCCGTCGTGAGCATCGACGGCGCGATGCCGCCGTACACCGGCTCGCACCGGCTCAAGACCTCGGCGCCGACGTCGAACGGACATTCGTCGACGCAGCCGGGTGGCGCGTCGCCCAAGAGCGGCGGCAGCTACACGTTCCTGCCCGCGTGGAAGTACCTCTACGGAGGGTGATGCGTCCCGCGACACGCACAGGGAGGTGGTCACTCCCCCCCCACCGCGCCCCGCTCGGCGAGGACGCGACGATGTCCCGCACGCGCATTGCCGGCCCGCGCGCCGTCACGTCGATGTGTCGGCGAGCAAGCACCGTTGTTGCACTACGCTGACTTCATGACGCGTGGCTCCCTCGCCCTCCTGCTCGCAACCCTCGCCGTCGGCTGCGGCAGCGGCGCCGAGGAACCGGTCACGCCGGCCGATCCGAGCGAGGACGCGGGAGCGGACGCCATCGTCGTCGAGGACAGCGCGGTCGCGGTCGAGGACAGCGCGGTCGTCGTCGACGACGCGTCGACCGAGCAGCCGGTGGAGGGCGAAGCCGGGATCACCTGCCCCACCCCGCCGATCCCCGATCCGGTCGCCGCTGATCGCACGGCCTGCAAGTTCGCCAAGGGCGCGAAGGTCGCCGCGTCCCTCGGCGTCTCCGCGGCGGTGCGGGCCACAATCCCGCTCACCCACCTCGTGATCGTGATGAACGAGAACCGCTCGTTCGATCACTACTTCGGCAAGCTCGCCGACGAGGGGCAACCCGAGGCGCTCGGCTTCCCCGACACCTTCAGCAACAAGGACGCGGCGGGCAAGGTGGTGAAGCCGTTCCACCAGACGAGCACCTGCGTCGAGCGCGATCCGCCGCACAGCTGGGCCGCGATGCACTCCAAGTGGAACGCCGGCAAGATGGACGGGTTCATCACCGCGTCCGACGTGAGCCCGTCCAACGGCCACTACGCGATGGGCTACCTCACCAAGGTCGATCTGCCCTTCTACAACTGGATGGCGAACACGTTCGCGATCGCCGACCACTACTTCTCGTCGGTGATCGGGCCGACGTGGCCCAACCGCGACTACCTCTACGCCGGCACCTCCGACGGCGTGATCAACACCGGCGAGCGCGTGATCGACGTGCCAACGATCTTCGACGCGCTCACCGCGGCGAAGGTGAAGTGGGCGATCTACGGCGACGGCGGTTCACGCGCCGGGTGCGTGGGCGTCACCAGCAGCAACCCCAACCACTTCACGTTCGGAAACTTCCTCGCCGCGGCCGCCGCGGGGACGCTGCCCCCGGTCTCGTTCCTCGATCCGACGGGCAAGCAGGACGAGCACCCCGGCAACCCGGTAAACGGCGACGTGCAGGGCGGCGAGGCGTGGTCGCGCGCGATCTACGACGCCGCCCGCAACAGCCCGCTCTGGCCGAAGATGGCCGTCCTCTTCACCTACGACGAGGCCGGCGGCTTCTTCGACCACCTGCCGCCGCCCAAGGCGTGCCTCGCGAGCGCCAGCGAGCCCGAGTTCGATCGGCTCGGGTTCCGCGTGCCGCTGATGATCGCGTCGCCGTACGTGCGCAAGCACTTCGTCTCGCACCAGACGCACTCGCACACCTCGATCACGCGTCTGATCGAGCTGCTCCACGATCTGCCGGCGCTCACCGGGCGCGACGCGAACTCCGACGCGCTCCTCGACCTCTTCGACTTCAACTGCCCGACGTTCCTCACGGCCCCCGCCCCGCCCGCCTCGGGCAAGGCCGGCTGCCCCTAGCGTCGTTTTGCGCCGTCGCGCGCCGCGCACCGCACTACCCTATCGCGCATGAGCACCTGGGTCGTCGTCGGCGCGAATCGCGGAATCGGACTCGAGCTGGCGCGCCTCGCCAAGCAGCGCGGCGAGCGCGTCATCGCGGCGTGTCGCAGCGCCACCCCCGAGCTCGCGGGCTTCGAGGTGGTCGAGGGCGTGGAGGTCACCTCCGACAGCGGCGTGGCCAGGCTCGCGGCCGCGGTCGACTCGGTCGACGTGCTGGTGGTGATGGCCGGCGTGCTCAAGCGCGTCGGCCTCGACAACCTCGCCTTCGACGAGATCCGCAGGCAGCTCGAGGTCAACGCGCTCGGCCCGCTCCGCGTCGTGCACGCGCTGCTCCCGAAGCTCCACGCCGGCTCCAAGATCGGCCTCGTCACGAGCCGCATGGGCTCGGTGGCCGACAACACCTCGGGCAGCCACTACGCCTACCGCATGTCGAAGGCCGCGCTGAACATGGCCGGCAAGTCGCTCTCGATCGACCTCCGGGACCGCGGCGTCGCGGTGTGCCTGCTGCACCCCGGCTTCGTTCGCACGGCGATGACGGGACAACACGGCGACGTCGATCCCGACGTCGCCGCGGCCCGCCTCATCGATCGCCTCGATGCCCTCACGCTCGAGACCAGCGGGAGCTTCCTTCACGCCAACGGCACGGAGCTGCCGTGGTGACGGGTGCCCTGGTGACGGGTGCCCTGGTGACGGGTGAGTGCTGACTACAGCGCGGTCTTCTGCCCGTTGACCTCGAGCGTCTTGATCTCGAGCGCCCTGCCCGCCGGGTAGCTGCCGCCGCGGCCCTCGACCTTGATCGCGTCGCCGTTCTTCACGGCGATCTCGGCGTCGCTGTGGTGCGGCAGGTAGGCGACGGTGCCGTCGCTGAGCACGAAGCCGTGCACCTTGCCGTGGCGACCGGGGAGGAGCGCGACGACCTTCGCGTCCGCGCTCATCGGCGCGAGGGCCTCGAGCTTCTTCTCGTGCTCGGCCTTCTTCTGGGCCCACTTCTCGGACTTCTCGCCGTGATGCTTCTTCCCGCCCTTGAAGCCATCCGGGCCCTTGCCCCACTTGCCGTGGTGGTCACCCTCGAGCTCGGGCGCGGCGATCAGCACCTTGCCGTCCTTCTTCACCTCGGCCATCCCGATCATCGTCTTGTTCTCGCCGAAGCTCTTGCCCTCGACGTGGATCGCGTCGCCCCGCTCGAGCACGTTGGTGTCGATGTCGCGCACGTGAACGATGGTGCCGTTGTCGAGCAGCATCGCGTGCACCTCGCCGGTCGGCGTCGGCAGCCAGCGCTCGAACTTCGCGTCGATGGCGACCGCCGCCATCTTCGGGAACGCCTTGTCGTTGGCCGACACCGGCGCGCCGCTCTCGTTGGTGCCCATCGGCTGCGTGCAACCGAGCGCCGCCATGCCCACCACACCCAGCGCAACAATCAGCTTCTTCATCGGGTCATCGCTCCTTCGCGTTCGTTCGGGAGGGCGACATTGCAGCCGGCGGGCCAGCGTGAAACAGCGGGAATTTGCGCGCATTTTCGCTCGCCACCCCGTCACGAATCGTGACGAGCGTCGGGTCGGCGGACGCTCGCGCGAGTTTGCCGAGACGCGAGACCAACCACGGAGCCATTGAGGACACCGGCGTCATCGGACCTGTCGATCCGATCTTACACGGTCTTTCTCGGCGTTTTCGCGATCGGCGCGCGTGACGACGTCATGCGTGGATGACTGCGCATGCGTGTCTACGAAGTGAGTATTGCGCACTGTTGCTGCGGTGTTCGACGAGGGCACGTGCGTTCCACCTTCGGCACCAGCCTCGCCACGCTCACGTTCCCCGAGTCCGCGCCGAGGGCCCCGACCGCGCTCACCGCCAAGGCGATCGCCGTCGGGGGTCCCATCGCGGTGTGCTGGAAGGACAACGCCGACAACGAGGACGGCTTCGCGATCGAACGCAAGAGCACCGGTGACTTCGCGCCCGTCGCGAAGGTCGGGCCCAACGTCAACTGTCACCACGACCATGCGGTCGAAGCGGGCGTGACCTACACCTATCGCGCGCGGTCGTACGTCGGCGCGGCGCACTCCGAGTACTCGAACGCCGCGTCCGCCACGCCCGGTGCTGCGGTCACCGACGGCGGAGCTGAGCCCGAAGATGCGGGCGAGGAACCCGTGGACGAGCCGATCGACAGCGGGCGTCGAGCCGATGCGGGGTCGAGGAGTGGCCGACTCCCACTCGAGGACGACCAGGGGGAGTTGCTCGAGGGCTCCTGCGCCTGCCGCGCGGTCCGGGCCCCGGCCACCCGCGGGATGTGGGCAACGGCGGGGCTGCTCTTGGTGGCGTGCGTGCGTCGCCGTCGCGTTCGCGATGAGGACGCCGGTCGGCGATCCGTCACTCCGGTGTGACGCGACGTTTGCGCGCCGACGCGTATACTTCGGCGATGCGCGCGCGTTCCTACTTCGCACTCTCGGTGATGGTGGTCGGTTGCAGCGGTTCGACCGGCGAGGATCCGACGGTGACGCCCGGCGACGAGACCTCGGTCACGACCGAGACCGGCGACAACGACACCGGCACGCCGAGCGAGGACTCGGGCGGGACTCCGAGCGACACCGCGATGGCCGACGAGGGCAGCGGCCTCCCCGACGGCGACGCGCCCACCGACGGCGCCATGCCGGTCAGCGGCGCGACGATCCCCAACCTGAAGGTTGCCTTCGTCGGCGATCAGGGTGCGAACACCAACACCGCCAACGTCCTCAAGCAGATCAAGGCGGAGGGCGCGCAGTTCCTCGTGATCCTCGGGGACTTCGACTACCGCGACGATCCCGATCTGTGGGACTCCACGCTGACCGCGAACCTCGGCGCGGACTTCCCGGTGTTCGCAGCGATCGGCAACCACGACGAGCCGGAGTGGCCCAACTACAAGAAGAAGCTCGAGGCGCGCCTCGCGAAGATCACCGGCGCCAAGTGCACCGGCGAGTACGGCGTGAAGATGTCCTGCTACTACCACGGGCTGTTCTTCATCCTGTCGGGCGTCGGCACGATGGGCACCGGCCACGACACGTACATCAAGGACCAGCTCGCGATGGACAAGTCCATCTGGCGGGTCTGCGCGTGGCACAAGAACCAGACCGACATGCAGGTCGGTGACAAGGGCAACGAGGTCGGCTGGCCCGCGTATCAGGCGTGCCAGAACGGCGGCGCGATGGTGATGACCGGTCACGAGCACTCGTACTCGCGCACCAAGACGCTCAACGGGCTCGGCAACGCGACGATGGGGCACGGCGCGTTCGGCGACTTCGCGAGCCTGGTGCTCAAGACCGGTGCGCCGGGGAACACGTTCGTCACCGTCTCCGGGCTCGGCGGCGTCGGCATCCGCGACTACGTCGCGAGCAAGCACGACGACGACACGTGGTGGGCGAGCTGGTACGCGATCAACGGCCACCTCAAGAACGGCAAGAAGCTCACCACCGCCTCGGGCTACGGCGCCACGTTCGTCACCTACAACGTCGACGGCGATCCGAAGAAGGCCCGCGGCTACATGAAGAACATCGCAGGCGTCGAGATCGACAGCTACGAGATTCGCCGCGAATAGTCTCCGTCTCCGTCTCCGGGCCGCGGGCGTGAGCCCGCGGTTGCTCCCGAGAACAGCGCTGCCCGACGGCATGCGCGACGGACCGGCGTCGCCAGCGCCGGCCCGCCACCGCCTCACCGCGCGTTCTTGAACAGCACCGCCCGCGCGCGCACCATGCGCTCGCGAGCTGCCCTCGGCGATGCGCAACGGCACCGCGCTCAACGCACGCTCGGCTTGATCGGCGAGGTTCGGGCTGCGCTTACGGAGCTCGCCCACAATCGGTGCTGCGGCGCGGATGATTTGAAGGACTTCGTCGTAGATTCGCAACATCAGATAGCTCCCTTGCGAGCCACGCCGAGCCTCTCTCGGCGGGCTCCCGCCCCACGCCGGCGCGCGCAGGGATCGGTCAAGGGCGAGGAGCGAATGCGACGAGGCGCCCGTAGGGCGCGAACCCTTGACCGACCCGAGCACGGCACAATCGAAGAGCCCGCAGAGAGAGCCCATGGTTCGTTAGGCGCTCGCTCACGCGCGCGCCTATCCCGTCGCGCACGCCGCCGCGAACGCGAACGCAGACGCAAACGCAAACGCAGACGCAGGCGCAGACGCAGACGCAGGCGCACACGCAGACGCAGACGCAGACGCAGACGCAGACGCAAACGCAGACGCAGACGCAAACGCAGACGCAGACGCAGACGCAGACGCAGACGCGAGTTCGTCAGCGAGGCGCGTCCGTTGGCGCAGCCGCGGGCCAGGCCCGCGGTCGCTCCTCGCCGCTCAGCCCGTGGCAGCCCGCGCGCAGTCCGGACACCGAAGTTTCTTGCCCTCTTGCCACGCCCGTTCGTCGCCGCAGCGACGGGGTGCGCCGCACGCCGCGCAGTACGCGTGGCGGGCGATGGCCTCGCCGCACGATGAGCAACGCGCGCGCAGGGTCTCGAAGATCCCGCTCGTGATGTGCTTCTCGGTCATGAGCCCCTCCGTGGTGCACCAAGGGCGTAGCACAGGAGCCGGCCTCGTCCGAACGACGGGGCGCAACCGGGCGGGACTATTCGTCGCCGTCCTCTTCCTCTTCGTCCTCGTCCGTGTCCGCGGCGATCTCACGCCGCTCGGAGTCGAACGCCACGCGGCCGTCGCCGTTGGACTCGGCGAGCGCCTTGGCGAGCGCCGCGTAGTCCTCGGAGAGCGGAACCCCCGCGCGCTGCGCGATCCAGACGTCGAACGGAACGAACCCCGACACCTTCGCGCCGTCGCCGTGCTGCAGCGTGATGACCGGATATTCACCGGCGTCGTCGGGCGTGCCCACATAGAGGAAGCTCTTCGCGTCGCCCTCGCCCTCGAACAGGACGCAGTCGTCGGAGAGCATCTCGATCGCCTCGCCGAACTCGGGCACCGCATCGTCGCCGAACTCCTGGGCGACGAGCTCGTCGAGCGGCATCGGCTCGAACTCCGGCTCCTCGTCGTCGAACGAGAAGCCGAGCGCGTCGTGCGCGAAGTACGCCTTGAGACCCGCAGAGAGCTTCTCGTCGTTGGGCAGGCGGAGCTTCTTGAGGATTCCCGCCTCGACCGGCTCCGCGCCCGCGACGGGCTTCGCCTCGATCGCCTTCTTCACCAACGCCGCGCCACGAACGAGCTTTTTCGCTGCTGCCATCGCGCCGACGTAGCACGAAGGGGCGCGCGCGGATCACGTCGCGTTGGTCGCCTTGAGGTAATCGTCGTAGGTGCCCTTGAAGTCGACCAGGCCCTGGTCGGTGAACGCGAAGAGCCGCGTCGCGAAGCGACTGATGAGATCTCGGTCGTGCGACACGACGAAGGCAGTGCCCTCGTACTTCACGAGCGCCTCGCCGAGCGCGACGATCGACTCCAGGTCGAGGTGATTGGTGGGCTCGTCGAGCACGAGCACGTTGTCCTGCTTGAGCATCAGGCTCGCGAAGATCAGGCGCACGGCCTCGCCGCCGGAGAGCGCGTTCGTGGGCTTCATGCCCTCGTCCCCCTTGAACAGCATCTTGCCGAGGAGGCCGCGGATGTCCTGGGTGTGGGCCTGCGGATCGAGCGAGTGCAGGAAGTCGAACACGGTGGTGTTGGCGGGGATGCCGTCGCGGTGGTCCTGCGCGAGGTAGCCGATCGACACGTTGACGCCCCAGGAGAGCTTGCCCTCGTCCGGCTGCAGCTCGCCGACCAGCATCTTGCAGAGGGTGGTCTTGCCGACGCCGTTCGACCCGACGATCGCGATCTTCTCGCCCTTGGTGACGAGCGCGTTGAAGCCCTTGGCCACGATGAGGTCGCGCCCCTCGTCCGCGTTGGGCCACTTCTTCGAGAGCTCCTCGATCGTCAGCGTTTGCTTGCCGGACGGCCGCTTGACCGGCACGTGGATGAACGGCCGCTCGATGTTCGACTTCTTGAGGTCGCTGAGCTGCAGCTTCTCGATCTGCTTCTTGCGGCTCTGCACCTGAGAGGCGCGTGTGCCGGCGCCGAACTTGGCGACGAACTCCTGCAGCTGGCTGATCTTCTTCTGGCGGTCGGAGTTCTCTTGCTCGACGCGGGAGCGGAGCTGGCTCTTGGCCATCACCATCTCGTCGTAGCTGCCGCTGTAGATGATGATCGTGTTGTAGTCGATGTCCGCGATGTGGGTGCAGATCTCGTTGAGGAAGTGCCGGTCGTGGGAGATGGTGACGAGCACGCCCTCGTAGCTGCACAGGAACTTTTCGAGCCAGCGGATCGAGTCGAGGTCGAGGTTGTTGGTGGGCTCGTCGAGGAGCAGCGCCTCGGGCTTGCCGAACAGCGCCTGGGCGAGGAGCACGCGCAGCTTCAGGCCGCCGGCGATCTCCTTCATCTTGCGCTCGTGGAACGACTCCTTGATGCCGAGGCCGGCGAGCAGCGAGGCGGCGTCGGACTCGGCGGTGTAGCCGTCCTCCTCGGAGACGACGCACTCGAGCTCGCCGAGGCGCTCGCCCTGCTCGTCGGTGATCGAGGGGAGCGCGAGCAGCGCCTCTTTCTCCTCGATGGTGGCCCACAGCCGCTTGTTTCCCATCAGCACCACGTCGAGCACGCGGCGCTCCTCGAACGCGAACTGGTCCTGCTTGAGCACCGAGGTCTTCTCGGGGCGCGAGACCTCGCCGGTGTCGGGCTCGAGCTCGCCCGACAGGATCTTCATGAACGTCGACTTCCCGGCGCCGTTCGGCCCGGTGAGACCGAAGCGCCGACCGTGCCCGAAGGTGACCGTCACGTCCTCGAAGAGACGTTTGCTGCCGTACGCTTTGGTGACCGACTGAACCTGAATCGACGCCATGGGGGGCCGGGGTTGTGGTCGTGTCGGCCGCGCGAGACAAGCCCCCCTCCCGTCTCCCGCTCGGCGGTCGGGTCCGACCGGCGAAACCGGCTCGTAGTCATTCCGTCGGCTCACCCTCGAATCGCTTCGCATCGCGCACGACCGTTCGCACGGCCGCGCTTCGCAGTGCCGGCGCTCGCAGGACGATTTTCCGCTCGTTCGGCGCGGCATCTCCGTTGCACTGCTTGCGGCAGAACGGGAGGGTCCGATGGACAGGACAGAGATGCGTGCGTTCTCCCTCGACGACGAGGAGTACGTGATGGTGAGCGTGGCGCTGCGCGATCAGGCCGAGCCGCTGTCGGTCGCCGAGCGCGAGATCGCGGCGATGGTCGTCGACGGAATGAGCAACCGCGAGATCGCCGCGGCGCGAGGCAAGTCGGTCCGCACGATCGCCAACCAGCTCGCGTCAGCGTTCCGAAAGCTCTCCGTTGGGTCGCGTCGCGAGCTCGCTTCGGCGCTCTCGCTCCACCCGTTCGGAGCGACCCTCGGATGGCGGCGAGGATGACCGCGTGGCGCACCGCCGCGGACGGCGCGCCGCCCTGCGAGCTCGACGCGTGGAGCGCGCTCCTCGAGGGACGGCTCACCCTCGTCGATTGGTTCGACGAGGACGGCCGCCGCTTCGTGGTCGCGCGCCGCAACGCGACGCCGATCCGGATCAGCGTCGTCGAACGGACGGTCGTGCAGTGGGTCGCGACCGGCCGGCCGCAGAAGGTCGTCGCGTTCGAGCTCGGGATGTCTCCCGCCGCGGTGTCCGACGCGCTCGCGCGCGCGATTCACAAGCTCGGTCTCTCGTGCGCGGAGGAGCTGACCCGCGTCGCGGCCGCGCTCGGCGCGACGCGGTCGGGCGGCTAGCACGAATCCGCAGTACCCTCCCCCCCGTATGAAGCTGCAATGGAGCAAGGGCGCCGGCGACCTGTGGACGTGCGTCGTCGAGCCGTTCTCGCTGCGGGTCGCGCCGAAGGGCGACGGACGGTGGAACTGGCAGATCTTCAAGGGGGCGACGAATCCCACTGCGTCGGGCGTCGCCTCATCCCTGGGCGCGGCGAAGACTGTGACAGAACAGTTTGTTAAACGCTCGGGGCTTGTCTAGGCGCGAGCGGGCGCGGGTCGCCGTGGCCGAACGGCGTGCGCTACCCTAGCGACCGTCCATGGAAACCAAGGACTGTCCCCCGCTCGCCATCGACGCCGAGCTCTCGCAGTTGATCGACGCCTACCGCGCGGCGAAGTCCGACGCAGCCACGGCTCGCGGCCAGGGTGCCCGCGTCGAGAAGGCGGGCCATTACGACAAGGACACCCCGCTGCAGACACGGACCGCGCAGGAAGCCGAGGCGCAGCTCCGCGAACGGACGGCCGCCGTCCAGCTCGCCGACAAGCTGCTCGCGTGGGCCGACCGCCACCGGTGAGCACGATGAACGCCGATCGAACGACGGTCCCGCTGCGACCTCAGCGGCGGGAGATCGCGCCCGCGGTCGTCGCCGACGCGCTCCTCTCGGCGCTCGTCTCCGGCGAGGCCGTCACCGCGTCGCTGCGCTACGACGACGGCGGTCACACCCTCGAGCTCCGCCACAGCGACGGCTCGGTCGATCTCCTCGAGCTCGACGACGACTCCGCGGCCGCGCTCACCGTGCGCCTCGCGGTCGCGGCCGCGCTCAACCCGGTCGCCGAGGTCGGGACCGAGAAGGCCACCGCCAACGTGGCGCGGATCTTCGTGACCGACGGTCGCCACCGCGCCGAGGTGCTGGTGGCGATCGCCGCCACGTCGCGCGGATTCTGCGTCGATCTCCGCGCGCTCACCGTCGACGGTCGCGAGCCAGCGTTCGTTCGCTCGGTCGCGCTCAAGCGATGCGTGCAGTGCGGCGCCTACGCCGCCGCCCACGAGGACGTCTGCCCCCGCGACGGCGCGGCCCTCGAGCCGGCGACCGAGGACGCCCGGGTCGGCGGCACGATCGGCACCTGGGTGCTCGGCCCGATCCTCGGCGAGGGCGGCATGGGCGTGGTGTTCTCTGCGCACCATGCGCTGCTCGGTCGCAAGGCGGCGATCAAGGTCGTCCGCCGCTCGCTCGGCCAGTCGCGCGCGATCACCGACCGCTTCCTGTTCGAGGCCCGCGCGGCGAGCCGCCTGCGCCATCCCGGCGTCGTCGAGGTGTACGACTACGGCGTCCTCGGCGACAGCCGACCGTACTTCGTCATGGAGCTGATCGAGGGCCGCTCGCTCGCGGCCGAGCTCGGCGCGGTCTCCGTCATCGAGCCGTTCCGCGCGCTCCGCATCGCGCGCGACGTCGCCACGGCGCTCGGCGCAGCGCACCGCGCCGGCGTCGTCCACCACGATCTCAAGCCCTCCAACATCATGCTCGTGCCCGACGGCGTGAAGCTCGTCGACTTCGGCGCGGCCGCGATCGGCGAGGCCGAGGAGAGCCCGAAGGTGCTGTACGGCACGCCTCGCTACACGAGCCCCGAGCGCGCCCGTGGCGAGCGCGGCGACGGCCGCAGCGACATCTACGCGCTCGGCATCGTGCTCTACGAGATCTTGTCGGGGGTGGCCCCGTTCGACGGGCCGACCGCCGAGGACATCTTCGTCGCGCAGATCGTCGACGAGCCGCCCCCGCTCGCGATCGATACGCCCGCGGTCGTCCGCATCGTGCAGCGCGCCCTCGCCAAGTCGCCGGCGGAGCGCTACCAGGACGCCGACGAGCTGATCGGAGACATCGATCGCGCTCTCGCCGTCCTCGAACGCTCGGAGTTCGCCAAATGGCTTCCGTGATCTCGGTGCTCCTCGTCGACGACGATCCGGCGCTGCTCCGCGCGCTGGTGCGCTGCCTGCGCGGCGACGAGATCGACGTGCTCACGGCCAACGGCACCGACGAGGCCATCGCGCTCCTGCGCCGCCGCCCAACCGACGTGCTCATCTCCGACATCGACATGCCCGGCCGGAGCGGCCTCGAGCTGCTCGACGTCGTGCGACAAGAGCACCCCACGGTGATCCGCATGCTGATCACCGGTGCGGCGACGACCGACCGCGCGCTCGCGGCGATCAACGAGGGCGAGGTCGCGCGGTTCTTCGTCAAGCCGTTCGCGCCCCGCATGCTGCGCGAGACGATCCTCTCCTTCCGCGATCGCATCGACCGGGTCCGCCGCGAGACGCTCGAGCGCATGGAGCGCGCCCGGATCGACGCGCTGCGGTCGTGGGCGGAGCGCACGTTCCCCGGTACGACCGAGATCGCGCGCGACCGCGACGGCACCATGCGCGTCGACCGCGCCGCGTTCGACGTGGTGTTCAGGGGGCGACGATAGGCTCGTCGGCGTCGCGCGCGTCAGTGCTGCGATTGGCACACCAGCGTGGGCGGCCCCGCTTCGCGCTCGAGCTCCACGCACAGCCCGAGCTTGCCCGGCGCGAAGGTGCAGCTGTCCCCCACCCTGGCGCACGCGCCCGCGTCGGCCGTGGTGGCGACGCCCCGACAGCTCGTCAACACGAGGAAGAAGATCGCCGCACGCGTCACTTGTCCTCTTCGCGCAGCCGAATCGGGCCGACCTTGCTCGGGTCCTTGCCGATCGGGTTCTGCGCTTTGTAGAACGCGCGGATGGCGTCCATGTCCACGTGGACGTCGCCGGTCATCGCGATCGGCGGACCGAGGCCGGCCCGCTTGCGGGCGAAGTCGAGGTAGCCGGGGACCACCGGCACGTTCGCGCCGAGCGCGATCCGATAGAAGCCCGATTTCCAGTAGTCGACGCGCGAGCGCGTGCCCTCGGGCGGGATCGCGAGGACGAGCGAGTCGCGCTTGCGGAACTGTTCGACCATCTGGTCGACCATGTTCGTCGACCTGGAGCGATTGACCGGCACCGCGCCGATTCGCTTGACCACCGGGCCGAACGGACCATTGACCCACGAGTCCTTGACCATCCACTCGAGCTCGAGCCCGATGCTGCGCCCGAGCGTGACGAGCAGGAGGCCGTCCCAGTTGCTGGTGTGCGGCCAGCACAACAGGACGTACTTGCGAACCTCCGGCTTGCCGGTCTCGAACTTCCAGCCCGCGAGGTCGAGCGAGCGCGTGACCAGGGTGGGTTTCACGATCATGCGGTCAGCTCCATCACGCGCTGCTCGAGGCCGCGCCCCTTGGTGACACCACTAATCCGCGCGCCGTTTTGGAGGAGCACGGCCAGCACCTCGCCGATGACGGCCTCGGCGTCGGCCTTCTCCCTCGAGAAGTACACGGCGAGATCGCGGCGCTCTTCGTCGAACTCGACGCGGTCGGCGACCGGGAGCGCGCGCAGCGCGTCGAGCGGGACCGGGCCCCGGGCGAGGTCGACGTGGATCTCGCCGCCCGCCGAGGTGAGCTCGTGGATCGAGCCGTTGGCGACGACGCGGCCGCGATCGAGGACCGCCGCCGCGTCGCACATCTCCTCGAGCTCGTGGAGGTTGTGGCTCGAGACGATCAGCGTGGTGCGCCGCTTGCGCGCGACGATCAGCTGACGGATCTCGAAGGCGACGCGCGGGTCGAGGCCGGCGGTCGGCTCGTCGAGGAGCACGACGTCGGGATCGCCGAGCATCGCCTGCGCGAACTGCACGCGCTTGGCCATCCCGTGGGAGAGCGCGCCGCACTTGGTCGGCCACCAGTCCGCGCCCTCGACCTCGGCGAGCACCGCCCGCGCCTGCTCGCGCGCCCGCTCGCGCGACATGCCCTGCATGCACGCGAGGTGCACGAGCAGGTCGCCGACTCGATCGCCCGGCGGCAACACCGCGTCCTGCGGTAGCACGCCGATGCGAGAGCGCAGCGCGGCGACGTCGTGCGGGCTGTGGCCGAGCACCTCGATCGTGCCGCCGCTCGGGCGGAGGAAGCCGGCCAGCATGGAGAAGGTGGTGGTCTTGCCGGCGCCGTTGGGGCCGATGAGGCCGAACACGGCGCCGCGCGCGATGCGGAGCGACACGTGGTCGACCGCCGCCTTCACGCCGAAGTGCTTGCTCACGTCGGACAGCCGCACGACGTAGTCGGCGCTGACGGCGGCCGTCTCGACCGCGGGGACGTCCCGGTACTCGCTCATACGTCCCTCTGCTGGAAGAGCACGACGCCCGCGGCGACGAAGAGCGCGGCGAAACCCAGCGCCGCGGCGACGCCGCCGAGCAGCTTGTCCGGCGAGGGCGACAGGAGCAGGCGGTCGAAGCCGTTGGGGTAGAACCAGGTGAGCCAGTCGCGCTCGCTGATCTTGCCGACGAAGTAGGTGAGCCCGAGCGCCATCCAGGCGAGGCAGGCGAGGAGCAGCGCGAGGATCGGCGTGCGAAAGAGCGCGCTGAGGAAGGTGACGAGGCCGCACCACGCCGCGCTGACCGGCAGCGTGACGAGCCACAGCCGCACGCCCCAGGCCATGATCACGCCGAAGGAGAGATCGCTCTTCGCCGCGAGCGCCGCCCAGCTGCAGGTGTGCATGATCAGCGTCATCGTCGAGGTGACGGCGAACAGGCCGAGGAACTTGCCGGCGATGTACGAGCTCCGGCGCGCGCGCACCGTCCAGTAGCGGACACCGCGGTGCTGCAGCTCGGACGAGATCGAGTCGAAGCCGACCAGCGTGGCGAGCAGCGCGGCGAGCGCGATGGTGCCGGCCATCATGCCGTACATGACCTCGGGAGCATCGGCGAGGTACTTGCCGATCTCTTCGCCGTAGGCGGCGCTCAGCGCCTGCTCGCGGAGCTTGTGCACCTGCGCCGCGTCGACCTTGCCGTACAGCTTGGTGGTGGAGATGCCGGCCAGCGTGGTGCCGGTGCCGCCGAGCACGCAGAGGAGCGCGAGGATGATCCCCTTCGCGCTACGTACGTTGCGAACGAGCTCGCGTTCGACGAGGAGCGCGATCTCGCGCACGGGTGACATGGGGCGACACTATACAAGGCCGGTGGCCCCCGCGCGCCGCTCGTTGCTCAGCGTCTCGCGAGCAGCGTGAGCGCCAGCCCGGTCGCGGCGGGCAGCCCCTGAATCAAGAGGATCCGCATGCTCACGGTCAGGCCGCCGACGACGGCGGCGCCGATCACGAACAGGAGCGCGTAGAGCCGCAGCGTCGGCTCGAAGACGCCCCACGCGAGGCCCGCCGCGAGGAAGAGGTTGTAGAAGCCCTGATTGACCGCGAGCTGCGCGGTGCTCTCGGCCTTCGCCGCGTCCATCCGGAACGTCTTCATGCCGAGCGGCTTTCGCCAGAGGATGGCCTCGAGCACGAAGAAGTACACGTGCTCGACCGCGGAGAGGAGCGTGAAGACGATCGCTGCGAGGGCCATCGCCCCGCAGCTTACGGCATCGAGCCGCTGACGCGCTTGATCGCGCGCCCCGCGATCCTGGCTGCGACCGCGCGCGGCACCAGGCGGCCGAGCAGCGTCGCGGCGCGATCGAGCGCGCGGGGGACCACGATCGCGCGCTTCCCGAGCGCGTCGAGGCCGGCCTCGGCGACCGTCCCCGCGGTCGCCATCCCGAACGGGATGCGCTTCGGATCGACCCCGGTGCGCCGCGGCCCCTCGGTGTCGGTCGGCCCGGGACACAACGCCACCACGTCGACGCCGCGCGGACGCAGCTCCTCGTGCAGGCCCTCGGCGAGGACGAGCCCGAACGCCTTGGTGGCTGCGTACGCGCTCGTATACGGCGTGCCCTGAAACGCTGCGGTCGACGATGTCACGAGCACGCCCCCCCGCCCCCGCGCGACGAGCCGCGGGACGAACGCGTGCACGAGCTGCAGCGTCGACTCGCAGTTGAGGCGCACCATCCGTCGGTAGGTCGCCGCGTCGATCGACGAGAGCTCGCCCTTCTCGCCGAACCCGGCGTTGGCGCACACGAGCCCCACGTCGCGCTCGCCGACGTGGCGAAGCAAGACGTCGATCGCGTCGTCGCGGCCGAGATCGAGCTCGACGACGGCCACCTCGACCGGCAGCTCGCGCGCGAGCGCGGTCAGCCGTTCGACGCGACGAGCGACGAGGATGAGCGACACACCCCGCTGAGCGAGAGAACGCGCGAGCGCCTCGCCAATTCCCGAAGAAGCGCCGGTCACGACCGCGAACGGCCCGTATCGATCCACGAACGTCATGACCGCCATGCTGTCGCGAACGGCCGACACTTGCTCGAACAAATTGCCGATCTACCGTCCTTGGATGCGCGTCGTCACCCATCACGACTTCCGCCGCCTCACGTCGCTCCTCACCAGCGGCTTTGCGAGGAAGTTCGCGCGGCACGTCGACCCGCTCGCCCGCGAGCTCGCCCGCGCCAGGGTCGTGGGCCACGTCGCGCCCAACGTCGTCACGATGAACACGCGCGTCGCCTACGCCGACGAGAGCGATCGCCCCGCCAAGGTCACCGTGGTCTACCCGTGGGACGCGAGCCCCGCCAACGGCCGCGTCAGCGTCCTCGCCCCCCTCGGCACCGCGCTCCTCGGCGCGCGCGAGGGCGCGACGATCGAGTGGACGAACCCGAGCGGCCGCACCCACATCTGGCGCGTGCTCAGCGTCCTCTTTCAGCCCGAGGCCGAGGGCATCGTTCACCTGTAGCTGTGCCGATCAGGCCGCGCTACGACGCGGCGATGAAGCGAGCCGCGCTCGGGTGGGTCCTGTTGGCCGCGTGCAGCGCGGAGCCGAAGCCGCCGATCGCAACGCCGATCCCCGTGGCGAGCGCGCCGCCGCCCGAGCCCGCCAAGCCCGAGCCGCCGAAGCCCGAGCCCACCAAGGAAGAGAAGGCGAAGGCCGAAGCGCTCGCGCAGCTCGAGAAGGAGCGCGCGAAGATGCTCGCCGACCACCAGGCCGATCTCGCGCGCTGGACGCCCGAGCTCAGGGCCGAGGCGCAGAAGCTGCTCGCCCGGGACTTCAAGAGCGGCCACGAGGCGTTGGTCGCGGTCGTCGCGAGCAAGCACCGCCGCCCCGCGAGCCCCGAGCGCGACAAGGACCGACACCCCGTCGAGACGTTCGACTTCTACGGCGTGAAGCCGAACCAAACCGTGATCGAGTTCGCGCCCGGCGAGGGTTGGTTCACCGAGATCCTCGCGCCGGTGCTCGCCAAGAAGGGCAAGCTCTACGCGACGAACCTCGACCCGAAGGGTCCAGCCGACGACCGCATGACGTTCTACGGCCAGCGCTTCCAGCTGCTCCTCGATCGCGCGCCCGAGGTCTACGGCAAGGTCGAGACCATCGTCATCAAGCCCGCGGCGCCGAGCCTCGGCCTCGAGGGCAAGGCCGACATGGTCGTGATGATGCGCGCGATGCACGGCGTGGTGAACGCAGGCAGCCTCGACCAGTGGCTCGCCGAGATGCACAAGGCGCTCAAGCCGGGCGGCACCCTCGCCATCGAGCAGCACCGCGCCAAGCCCGACGCGGTGCCCGAGGAGAGCGCGAAGAAGGGCTACCTCCCCGAGAAGTGGGTGATCGAGAAGGTCGAGGGCGCCGGGTTCAAGCTCGCCGCCAAGTCCGAGATCAACGCCAACCCGAAGGACACCAAGGACTACCCCGACGGCGTGTGGACGCTGCCGCCCACCTTCCGTCTCGGCGACAAGGACCGCGAGAAGTACGCGGCGATCGGCGAGAGCGACCGCATGACGCTGCGCTTCGTGAAGGCCAAGGCGAAGTAGCCAACGGCACGGGCACGGGCACGGGCACGTCATACAGTCCGCTCGCGCCTCCGCGCGCGCCACGACGAATGAGGTAGGGTCGCGTACATGCGTTGGCTCCTCTTGATCGCGCTCTTCGCGGGCTGCCGCCGCGAGGAGCATCCCCGGCCCGACCGCGCCGCGGCGGCCGCCGCCGACGTCAACCTCATCGTCCTCGTCGATCCGCGCTACCTCGCCAAGCACGACGTCACCCGCGCGCAGGTCCTCGCCGCGCTGCAGAAGGCGAACGTCGCGGTGCGCAAGGTCTCCGAGCGCGAGGCCGAGATCGAGATCCTCACCCACGCGCCGGAGACGACCGACATGAGCGAGCTCCTCAAGACACCGCTCAAAGAGGGCGTGGAGCTCGGTCACGTCGCGAGCCTGCAGGGCCGTCCGCTCGCGAAGTGACGCGGCGCGCGATCGCGCCCGAGATGACACCCATCATGTCTGCGCACCAATCGCGGACGCGACGCCGGCGACCGCGAACGATTTTCGCGAAACAAAAGTGCGCGTTCTGCAACGCCTGCACTTCTCGGTTGGCGCTCCGTTTGCTCAGGGCGCGCACCGATGGACGAAGCCCTCGTGGACCTCGCCGATCGTTGGCGCCGTGCGCGCGACGCGGCGCTCCGTCCGTTCGCGCCGGCTGACACCGAGCCCGCGGCGCTGCTCGCGACGGCGCTCGAGTCCCTCCGAGCGGGGCAGCCGCTCGAGAGCGCGGCCGACGAGGCGCAGCGCCGCGCCTTCGACAACAGCCTTCGCCTCGGGCGCGGGTTCGCGCGCACCTACGGCGTGGAGCTCACCCTCGAGCAACTCCGCGAGGTGCTCCCCCGCCTCGGAGTGCCGTGCCTGCACGGCGCGGTGCGCGAGATCGAGGGCGGGTTCTACCTCGAGCGCAGCGGTTGCGCGCTCGGGCCGCTCGGCCCGGCCGCGTGCGACTTCATGCGCGAGGCGATTCACGGGCTGGTCCTCGGCATCACCGGAGACCTCCGCCACGCCCGCCACGAGAGCCGCGGACACGGCGGCGAGACCTGCGTCGACCTCCTCCACGCCGACTCCGCGAGCGCGCTGCGGTTCGGCCCGATTCCCGAGGCGACGCGCGAGGTGCTCGACGGGGTGACGCGCGTCGCACGCATGTTCGACTCCGCCTCGGAGATCACGTTCCTCGGCGTCTCGGAGAACGTGCTGACGTATCGCATCGACCGACGAGCGGGCCCGGGCGACGTCAGCGTGCGAGCGCTCGTGGAGCGCACGGTTCGACGGAAGCTCCCAGCGCTCTCACTGCAGGAAATCTCACCGCGTCCCGTCCTCGACGGCGACGCCTAGCCCAGCTCACGCCCATCTCGCGCTCCGACCGGGGAGGACCATGTCAAAAGAGACCAAGCACTCGCGCCGCAACTTCCTTCAGGGCTTCCTCACCGTCTCTCTCGTGGCGGCGAAGTCCGGAGCGGCGCCGCTTCGGTACCTCAAGCCCCTCGAGGTCGAGAACCCACTCGCCTCGTACCCGAACCGCGACTGGGAGCGCGCCTACCGCAACATCTTCAAGCCGGACTCCTCGTTCGTGTTCCTCTGCGCGCCGAACGACACGCACAACTGCCTGCTGCGCGCCTACGTAAAGAACAACGTTCTCGTGCGCATCGGCCCGACGTTCGGGTACGGCAAGGCGCAGGATCTCTACGGCAACACCGCCTCCCATCGCTGGGATCCGCGGCTGTGCCAGAAGGGCCTCGCGCTCGTGCGCCGCGTCTACGGTGACCGTCGCGTGAAGTCGCCGATGATTCGCGTCGGCTTCAAGGCGTGGGCCGACGCCGGGTTCCCGCGCGATCCCGCCACCGGCAAGCCCGACGCCAAGTACTTCCAGCGCGGCAAGGACAAGTGGCTGCGGGCGACGTGGGACGAGGCGTACACGTACTCGGCCAAGGCGCTCGACAACATCATGCGCACGTACTCGGGCGAGGCGGGCGGGAAGTTCCTGACGGCGCAGGGCTACGACCACGACACGATCGAGGCGCTCGAGCACGCCGGGACCCAGACGTTCAAGCTCCGCGGCGGAATGGCGCTGCTCGGCATGACGCGCATCTTCGGCCTCTACCGCTTCGCCAACATGATGGCCCTGGCGGACTCCAAGATCCGCGGCGTCCCACCCGAGAAGGCCATCGGCGCGCGCGGCTGGGACAGCTACTCGTGGCACACCGATCTGCCTCCGGGACATCCGATGGTCACCGGCGCGCAGACCAACGACTTCGACCTGTTCACCGTCGAGCACTCGAAGCTGTGCCTCGTGTGGGGCATGAACTGGATCACCACCAAGATGCCCGACAGCCACTGGCTGACCGAGGCGCGCCTGAAGGGCACCAAGGTCGTGGTGATCACCGTCGAGTACAGCGCGACGGCGAGCAAGGGCGACGAGGTCGTCGTCATCCGACCCGGCACCGACCCGGCGTTCGCCCTCGGGCTCGCGCAGGTGATCATCGGCAAGAAGCTCTACGACGAGACCTGGGTCCGCACGAACACCGACCTGCCGTTCCTGATCCGCATGGACACGCTGCAGCCGCTGCGTCCCGACGAGGTGGATCCGAGCGCCCTCCCCGGGTACGCCGCGAGGCCCCCCGGCAACCTCGACATCGTCAAGAAGGGCCAGAAGCCGCCGCCGCTCGTCCAACACAAGAAGCAGATGACCGCCGAGGCGATGGCCGGAGACTTCGCGCCGCACCTCGCGTGGGACGGCGAGAAATCGAAGCTGCTCGTCGTCACCCGCGACGACTTCGGCAAGGCGTTCACCGCCAAGCCGACGCTCGAGGTCACGCAGAAGGTGAAGCTGAAGGACGGCAAGGAGGTCGAGGTCCGCTCGCACTTCTCGCTCCTGTCGCAGTACCTCAACGACAACCTGACGCCCGCGCAGGTCGCCAAGATCACCGGCGCGCCCGCGGCCGCGATCGAGGCGCTCGCCGAGCAGATCGCGAAGAACCCCGAGAAGACAACGTTCGCGACCGGCATGGGCCCGAACCAGTTCTTCAACTCCGACCTCAAGGACCGCGCGATCCTGCTCGTCGCCGGCCTCACCCGGAACCTCGGGTTCCCCGGCGGCAACGTCGGCAGCTACGCCGGCAACTACCGCACGGCGATCATCGGCGGCGTCCCCGTCTACACGATGGAGGATCCCTTCAACATCCAGAAGGACGCGAAGGGTCCGATCACCACCAAGAAGTACCTGCACTACGAGTCGCTGCACTACTACAACTACGGCGACCGCCCGCTCCGCCGGGGCAACAAGAACTTCACCGGCAAGAGCCACATGCCCGCGCCGACGAAGGCAATGTGGCTCAACAACAGCAACTCGGTCATCGGCAACGTGAAGTGGCACTACGACGTCGTCCACAACACGCTCCCCGGCATCGAGTTCATCGCGTTCTCCGACTGGTGGTGGACGGGCTCCTGCGAATACGCCGACATCGTGTTCGCCTGCGACTCGTGGGCGGAGTTCAAGGTCCCCGACATGACCGCGAGCTGCACGAACCCCTTCGTGCAGATCTTCCCGAGGACGCCCCTGCCCCGCGTCTTCGACACCAAGAGCGACATGGAGATCATCGCCGGCGTCTCGAAGGCGCTCGGTAAGGTCTACGACGACGACCGCTTCGCCGCGATGTGGAAGTTCGTCGACGAGGACAAGGTCGACGTCTACCTCCAGCGCATCATCGACGCCTCGTTCGCGCTCAAGGGGTACACGATCGAGGACCTCCACAAGAAGGCGACCGAGGGCATCCCCGCGCTCGTGAACACGCGCACCTACCCGCGTCTATCGTCCTACGAACAGGCGAAGGGGGAGCAGCCCTGGCACACCAAGTCGGGTCGGCTCGAGTACTACCGTCCCGAGCCCGAGTTCATCGAGTCCGGCGAGAACCTCATCGTCCACCGCGAGCCGATCGACTCCACCTTCTACGAGCCCAACGTCATCGTCGCCAAGGCCCACCCGGCGCTGCGCCCGAAGCAGCCGGCGGACTACGCGCTCAAGAACGACGACCTCTCGACCGAGACGCGGCAGGTGCGCCACGTGCAGAAGACGGTCGAGGAGCTCATGGCCAGCAAGCACCCGCTGATGGCGAAGGGCTACCAGCACATCTACCACACGCCCAAGTACCGCCACGGCGCGCACACCACGCCGGTCGACACCGACTTCACCGGCGTGCTGTTCGGTCCCTTCGGCGACGTCTACCGCCACGACAAGCGCATGGCGTCGGTCACCGAGGCGTACATGGACATCAATCCATCGGACGCGAAGGAGCTCAAGCTCGACGACGGTGACTACGTCTACATCGACGCCGATCCCGAGGACCGGCCCTATCGCAACGCGAAGCCGGGAAGCGAAGAGGCGAAGGTCTCGCGACTCCTCCTCCGCGTTCGCTACTACCCCGGCACGCCGCGCAAGGTCGCCCGAACCTGGCACAACATGTACGGGAGCACCTTCGGGAGCGTGAAGGGGCACGAGTCGCGCATCGACGGGCTCGCGAAGAACCCCGAGACGAACTACCAGTCGATGTACCGGTACGGCTCGCACCAGAGCGCGACGCGCGCGTGGCTCAAGCCGACGCTGATGACCGAGACGCTCGTCCACAAGGACGCCTTCGGCCAGGCCATCAACAAGGGCTTCCTCGCCGACATCCACTGTCCGGTCGGCGCGCCGCGCGAGGCGTTCGTGAAGCTCACCAAGGCAGAAGCCGGAGGCCTCAACGGTCAGGGCTTGTGGCGCCCCGCGGCGCTCGGGTTCCGGCCCACCTACGAGAGCGAGGGCATGAAGACATATCTCAAGGGCGGCTTCGTCCTGATCAAGAGCTGACGGAGGCGCATCATGGGTAAGGTCAAGAATTGGCACGTCGGGCGGGAGATTGAGTACCCGTACGCGGAGAGTCGCCCCAAGAAGCAGTGGGCGATCGTCTTCGATCTCAACAAGTGCATCGCGTGCCAGACGTGCACGCTCGCGTGCAAGACAACCTGGACCAGCGGCAAGGGCCAGGAGTACATGTTTTGGAACAACGTCGAGACGAAGCCGTGGGGCGGCTTTCCTCTCGCGTGGGACCTGCGCATCCTCGAGAAGCTCGGGCGGCAGGAGTGGAGCGCGAAGGGCGAGTACGGCGGCAAGACGCTGATCGAGGCCGCGCCCCAGAACGAACGCGTGCTCCACTTCGCGCCGCAGGACGAGGACTGGATGTACCCGAACGTCGGCGAAGACGACTGCGCCGGCGCGCCCGTCGACGGCGGCGGGCACATCGGCGCGCTCCCGCACGACAAGTGGTTCTTCTATCTGCCGCGCACGTGCGCGCACTGCACCTACCCGGCGTGCCTCGCGGCGTGTCCGCGCAAAGCGATCTACAAGCGCCCCGAGGACGGGATCGTCCTCATCGATCAGTCGCGCTGCAAGGGCTACGGCGAGTGCGTGCGCGCGTGCCCGTACAAGAAGTCGATGTACAACCCCTACACGCGCACCAGCGAGAAGTGCGTCGGCTGCTACCCCGCCGTCGAGCAGGGGATTCAGCCCCAGTGCGTCGTGAACTGCATCGGCAAGATCCGCGTGATGGGGTTCATCAACCCCCCGTGGAGCGCGCGCGAGGACAACCCGATCGACTACCTGGTGCACAAGAAGCAGATCGCGCTCCCGTACTACCCGCAGCTCGGGCTCGAACCGAACATCTATTACATCCCGCCGATCCACGCCGACCGCGAGTACCTGCACCAGATGTTCGGGCCGCTCGTCGACGGAGCGATCCAGCGCTACCGCGAGCTCCCGAACGATCCCGTCGCCCAGGGGCTGCTCTGCTTGATGGGCAGCACCGATCGGATCATGCACCGGTTCACCGTCGACAAGGGCGTGGCCGCGGGCTTCGACGACGCCGGCGCCGAGCTGGTCAGGGTCCCGGTCACCGAGAACATCTTCGAACGCCCGGCCTTCGACGCGAAGTACGGCGCCATCCGGAACAACACGCCATGAGCGGGGGAGCCATGATGAGAACACTTTTCGTCGGAGCGGCGCTCTCGCTCGCCGCGCTCTCGTGCGGCAAGAGCAAGCCGCCGCCGCCGGCTCCGCTCAAGGAGCTGGTGGTCAAGAAGGTCGCGGCAGATCTGACGGTCCCCGATCCCTCGGCCGCGTTCTGGAACGACATCCCGGCGGGCGTGGTGACGCTGCTCGCGCAGCCGATGATCGCGCCGCGCCCCGAGAAGACGACCACCGAGAGCGTCCTCGTCCAGGCGGTGCACGACGGCACTCGCGTCGCCTTCCGGCTGCGATGGAAGGATCCGGAGATCAGCGAAGCCGGCAGGCTCGGCATGTTCTCCGACGCGTTCGCGCTCGAGTTCCCCGCCGCCGACGGCCCGCCGCCGCCGGTGATGATGGGCGCCAAGGGGATGCCGGTGCACCTCTTCCACTGGCGCGCGCAGTACCAGCGCGACGCGGAGAAGGGGAAGCCGACGATGGAGCAGCTCTATCCGCACATGTCCGTCGACATGTATCCCCACGAGTACAAGACGGCCGACGCCGGCGCGAAGGAGCACGCCGAGCAGTACTCCCCCGGTCTCGCCGAGGGCAACCCGCAGTCGTACGTCAAGGCGGGCGTCGACGAGATCATCGCCGAGGGCTTCTCCACCTCCTCGGTGCGCGAGGGGAACGGCAGCGCCGGTCGCGGCGCGTGGGCCAACGGCGAGTGGACGCTGGTGATCGTGCGGCCCCTGGCGATCGCCGGCGGCTCCACGCTCAAGGCGGGCACGCCGGGCAACATCGCCTTCGCCGCCTGGCAGGGTGGCCAGGGCGAGGTCGGCTCGCGCAAGTGCGTGACGATGGCCTGGACACCGGTGACCATCCAATGAGCGTGCTCCGCGACCGCGCACGCGAGTTCGCCCTCGCCTCGGCCCTCGCCGCCTACCCCGACGACGAGCTCGTCGAGACGCTGCGGGCGCTCTCGCCCTCGCTCGACGCCCACCCTCACGCGGGGCGCTTCGTGCGCGCCCTCGCCGAGGAGGGTGGCCTCGACGAGCTGCGTTCGAGCTACGTCGACCTCTTCGACCGCGGCTCCGCCCGCATCGCGCTCTACGAGACCGAATACGGCCGCATGCGCGGGCTCTCCAAGGGCAACGACCTCGCCGACATCAGCGGGTTCTACCGGGCGTTCGGGCTCACGCCGAACGAGGACGACACGCACGAGATGCTCGATCACATCGCCGTCGAGCTCGAGTTCTACGCGACCCTCCTCGCCAAACAGGACTACCTCTCCGGCGAGGGCGACGCCGAGGGCACCGAGATCGTCGAGGACGCGCGGCGGAAGTTCCTCGAAGCCCACCTCGGCCCGCTCGCCAGGGCGGTGGCCGCGCGCTTCACGTCGGCCGAGCGCCCCCCACACGGAGATGTGATGGTGTGGTGCGGCGAGCTCGTCGGACGCGAGTGCGAGGCGCTCGAGGTGAAGCCAGTGCCTCTCGACTTCTTCGCCGAGGACGAGGACGGTCGCTCGCCGATGAGCTGCGGCAGCGTGCGACTGCCCGTGCTCTCGTGAAGCGTCGCCTCGCGGTCGTCGAGCCGCCCGCGGGGCTCACGTTGCGCGTGAGCGTGCTCGATCGCTGCCAGTACCGCTGCGGCTATTGCCTGCCCGGCAGCGCGGCGCCGTTTCTCGCCGCCTCGCGCTGGCTCTCGGTCGACGACTACGGCAGGCTCGCGCGCGCGTTCGGGGGGCACGGAGTCGACAAGGTGCGGTTCACCGGCGGCGAGCCGCTCCTCCGGCGCGAGCTCCCGGAGATCGTCGCTGCCTTCCGCGACGCGAGCCCGAGCTGCGATCTCGCGCTGACCACCAACGGGCTCCTGCTCACCGAGCGTCTCGACGCGCTGGTCGAGGCAGGCCTGCGGCGCGCCACGGTCCACGTCGACAGTCTGCGGCCCGAGCGATATCGCGCGCTGATGGGCCCGGGCGACGTCGGGCACGTGCTCGAGGGCGCGCTCGCCGCGCGCCGCCGCCTCGCCGAGGTCAAGCTCAACGTGGTCGTGCAGCGCGGTCGCAACGACGACGAGATCGAGGAGTTCCTGGCCTTCTCCGCGGCGACGGGCGTCGAGGTCCGGTTCATCGAGCTGATGAGCACGGGCAGCGCGAACGACTACATCGCGCAGGTGTTCATCTCGGGGCGCGAGATCGTCGCGCGCGCGCGCGCGACGCCGCTGCCACGCACCCGGCCGAGCGATCCGGCCGCGCGCTTCCTCAGTCATGACGGCGTGGCGTTCGGCGTCATCGCCTCCGACACCGAGCCCTTCTGCGACGCCTGCGTGCGACTGCGGCTGACGGCCGACGGACGCCTTCGCGGCTGTCTCTACGAGGCGCCCGGCGTCTCGCTCCGTGAGCTGTCGAGCGACGCGCTCGCGGAGCGGATCTCCGCGGCGCTCCGCGCGAAGCGCAGTCACCACCCGAGCGTGACGCGGACGCAAGAACCCTTCAGCATGGCGCAGACGGGCGGTTGAGCCGCGCGCGTGACCGATGTCATGCGCGGGCGCCCAGTGACCGAACGATGACGCCCGGGTCGCGAACGACTGACGAGCGAGCCTGATGCTCGCCGGCCATGAGCACACAGATCCTGCTGACGAGCGTGGTTCGTCCCTTCGGCGGCCCCGGCGAGGGAGACTCGGTCGGCGCAGAGCTGTTCCACGCGCAGGTCACGAGAGCGCAGGGCGCGTTCAGCCTCCGCCAGGTGATCCGCGTGTGGGGGCTCGACCTCATCGCCGAGAACATCGAGGCGCCGGCGGTGGTGCTCCACTACCCCTCGCTGGACGAGCTCGAGGCCGAGCTGCGAAGGCGCCACTACACGCACGTCGGCATCAACTTCGTCGTCGCGACGTTCCACAAGATCCCGGCGATGGTCCGCGCGATCCGCGAGATCTCGCCGGGCACCAAGGTGATCCTCGGCGGCTACGGAACGGTGCTGCCGGACGCCGTCCTCGCGCCCTTCGCCGACAGCATCTGCCGCGAGGAGGGCGTGCGATTCATGCGTCGACTCCTCGGCGAGGAGCTCGAGCGCCCGATCGTCTCCGCCCACTCGCCGGTGCCGTCGGCGCGCGTGCTCGGCTTCCAGCAGTCGACGGTCGTCGGGCACGTCACCGCGGGACTCGGCTGCGCGAACGGCTGCGACTTCTGCTGCACCTCGCACTTCTTCAAGCGGCGCTACGTCAAGCTCCGCGGCGGCGGCGAGGACATCTACCAGGCGATGATGGAGACCAAGCGGCGCGCAGAGCTGGACGGCCACGAGATGGGCTCGTTCGCGCTCATCGACGAGGACTTCTTTCTCCAGCGCAAGCGCGCCGAGGAGTTCCTCGAGGCGGTACGGCGCGGCGGCGAGCCGCTGTCGATCTTCGGCTTCGGCAGCGTGAAGGGGCTTTCGCAGTTCACCGGCGCGGAGATCGCCGAGATGGGCTTCGACCTCGTGTGGACCGCGTTCGAGGGCAAGAGCTCCGGCTACGAGAAGCTGCGCGGCCGACCGATCCCCGAGCTCCACGACGACCTCGACGCGCACGGCGTCGGTCGTTTGTGCTCGATGATCGTCGGGTTTCCCTATCAGGACGAGGCCACCGTGCGCGCCGAGTTCGAGGAGTTGATGAAGCTCGAACCGAGCCTGGTGCAGGTCCTCATCTACTTCGCGTTCCCGGGCACGCCGTTCTTCGAGCAAGTGGTGCGCGAGGGACGTTTCCTCGATCGCTACGCCAAAGACCCCGATCTACGGAGGTGGGACGGCTTCGCGCTCCACCTGCAACACCCTCACTTCACGCCCGAAGCGCTCGAGTCGCTGCAGCGCGCGCTCTACCGCGAGGACTACCGACGGCTCGGTCCCTCGGTGCACCGACTCGCGCGAAGCTGGCTGCGAGGGGCGAACAGACTCGAGGGCTCGTCGAACGCATTGCTCCGCAAGCGCGCGGCGCGGCTGCAGAAGGACGCGCGCGGCGTCCTCCCGACCCTTGGCGCGAGCGCGCTCTTGCCGAGCAGCGAAGCCAAGCGGCGCGCGCGGCTGCTCGAGCAAGAGCTGCTCGCGGCGACCGGCAAGCGGACGCTCGCCGATCGCGCGATCGCCCCCTTCGCGCTCGCCCTCGGCGCGGTGGCCGAGGCGACCGCGCGGCTCGGGCTCCTGCAGCAGCCCGGGCTCCTCCGCGTCGCCCACCGCCTGGAGGAAGACACGAGCGCGTCGACGCTGTTCGCGCTGCACGGCTCGCGCATGTCGGTCGCGCGACGGCTCTCCGAGGACGTTCGTCACCTGCTGCGCGCGCGGCTCGGGCTGCTCGAGGGCCCCCCGAGGATCGGCGCGTGGGCGCCGCAGCCTACTTGAGGGTGACGGTCGCCGATCGCGGATCGCTCGCATTGCCCTCGCGATCGAGGACCAGGACGTTGATCGTCAACGCCCCCTTCGGCGCGGTGCCGACGATGCGGAGCGCGAGGGGCTCGGCGCTGGCGCTGCTCTTCCCGGCCGCCGGATAGTGGGCGATCGCGCGGATCGACGGGACCTCGACGCGCACGCGGCTCACCGTGTCGTCGTCGTCGTGATAACCGATGGTGCCGTCGACGTGATACGTGCCGTCCGCGTCGAGCGTCGCCGACTCGGGCAGCACGAGCTCGTCGATCACCGGGATCTTCCCGTGGGAGACCTCGCACGCCGCGAGAAACAAACAGAGCGCAGCCAATCGCTTCACGGCGAGTCGTATACACCGACGGAGAACGGACGGCCCCCGCGCGGTCACTCCGTCTCACGTGATCGCGGCCGCGGGGGTGGGCGACCTCTCCGGACCGGCGCCGCTCCGGAACTACAGGCCTCGGGCTCCACCGCCGCTAGGTGCCCCTCGGCCCCCTCGATCCTACGCGTCTCAACACCTCCGCAACGCCTCGCCTCCCGCTCGCAAAGCCTCGCTACGGCGTCCGGCGAGGTGCCCACCCCCACGACCGCTCGTTCAGCGTGTCTTCTCCGTTCTCAGTGCGCTGGCCGGTCAGCGGTCGCCCGAGCTCAGCGCCTGCCGCGCCTTCTCGACCGTGTCTCGCAGCGCGGGCTCGGCACGATCGCCCGTCGACAGCGTGGCGAGGGCGGGCTCGGCGAGCGCGAGCGCTCGACGCGCATCACCGAGCTGGAGGTGCGTCCACGCGAGGTTGTTGACGTAGACCGCACGCGCGATCGGACGTACGCGGTCGGGATCGATGGACGTGAGCAGGTCGTGCGCCTGCTGCCAATCCGCGCTCTCGGCGTGCGCGGTGAACTCCATCAACGCGGAGTCCTCGGGCGAGTGACCAGCGGCGCGAGCGAGCGAGGCCGCGGCCAAAACACCCCCCACGTCGGCCCTCGCCGCGGCGCGCGCGTAGGCGCGGACGAGCCAAAGCATCGCTGCCACGTGCGACGCGAACCATGTGGTCATCAGCGCGAGAACGGCTACGGCTCCACCGCCGGCCGCCGACAGCGAGCGAGTGGTGATGTTGAACGCGACGACGCCGACAGCGAGCGCCGCGATCCACTGCAGCAAACGCAGACAGACGAGACGCGCGGACGGGTCCGGCGGAGGTCTCGGGGCTCGCTCGCCAGTCGCGCCACTGCGATAGGCGTGAAGCCGGGCGCGCGCCGCGCGCACGTGTGGGTCGCAGGCTGTGGCGGAATCGAGGCGTTCGATGAGCGTATGCAGCGCATCCCACGCACCTTCCATCACCGACACCCGGACGCTACGGACGTCGGCCGCCCTTCGCTCGGCATCGCCGCCCCAACGGGTCCGCCGATGCCACATCGCCAGCAACCGACGCGCGGCCGCGACGTCACCGCGGCGGAGGACGCGTTCGAACAACTGCTGCGACACTGCCTCGACCACGGGCGCACTGCAGATCCGGACGGCGATGAAGGTCACGAGCCCGAGCAGGAGAGCCGGCACGCCATTCTCGAAGTCGGCAGTCAGCCCAACGATGACAGCACCGCACGCTCCGGCGAGGAGCGCTTCGACGACGCGGGCCGTCCGCAGCCATCCGGCCTCTCCCATCGAACCGACGCTATCAGCGGCCACCGAACGGCGCGAACCCGGACGCGGGAAGCCCGGACGTTCAGGCCCCTTCTGCGAGCGGGCAGCTCGAGAGCCCCGCGTCCTTCGCAGCCCGCTGCAGCTCGAGCGTGCGCTTCGCGGGCGACATGCCCGCGGACTTCTTCAGCCACGTCTTCCACTTCTCGGTCTTCACGTTCTCGCGGAGGAAGTTCGCCGCCCTGGTCGCCTTCTCGGACGGGTCCTTGATGTCGGCGGCGCCGGCCTTGTCGGCGGCGAAGCAGATGTTGGTGACGTCGTCCTTCTCGGCCTGGCTCATACAGCCGACGACGGAGACGACCAGCACGACGAGCAGAGCGCGCATCGCGCAACTCTACGCTACATCCCGTACGGCGCGCCCGTCTGGATGGCCTCGCACTCGGTCAGCGCGCGACGCGCGCCATCGCAGGTCCGCCACGCGCGATACGTCGACGCGTCGCACGCCGCCGTTTCGGGCAGCGACCAGCACGTCGACTCGGGCACATTGCAGCCAATGGTGACGCAACGCGCGCCCGCGACGGCGCAGTCGCCCGCGTCCCGACAGAGCACCGGATCGGGCCGAAGCCCGGTGTTCGACGCCTTGTCGCAGGCCCCGCCCACCGCCGAAATCCCCTGCTGCGCGGCCCACGATGCGCTCCAGTACGTCACGCCGTCGACGCACCCGCAGACCGGCTCGTACTCCGCCGTCACCGCAGGCCTTCGCCGGCAGGTCCCCGGTCGATCGCACCGCGCGACGTCGCAGTAGCCGAGGGGGCCGCAGGTGTCGTCGCCAGCCCAGCAGGCGGTGACCGGATCGTGCATGCCGGATCGCGACGCGTCGAGCGCCGGATCGGGGGCGGAGCTGCACCCGACCACCACCCCGAACGACAGCCACAGCGACCGCACGAGGGTGCGATGAGCAGGATGCGTGGGGTATCGCTCGACGCTACTTCCAGGCGTCGAGCGCGATCGGCGCAGCGGCCGGCGTGACGCCCACGACCGCGTTCTTCTCGGTGTGGAGACCGACGCCCTCTTCACGCCACGTCACGCGCAGGCCGTTGCCGGGGCCGAGGACGAGCCAGCGGTCGGGGAGGATTCGGGACAGGGTGTGTCCCCACTCCTCATCGAACTGCGACTCCGCGCGGTTGGTCTTCTGACACACGAGCCCGCCGCTCGAGAGCGGCCCCGCGCGCGCGACCGAGAGACAGCGGAGGCGCCACGGCTTCGGCTCGAGATCGACGAAGCGTCGGAGCTGCGGACACGTTTTGTTGTCGGGCTCGAGCTCGACGTCGACCCACGGCTCTCCCCGCTTCCATCGGCCGGAGTAGCCCTGCTGCTCCTGGTAACGGGTCTCGTGACTGACCTTCCCTCCGTCGAGGTAGGACGCGACCCGCTGCCCGCGACACCCGGTCACGAGGCCATCCGCGCCGAACGTCAGCACGAACGACGACTTCGCCGTGGTGCTCTCGTGGGTCGTCCCCTCGCGCGTGGCATGCACGCTGATCTCGGTGACGTTGGCGTAGCGCGCGGCGACGAACGCGGTGAGCTCGACCTGCACCCCGTCGACGTCGACCGTGCGCGCCTCCTTCGGCGGCGCCACGGGGATCGCCGGTCGCGGCGCCGGCGGCGGCGCGGGAGCAGCGCACGCCATCAACAACAGCAGTGGCGCTGCCCGCATCCGCCGAACGTAACTCAGCCGAGCGTGATCGAGTTGACCTTGCGCTCCTGGTAGAGCTCCCAGAACTTCTCGCCGACCGCAGAGCCCTCGAGGTTCGCGTTGCCGAAGTCGAACGCGGTCTTCTTCACCAGGCCGGTGATGACGATCTCGCCCACGTACACGCCGTCTGCCTTCAGCTTCTGCGTGAGGAGGCCGACCGTCTTGTGCTGCGCCGCCTTGCCGATCGCGAGGCCCATCGCGTTGTACTGCACCGCCGCCGCGTCGGCCTGCTCGGCGTAGAGCGCGAAGCCGCCACCCGTGACGAGCAGCGCCGACTCCTTCGCGTTGGCCTTGAGGTCTCCGTGGACCTTCTGCACTGCGGCCACGAGCCCGGTGACGCTCACATCCAAACCCTTGCGCAGCTCGTTGAGATCGGCGGTGAGGAGATCGCCGGCGCCAGCGGCGTAGGCGTTCCAGTGGAGCACCGTGATCGGGCCGAGGTCCTTGCGTACGTCGTCGATCAACTTGGCGACGGCCACGGGATCGCCGAGGTCTGCGGCGTAACCCTTCGCCTTGATCTTCGCGTCGCCGAGCTCTTGCGCGGCCCTGCGCACCTTCTCGGCGCTGCGCGCGACGAGCGCGACCTGGAACCCCTCTCTCCCGAACTTGCGAGCGACGCCCTCGGAAATACCGGAACCATAGCCAGCGACGAGGATCGTTTTTGCCATGCCGCCGAGATGCGACGCGGCCGCACGACGTTTCGCGGGACACAAAAACACCACGGCCGCGAGGGGTGAGCCCCGCGGCCGCGATGCTCGTGGCGAGCGGTCAGCCCTCGATGAACGAGCGCAGGTGCTTGCTCCGGCTTGGATGCCGGAGCTTGCCGAGCGCCTTCGCTTCGATCTGACGGATGCGCTCGCGGGTGACGGCGAAGTCCTGACCGACCTCTTCGAGGGTGTGGTCGGACTTCTCGCCGATGCCGAAGCGCATGCGCAGGACCTTCTCCTCGCGCGGCGTGAGCGTGGCGAGGACGTTGCGGGTCTGCTCCTCGAGGCGCGAGTTCATCACCGCGTCGCTCGGGAGCGGGATGTTCTTGTCCTCGATGAAGTCGCCGAGGTGGCTGTCGCCCTCCTCGCCGATCGGCGTCTCGAGCGAGATCGGCTCCTTCGCGATCTTGAGGACCGCGCGAACCTTGTCGACCGAGAGCTCCATCTTCGCGGCGATCTCCTCGGGGGTCGGCTCGCGGCCGTACTCCTGGATGAGATAGCGCGAGGTGCGCACCAGCTTGTTGATCGTCTCGGTCATGTGGACCGGGACGCGGATGGTGCGCGACTGGTCCGCGATGGCGCGGGAGATCGCCTGGCGGATCCACCAGGTGGCGTAGGTGCTGAACTTGTAGCCGCGCTTGTAGTCGAACTTGTCGACGGCGCGCATGAGGCCGATGTTCCCCTCCTGGATCAGGTCGAGGAACTGCAGGCCGCGGTTCGTGTACTTCTTGCCGATCGAGACGACCAACCGGAGGTTGGCCTCGACGAGCTCCGCCTTCGCCTTCTGCGCGCGCTGCTCGCCCTCCTTGATCTTGGTGTACGTCTCGCGGAGCTCGCGGACATCGACCTGCAGCTCTTCTTCGACGCGCTTGAGGTTCTGCGCCGAGGTCTTGAGCGTGTTCTCGATCTCCTGGAACTGCTCGAGGGTCATCGCGAGCTTCTTGGCGAACTTGCGCTGCTGCGCTCGGTCGTCCTTGCTGTCGCGGACCATCTGCTTGATTTGCTGCAGCGGGATGCCCGTGCGGCGCTCGAGCTCGGACGAATGCGCGCCCGCCCGCTCGACCTTCTGAATGAGGCCCTTGAGCTTGGCGACCACGCGGTCGATGGTCTTCTTGTTGAGATCCATCGACTGCATCGTCTTGAGCATCTGCAAACGAACCGGCTTGACCGCCGCCTCGCCCGCGCGCGCAGTGCGCAGCTCGTGGAGCTTCTTGTCGAGGCGCTTGACCGTCTCGATCGCCTTGATGATCCGGCGGTCGGCCTCTTCCTCGTCGAACGACTCCTGCTCGGCCTCTTCGACCTCGCGAATGATCGAGGTGACGCGAATTTTACCGGCCTTCAGCTGATCGCCGAGGTCGATGATTTCGCGTACTGCGATCGGTGAGCCGAGGATCGCCTCGAGCACCATGAGCGAACCGCTCTCGAGGCGCTTGGCGATCTCGACTTCTCCCTCGCGCGTGAGCAGCGCGACCTCGCCGAGCTTGCGGAGATACATCCGCACCGGGTCGGCAGAGCCCGTGTACAGGGCGCTGTCCGTTGCCTCACGCTCGACTAGCGCCGCTGCCTTCTTCTCTTCGGCTTCGGCATCTGCAAGGATCTTTGGGGCGATCTTCACCTGTGTGGCCGCATCGACGATGTCGATGTCGGCTTCGGTCATCCGCGATAGGACGTCGTCGACCTGATCGGCCGAGCTGTCGTTTGCGGGTTCAATCGTCTCGACTGCTTCGGTGCTGGCTGCTTGAGGCTTTTTCATGGACCCCGCGAACAAAACACGTTCGCCGCAGGCGAAAACCTACGGCGAGATGGTGCGGAAACCTACGCGATCTCCGGGGGTCGAGCAAATTCGATCTGCAAGGAAAGTTTCTGGCAATTTAGGGGCCAGCGTCCTGATCTTGGACAAACCCCATGCTCCCGCCGCGTTCGCGATTGAGCACGGTGCGTGCTAGGGTCCCCTCCTCCACGAGCGTGCTTCCGGGTTGCATGCGGTGGCTCGTCGCCGCGCCCTACTGGCGAGTCGACGGCTCGAGCACCCAGCAACCAAAGGCATTTCGTATGAATAACACCGAGCTGCGCGCGCTCATGGCGCGCATGCAAGAGCAGGTCACGCGCAGCGCCGAGGGCGCCTCGGCCGAGAACGGGAAGGCGCTCGAGGGCGCTTGGGCCAACCTGTCGCAACATCTCGCAGTGGGACCGGCCCCGGACACCCGGGACTGCCCCGCTTGCGGAAAGACCGTCATGACCGCGGCCACCGTGTGCGGCTACTGCTGGACCAAGCTGTCCGGCAGTCACCCGGGAACGCCGTCATGAGTCGCGCCAACAAGACCGACAACGGGACCGACAAGCTGCGGATCACCGATCAGTTTCGCACGCGCACCGGCATGGCCTACGAGCTCCGCCAGCACGGCGCACGCCTCACCGTGCTCATCGCCGAGCGCACCAACGACAACGGCAGCGAGTGGCTCGTCGAGGCCTCATCGGTGCAGTTTCCCGGCTCCGAGGTCTCGCACACCGCGTCGACCCGCGCCGAAGCGCTTCGCCACATCGGCGTCCAGTGGGTGGAGGGCGCGACCACCCGCGGCCTCCCGAGCTTCGATTGGACCGCGGTCGCGACCGCACTGACGGCGGTGCGCGCGATCTAATCCGCTTCGATGAGCGCCTGCAGCTCCGCCAGCGCAGTGTGCGCGGCCCGGAGGCGCAGGAAGGCAGCCTCGAGGTTGGTATCGAGGATCTCCTTCTCCGCTCGGAGGCCGCTCTTCAGCCCCTTGATCGCTGCATCCAACGCGGTCTCGGCGGTCGCGATGTCGCCCTTCGCCTGTTCGAGCTTCGCGGTCAGCGCGGCCTTGTCACTCACTTCGCACCCTCTTTCATCCCAGCACCGTATCACCCAAAAGGAGCAGCCATTGGCAGGACAAACTACGTTCCGCAAACGCGAGCGAGAAAAACAGCGCCAGGAGCGCGCGCTCGACAAGGTCGAGAAGCGCAAGGCTCGTAAGGAAGAGAAGGACAAGGTCGACGTCACCGGCACGCCCGGAGAAGATCCCGATATCGCAGGGATCATCCCGGGGCCGCAGCCGATCATCGAGGAATGAGCGCTACACGCGCTCGAGGACAGTGGCGATGCCCTGGCCTCCGCCCACGCACATCGTGACGAGGGCAGTTTTTTGGTCGCGCGCTTCCAGCGCGTCGATCGCGGTGCTCACCAGGATCGCGCCCGTCGCCCCGAGCGGGTGACCGAGCGCGATCGCACCGCCGTCGACGTTCACGCGGTCGGGATCCAGCTCCAGCGCCTCCACCGTCTGGAGCACGACCGCGGCGAAGGCCTCGTTGATCTCCCAGAGGTCGATGTCGCGAGGCTGCATCCGCGCACGCGCGAGCGCCTTGCGCGACGCGGGGGTCGGGCCGGTCAGCATGATCACCGGCTCGGAGCCGACGGTGGCCATCGCGCGGATCCGCGCGCGCGGTCGCAGGCCGTGCGCCCGAACGAACGACTCCGAGGCGACGAGCACCGCCGCGGCGCCGTCGGCGAGCCCGCTCGAGTTGCCAGCCGTGTGCACGTGCTCGATCCGCGAGACGTCGGGGTAGGCCCGGAGCGCCATCGCGTCGAAGTCGGTGCCGGCGAACGACGGCGGTAGCCGCGCGAGCCCGTCGGCCGTCGTCGGGCGCGGCAGCTCGTCCCGCTCGAGCCCGAACGCCGGGAACAGGCCGCGTCCCGGCTTCGCCGCGGCCGCGCGCCGCTGGGAGACCAGCGCCCACCCGTCGACGTTGGCCCGCGCGTATCGGCGACGCGTCGCGATGAGATCGGCAGAGATCCCCTGCGGCACCTGCGCGATGCGCGCGCGCAGCTGCTCGTTGCCGCCGTCCTGCCCCGCCCCGTCGGAGCCCATCGGCACGCGCGACATGCTCTCGACCCCGCCGGCCACCACCAGCTCGTGGGTGCCCGACATGACCCCCATCGCCGCCACGTGGATCGCCTGGAGACCCGAGGCACAAAAGCGATTGAGCGTGAACGCGCTGATCTCGTGCGGCCAGCCGGCGGCGAGCACCGCGTTGCGCGCGATGTTCGCCCCCTGCTCTCCGACCTGCGAGACGTTTCCGATCACGACGTCGTCGACCGAGCGCGGCTCGATCGCCGTCCGTCGCGCGAGCTCCCGCAGCGTCGCCGCGAGGAGCTCCTGCGGATGGACGCCGGAGAGCGCGCCCTCGCGCTTGCCGCGGCCGCGCGGAGTGCGAACCGCGTCGATGATGTACGCGTCCATGATCAGCCCTCCCCCGTGGCGAACGAGACGATCCGCGCGACGAGCTGCGGATCGCGCAGCATGCCGCGGTGTCCCGCGCCGAACGGAGCGTCGAGCCGACCGCTCCGTTCGGCGATCGCGCGACCGTGCTCGAACGGCACCTCGCGATCCTCGGGGTCGTGCATGACGAGGACCTCGGCGGGGAGCGAGACACGCCGCAGATCGAGCGCGTCGAGATCGCCGAGCTCGTGCGCGACGAGCTCCAACATCTCGTCGGCGACCTGCCGCGAGACGCCCATCCGCCGCGCCGCTGCGCGTACGAAGAAGGGCACCTCCGCCGGCGGCGCGAGCAGCGCGAGACGCTTCACCCGCGTCCCGCGCGCGACGGCGAGCGCGGCGCCCGTCGCTCCGAGCGAGTGCGCGACGATCGCGACCGGCCTCTCGCGCGCGGCGATCGCCTCGACCGCCCGCGCGAAGTCGACGACGTGCGCGCGGGTGCCGGTCGAACGGCCGTGCGCCGGCTGGTCGAACGCGACGACCCGAAACCCTGCCTCGACGAGCGGCTGCATGAACGCGCGCAGCTGTGCCGCGTGACCGTTCCAGCCGTGGACGAGGAGGATCGTCGGGCCGCTGCCGAACGACCAGGCCGCGAGCCGCTCGCCGTGGACGTCGACGAGGGTCGCGCTGGGGAGATCGTGATCACTTCGCCGAGGCGTCTTGAACAACGCGACGGCGGCGCGGCCCATGAAACGAACGTTCGTGCTAATTTGTGGTTGTGCGAATGCGGCCATGTGGAGCTCCTCTGCGGGGTTTCCCTTTGGTTGTTAACGAGCGGCCCAGATCACCAAACGTTCGAGCGACGCGCGCGCCCGCGCCTCGGCGTTCTCGTCGCGGAAGAGTCTCCGGTCGACGTTGCACGCCAGCATGATCGCGTGCAGGTCGAACGCGAACTGCGCGCCGTCGACCTGGCGGAAGTGGCCGACCTCGATCGCGCCGTCGACGATGCGCGCGATCGTCGTCCGCAGATCGCGCTGCAGCTCGACGAGGACGTCACGCGGCTTGCCCTCGCGATCGTCGAGCTCGGCGCTCGCGGCCATGAACAAGCAGCCGCCGGGCAGCGCAGGATCCTTGAGCCAGCCGAGCCAGAGCTCGAACAGCTTGAGCAGGCGGGGCAGCCCGCGCGGGGCGCGGAGCGCCGGACGGATGACCGAGACCTCGAACCGCGCCGCGGCCACCCGCAGCACCTCGACCTGCATCTCTTCCTTGGAACCGAAGTGCGCGAACAGCCCGCTCTTCGAGAGGCCGAGCTCGGTGGCGAGGCCGCCGATGCTGAGCCCCTCGAGCCCATCGCGGGTGGCGATGCGGAACGCGCGGTCGAGGATCCGCTCGCGGGTCTCGGTTCCCTTGGTCACGCCAGAATAGTACGACCGTTCGTTTTATCGTCAACCCCCCGCACCGGCGCGACCCGGCGCTCGCGGGCGTAGACGAAGCAGAACGCCGCGAACGCCAGGATCCCGACGGACACAGCGCCGAACAGGTACGGGCCAAAGGGCTGCTCGCGCAGGTAGAGGAAGGACTCGCCGAGGCTCTTCGCCCGCGAGGGCGCCCTGTCGAGCGCCGCGCGGATGAGCCACGCGCCCATGATGGCAAACACGATCGCGCGTGCGCCGATCCCGATTCGGCCGACGGCGATCCATGCGGCGAGGCCCAAGCGGGACATCCGGCTTCCCGCGAAGTCCTCGGCGAAGCCCGCGCGCGCAGCCTCGAGGATTTGCGCGATGCACGAGTAGATGAGGAGCGCGCCCAGGAGCCCGACCGCGAGGGCGCCGCCGGGGAGCGTCATCAGCGCACGAGTCGTGTCGCGCGTCGGATCGCGCGGATCGGTGTGCGCGCCGATCGCGAGCTGCACGGCGAGCGGGACGAGTCCGAAGTAGAAGCACCCATTGAGGAGGAAGCCGAACCGGACCAGGAGTCCGCTCGGCGAGCGCCCCTTGCCCTCGGTGTCGGCGACGGTCTGGACGACGCGCCACAGCCCGTACCCGAAGAGCCCGACCGCGACCATCACCAGTGGCAGCGTTCCGATGCGATAGAGCGCGAAGATCGCGTCCCGCGTGCCGAGGGCGCGGCCGCCGTGCCCGAGCGCCAGCCGCAGACCGAGCGCGCCCATCACCAGATGGATCACGCCCCGGCTGGCGAGGCCGAACCGCGCGGAGAGATCGACGAATCGACTGCGCGCGGCCCGGTCGACGGCGCGGTTGGCCGCGGAGAGGCGAAGCACTGTGCAGGTTCGATTCTGGTCCTGCGGGGACGTTGTGAACCGCGGGCGTGCCTCTGCGCTGCCACCACGGCATCGTTGGGCTCCATGGATGTCGTGAGACCCAACGGGCCCGATGGCGGGATGGCGAGCCGCGTTCGAACGCTGATCGGGTTCGGGACCGATCCGCTCGGGTTCGTGCAGCGTCGCTTCGAGACCTACGGCGACATCTACTACGTGAAGAACGCGCGGGGCGGGTTCTACGTGATGAAGCACCCGGAGCACATCCACGCGGTGCTCGTCACGCAGGCGGCGAAGATGCGCAAGGAGCACTCTGCGTTCGAGCTGCTTTCGCGCGTTGTCGGGGACGGGCTCCTCACGACGGACGGCGACGTATGGAGGCGTCAACGTCGCCTGCTGCAACCCGCGTTCTCGCAGGCTCGGCTCGCGACCTATTCGACCGCGATCGTCGACGAGGCGGTCCGCATGCGCGACCAGCTGACGAGCGGACAAGAGCTCGACGTCAGCCGCGCGATGATGGAGCTCACCCTGCGGGTCGTGTGCCGCACTCTGTTCAGCCACGACCCGCGCGGCGAGACCGACGACGTCGCCAACGCGATGAGCGCGCTGCAGGACGGCGTGTCGACGCCGGACTTCCTCCCGAGCTGGCTCCCGACCCCGCATCGTCGCAGGTTCCGCGACTCGGTCGCCGCGATCGATCGCATCGTCTACCGGATGATCGGCGAACGTCGCTCCGGACCGGCCGCCGACGATCTGCTTCAGTCGCTCATCACTGCGTCCGACGAGCAGGGTGGCTTGAGCGAGAAGGAAATGCGGGACCAGCTCGTCACGTTGTTCCTCGCGGGCCACGAGACGACGTCGCACGCGCTGACCTGGACCTGGTACCTGCTCTCGCAGAACCCCGAGGCCGCGCGCAAGCTGCGGGAGGAGCTCGATACGCTCGGCGGCCGCGCGCCCACCCTCGACGATCCGCTCCCCTACACCGACATGGTGATCAAGGAGTCCATGCGGATGTTCCCGCCGGTGTACCTGCTCGCACGCAGCCCGGCCGAGGACGTCGAGATCGGCGGCTACACCATCCCGCGCGGGACCGAGATCGTCCTCTGGATCTACATGACCCACCACGATCCGCGCTGGTTCCCGGAGCCCGAACGCTTTCGGCCGGAGCGGTTCGCCGCCGACAACGAGAGCAAGCTACCGAAGAACGCCTACGTTCCGTTTGGCGCCGGTCCTCGCGCGTGCATCGGCAAACAGTTTGCGACGATCGAGGCGCGGCTGCTCCTCGCGACGCTTGCTCAGCGCTTCGCCTTCGATCTCGTCCCCGGGCATCGGGTCGCGATGCGACCGCGGGTCACGCTCAACCCGAAGTTCGGCATGAGAATGACCGCCCGCGCCCACGCGAACGCCGCCGCGGCACCTGCTCGCCCACTCGGAGCGAGCGCTCCCTGAGCTCGCGGCCGACGGAAGACGTTCAACGGTCAACGGTCAACGTCAACGCGACCCGCGCGCGCAACGCCGACGAGTCGACCACCGCGAGCGGAGGCGAGCGCTCTAGAACGAGCCCGAGAGGCCGACGCCGTTCCAGGTGGCCCAGGGGCGGACGGTAAGGCCGGTTGCCGTCTTCGCGGGCTCGGACTTGCCGCCGCTCATCACGAGCAGCGCGACGCCGGCGCCGATGCCGACGACGCCCACGCCGAAGCCGACGAAGGAGAGGGTGCGCGCGGTGCTGGCGTCGCTGTCGAGCTTCTCGACCTCCGAGCGCTTCGACTCCGGGCACTGGTCGTTTGGACAGAGCGCGTTCGCGTCGCTCCGCTTCGACGACGACGAGAGCAGGAAGATCGTGCCCGCGGCGACGCCGACCACGCCGATGCCGAGCGCGGTGTAGCCGAGGATCTTGGTGGTGCCCCCGCTGCTCTCCGGCGGTGGCGCCGGCGGGGGGGGCGGCGGCGGCACGTCGGGTTTCACCGGCTCGGCGCCCGCGACCGCCTTGACCTCGACCTCGATCGACTCCTTGCCGCCCTCGGCCACCGTCACCGACGCCTCGCCCGCGAGCTTGTCGCCCTTGACCTCGACCTTGTGGGTGCCGGGATCGATCGGACGATGGACGCCGACGAGCGCAGCCGAGACGGGCGTGCCGTCGACCGAGACGTCGACCTTGGCGCCGGCGGGGACGCCCTTGAGGACGATCTCGAGCGAGCCGATCTTGGGCTCAATCGCCTTCAGCTCTTCGTTCGCGCTCTTCTGCGCGTCGACAAAGGCCTTGGGCGCGTTCGCCGCCAGCGTCTCCTTCGAGAGCTTCAGATAATGCTCGCGCGCAACGACCAGCTTGCCGAGCTTCGCGTTGGCCCGCGCCAGATAGAGGACGTGCGGGGGCGCGTGATAGAGCGACTCGGCGCGGGTGAAGCGGTCGATCGCCCCCGCGTAGTCGCCGCTGTTGAACAACTTGGCGCCGTCGGCGGCGAGTGTACGCGCAGCGGCGACATCCTCCGCAGACTGCGCAGCAGCGGGCACGGCTCCCAACGCGAGCGAGCAGGAGAGCGCGCAGCAAAGGACGGTACGAGCAAGCAGCTGAGCCATCGTCGCAAGGTAGGCCGGATATTTCCCGCATGCTAGCCTTGCAAACGCGCATGGAAGTCGGCGACGTGATCGACCAGAAGTACCGCGTCACGCGCATGATCGGGCGCGGGGGCATGGGCGAGGTCTGGGAGGGCGAGAACGTCCGCATCCGCCGCCGCGTCGCCATCAAGATCCTCCACGCAGCCGCCGCCAACAACCCCGACCTGGTCGCGCGGTTCGAGCGCGAGGCGCAGGCCGCCGGTTGCATCGGCAGCGATCACATCCTCGAAATCCTCGACCTCGGCGCGTTCCCCAACGGCGACCGCTACATGGTCATGGAGTACCTCGACGGCGAGCCGCTGTCGCAGCGCCTCGCCAAGACCAAGCCGATGGACGCGGTGACGGCGCTGTCGATCACCCGCCAGGTCCTCGAGGGGCTCCACGCCGCGCACGTCGCGGGCATCGTCCACCGCGACCTCAAGCCGGACAACATCTTCATCCTCCGGCAGAAGGCCGGCCGCCGCGACTTCGTGAAGATCATCGACTTCGGCATCTCGAAGTTCACGAGGGCCGGCGACGCGCTCGACGTCACCCGCGCCGGCTCGATGATGGGCACCCCCCTCTACATGTCCCCGGAGCAGGCGCGCTCGAGCGCCGAGGCCGACGCCCGGAGCGACATCTACGCGATGGGCGTGATCCTCCACGAGATGCTCTCGGGGTCGACGCCCTTCCGCGCGCAGACGTTCAACGAGCTCCTGTTCGAGATCGCGCTCGCCGAGCTCCCGCGGATCGAGCAGTTCGTCCCCGGGATCGATCCGGAGGTCGCGTCGATCGTGCGCAACGCGATGGAGCGCGACCGCAACCATCGCTACGCGTCCGCCGCAGACATGGCGGCGGCGATCGATCCGGTGCTCGCCCGCCTGAGCGGCGTGGCCCACGCGGACATGTCCGCCGAGTTCAAGGCGGCGAAGCAAATCCTCTCGCGAGACGTGCCCACGGCGACGATCGCCGAGTCCTCCGGCGCCTTCGCCGCGCACTCCAACACGCCGTTCCCGGCCGCGCAGAACACGCCCTACCCCGCGCAGAACACGCCCTACCCCGGCCAGCAGAACACGCCGCACCCGACGCAGCAGTCGTGGTCGCAGTCGCAGTCGGGCACCGCGCCGATCGCCACCGCGCCGCGCAAGTCGGCGAGCGCCGCGCCGCTCATCGCCATCCTCGCGATCGTCTTCGTCCTCATCGGCGGCGGCGCGTTCGCCGCGGTGAAGGTCTTCGGTAGCGAGAGCGAGAAGGCCGAGAAGACCGAGAAGACCGAGAAGGTCGAGAAGAAGGTCGCCGCCAAGCCGTCTGCCGACGAGCCGAAGCCCGAGCCGAAGGACGAGCCAAAGCCGGAACCGAGCGCGGAGCCGCTCGAGCCCGACCCGGTCGCCTCGGCGAGCGCGCCGTCCGCGACGGTCGCCAAGCCCGCCCCCACGGTGGCCGGCAAGCCGCCGGTGGGAACCGCCACGGCCAAGCCCAAGAGCAGCAAGCCCGGCTCGCCGACCACCCCGGACTTCGGCTACTGATCTGCTCATCCGGTGAACGAGCAACCTCCCACGAGCGGTGCCGGTAGCGTCGTCGAGCGGTTCGACCGCGCCGCCGATGCCTACGTCGAGCAGCAGCAGTCGCTCCTCGGTCGGCTGCGCACCGAGTCGATCTTTCAGCACCTCTCGAGTCGGCTGCCCGAGACGGCCTTCGACGTCATCGACGTCGGGTGCGGCACCGGCGAGATCTCGATGCGGCTCGCCGCGCGCGGCGCGGTCGCGGCGCTGGTCGATCCCTCGCCCGCGATGATCGCGCGCGCCCGCACCCACGCGGAGCACCATCTGTCGCCCGAGGCGCGCGCCAACGTGCACTTCGCCACCGGCACCCTCGAGGATCTGATCAACGAGTGGCGGGACCGCCGCTTCGCGGTCGTCCTCTGCCACAACACCATCGAGTACATGCAGGACGAGAAGACGGCGTGGCAGGCGCTCGCCTCGCTCGTCGCCCCCGGCGGGCTCCTGTCACTCGTGGTTCCCAACCGCTTCTCGACGGCCGTGGGGCTCGCGATCCGCGGGCTCATCCCGCGCGCCCGCGAGGCCGTGGCCGGCGCGCTCGGCGAGCCGGACATGTCGATCGGGATCCGCCGCCGCCTCTACGACATCCCGAGCATCGTCGCGAACATGGCGCACAACAACCTCGAGCCGGTGGCGATGCGTGGGGTGCGGGTGTTCGCCGACCTGATGCCGCAGCAGGTGCTCGAGCAGGACTTCGACGCCGCGGTCGCGCTCGACGTCGAGGCCGGCCAGCAGGAGGCCTACGTCGGAATGGCTCGGTTCCTCCACGTGCTCGCGCGCCCCGCCGTCGCGTCGCGGGGCGTGCGCCGAACGTTCCAGCCGTAGGCTACTTGCAGGCCTGCTGGCGCGTCGCGATCGACGAGATGCAGATCGTCCCCGAGAGGCTGCAGCTGCGGAAGCTCCCCGAGACGCCGCACTCCGGCACGGCCCCCGTCCAGCCGCCGCCGATGCAGAAGCACAGGCCGCCACCGAGGCAGGCGCGCGAGCAGCCCGTCGAGCTCCCGACGGTGTACTGCTTGCTCGCGGTGCCGTCGCAGTCGTAGTCCCACGAGCTCGCGGTGCACGTGCTCTTCCCGGTGAAGGGATCGAGCTTGTAGAAGCCCGAGCAGTAGGTCGCGGTGAAGTACGCGCTCTGACCGGGGAACACCGACGAGGTGCCCTCGCGGCAGTCGATCGACTTCGGGTCGCCGGCGACCGGCGCGCGGCGCGTGTGGCCGTCGGGGCAGCTCGCCGCGGTCGAGACGATCGAAGAGGCGGAGGCCGTGGCATAGCCGTCCTTGTCGCTGTCGACGTAGCAGAGGCAGCTCGGCGCGGTGCCGTCGACGGTGGCGGCGTTGCAGTCGTTGTCCTTGCCGTCCTTGCACTCGAACGCGCCGGGGAACATCGCCGGGTCGGCGTCGTTGCAGTCCTTGTCGCAGCCGACGCCGTCCTTGTCGACGTCGGGGTAGACGCAGGCGCCGCTCATCTTGTCGCACGTGCCCGAGCAAGAGGCCGCCTTGCACTCGACCGCGGTGCCGGCGACGCACTTGTGCGTCGCGGCGTCGCACGACTCCTTGCCGGTGCACGCGTCGGAGTCGTCGCAGTCCGCGTCGACCTTGCAGGTGAACGTGCAGTCCGATTTGCAGCCGTCGGAGTCGTCGGCGTTGCCGTCGTCGCAGTCCTCGCCGGTTCCGACCATCTCGTCGCCGCAGCCGATCTTCCGGCACACGCCCGCCTTGCAGGTGCCGTCGATGTCCTTGCCCATCGTGGCGCAGGAGGTGCCGTCGCCCGCGGGGGTGCCCTTGCACACGTGCTTGGTGGGGTCGGACGTGTCGCACGAGCTGTTGAGGCAGATGTTCTCGCTCTTGCAGTCGGCGTCGACCTTGCAGTCGAACTTGCAGGCGCTGCATCCGTCGCCGCTCTCGGTGTTGCCGTCCTCGCAGTCCTCGGTGGACTTGTTCACGTAGCCGTCGCCGCAGCTCGAGGACTTGCACTCGTTCTTGAGGCAGATCTGGGCGGGGCCGCACTCGGTGCCGTCGGTCTTGCCCTTGCAGTCGACCGGCGTGGTGCTGCCGTCGCCCGCGCCCGCGTCGTCCGCCACGAAGGTGCGCTCGGGGGCGGTGCAGGCGAGTGACGTTCCGACGACCAGCAAGCCGAGCAAGCGAAGCGAGGACATGGTGCCGGGATAGCATACGGCCGCGCCTGCCGCAGGCCCCCCGCGCTGGCCCACTGTGCGCTTTTGTGGACCGTCCGGCTGGCCAGTGCGACCCTGCTCGGGTTGGCAGCTCTCGTCTCGCTCGAACAGGTCATCGCCGCCGCGGCCCGCGGCGTCGTGAGCTTCGATCATCGCTTCGCCGGCTGGGTCGTGCTGCAGGCTACGCAACGCCTGCGCGAGGCCGGCGGTGGCATCGCCACGCTGACGTCGATCGAGATCGACGGCACCGGCGGCGTGCGCATCGCCCCCGGCACCCCGCGCAGCGACGACCGCAAGTCGGCGCGCTCGGTGCGCGAGCTGCTCGACTTCCTCCTCGCGCACGCCACGGCGTCCACGCCCGCGCTGCGACTGTGCGCGGCGCGCCCCGAGAACACCGATCTCGACGGCGTCGCCAAGGAGCTCTCGTTCGCGATCGGCGACGTCGAGCGGGACGAGCGCAGGCGCGAGGTCGCAGACCTCGCGACCAGGACCGCGGCCGCGCCCCTCACCGGAGCGGCGCCGATCCCCACGGCCGCAGCCGTCATCGCGTCGCCGCTCCCTGCCGCCGAGCCGGAGCAGGCCGCGCTCTCTGCGCGGTTGCAGGTCCTCGAGGAGCGCGCACGCGCCGCCAACGACGCAAACGCCGCGGTCGCCCGAGCGATCGCCGAGCGCGACGCCGCGGTCGCCGCCGCTGCCGCTGCGCGCAATGCCCGCGAGAGCGACGCGACCCGGGTCGCCGAGCTGGTGGCCGAGCGAGAGCGCGCTCGGTTCGCCGTCGAGGAGATCGCCG
>JALHOE010000036.1 GCA_022843175.1 Deltaproteobacteria bacterium
TATGGCCGCCGGCCTTGTAGGCCGCGACCGCACGCTCGCGAAGGTCGAGGGAGTACGCGCCGCGCATCAACCAGTGTTGATCACGGCCGATCGATCGGTTCAAGGGGAAAGTGCTTTAGATGCGGGCGATGTTGCCCTTGGCGAGGAGGCGATCGAGCCAGAGGTTCGTGAGCTTCTCCTGCGCGCTCGACGCGCGGAGGCGCGCGGCGAGGAACGGGAAGTCGACCTTGTCGATGTCCTGGTCCTGGTTGAAGCAGGAGAACACGACCGAGACCTTGCCGGTCTTCGGGTCGACCCAGCGCTGCAGGCACTGCGCGCAGATCTCCTTCATCATGCACTGCATCGGCGAGTTGATGCTGGCGATGCCGATGTGGTCGGGCTTCACGTAGGGCGCGAGGACGCCGCCGGGGTGTCGCGCGTACTTCACCGCCGCCATCATGCGGTCGCTGCCGATGGCGATGATGCGGTCCATCTCGTCCATGCGGAACGGCACCTGGTCGAGCGGGGCGAGCTCGCCCTTGGCGAAGGCGACCATCGATTCGAGGATGTTGCCGACGAACGAGCGGTCCTGCGGGCGGCGCGCGCGCGGCGCGGGGTCGCGATCGCACGACCACACGACCATGTCCGAGGCGGCCTCGAGATCGTCCTCGCGGTAGACGTCGGTCGGGTTGCGGAAGCCGGCGAAGTAGACGACCTTGCAGCCGTTGGCGCGGAGCGCCTTGCCGATCGAGAAGAGCACCGCGTTGCCGAGCCCGCCGCCGGCGAGCACCACGCGCTCGTTCTTCGGGATCTCGGTGGGCGCTCCGGTGGGGCCCATGAGCACGACGCGTTGACCGGGCTTCCACGTGGCGCACAGGCGCGAGGAGCCGCCCATCTCGAGGACGATGGTGGAGAGGAGGCCGCGCTCTTTGTCGACCCACGCGCCGGTGAGCGCGATGCCCTCGGTGACGAGGGGGGTGCCGTCGACCAGGGGCGCGTCGATCTCGTAGTTCTGCAGGCGGTAGAACTGCCCCGGGTTGAAGCAGCGCGCGGCGCGCGGCGCCTTGACGATCACCTCGATGATCGTCGGGGTGAGGCGCTTGACCTCGTGGATGGTGGCGGAGAGGTCGTCGTCGAGCAAGCGGACGAACGACACCCATTGGGCGTCGCGCTCACCCTGCTTCTTCGGGTCGAGGAGCTCGTGGGCGAAGAGCTGCGCGACGTGCGGGTAGCCGTCCTTCGCGCTCGCCATCGCCTTGACGACGCTGCCGGCGTACCGCGGGAGGTTGTCGCCGTAGAACGAGACCGCGTGGGTGCCGTCGCAGTACGAGGTGAAGAACCCGAGCTCGTCTTCGCGCGCGACGAGCTTGTCGCCGTCGCGCTCGATGACGTGCGGCCGGAAGGCCTTCGTCTTGGGATCCATGACGAAGGTGCCGGGATACTCCCGCTCGTAGGTGACGTTCGGCGAGGTGCCGGCGGCGATGCAGATGGTGCGCGCGGCGAGCTCCACCGTTTCGCCGGTGGAGACCAGCTTGCCGTCCTTCACCTCGTTGCGGTCGAAGACCATCGCGCGCGCGGCGCCGCGGTCGTCGACGAGGACCTCTTTGGGCGACAGCCGCTCGGCGAAGCGCACGCCCTCTTCGAGTGCCTTGATGATCTCCTCGTGGTTGAGGCGATAGGCCGGCGACTCCTTCAGCGTGCGGCGATAGGCGATGGTGACCCCGCCCCAGGTGTCGATGAGCGATTGGAACGACGGCGCGCGATGCTCCTCGCTCGCCTTCTTGCGCTCGGCGCGGATGGCGCGGCCGTGCGCGACCTGCTCCTCGAGGATCTCGCGCTCCTCCGGGTCGAAGGACTTCCACACCACCGACGAGCCGCGCTCCTGCTCGAGCTGCTCGATGCGCTCGAGCGTGCGCTCGCACTGCACGATGTAGTAGGCCGCGAGCTCGGTGCCGGTGTCGATCGCGGTGAGGCCGCCGCCGATCACCAGCGCAGGGAGCCGCACCTGCAGGTTGGCGAGCGAGTTGCGCTTGTAGGCGCCCGTCAGCTGCAGGGCCATGAGGAAGTCCGAGGCCTGACGCACGCCGCGAGCGAGGCCGTTGGGCACGTCGACCAGCGTCGGCTTGCCGGCGCCCGCGGCGATCGCGATGTGGTCGAACCCGAGCTCCCACGCCTCCTCTACGGTGACGGTGCCGCCGAAGCGGACGCCGCCGAACAGCCGGAACGTGCTGCGACGGAGGAGACCCATCGCGATGAGGTCGTTGAAGTTCTTGTCCCACCGGATGGTGATGCCGTACTCGGCGACGCCGCCGAAGCCGACGGTGCGACGGTGATCGAGCTCCTGCTCGAGCGTGCGGTAGTCGTAGATCGGCTGGCGATCCGCGCCGACGAGCGACGTGGGGAACGGCTCGACCTTGAGGCCGTCGATGCCGACGACGCCGAAGCCCTCGTTGAGGAGGTGATGCGCGAGCGTGTACCCCGCGGGGCCGAGGCCGACGACGAGCACGTTGCGCCCGTTGTACGGGAGCGCGAAGGGACGGCGCGCGTTGAGCGGGTTCCAGCGCGTGAGGAACTGGTAGATCTCGACGCCCCACGGGAGGCGCAGCACGTCGGTGAGCGCGCCGGTCTCGGCCTGGGGGATGTTGACCGGATCCTGCTTCTGATAGATGCAGCCCTTCATGCAGTCATTGCAGATGCGATGACCGGTGCCGGGGCACATCGGGTTGTCGATCGTGATGAGCGCGAGCGACGCGATGGAGCGGCCCTCGCGGCGGACCTCGTGCATCTCGCCGATGCGCTCCTCGAGCGGGCAGCCGTTGAGGGGGACGCCGAGCGGGTTCTGCTTGATCTTCGGGGAGACCGTGTCCGGGTTCATCGCCGCGACGTGCTTCGGGTCGACGACGTCGATGCCGCCGGTCTTGCTCGGGCGCGTGATCACGGCGCCGCCGGTGGACGGCGGATCGGAGACCGGGTGCGCCTCTTTGGGAGCCGAGGCCCGCTTGGCCGCGGGCTCGACGAGGCCGCGGCGGCAGCTGTCCTTCTCGCGGTCGTGACAGAGGATGCAGTAGTCGACCTCGTTGGCGACCTCGAGGCGCGCCATGCGACGGTCGGTGAGCTTGAAGCCGTCGCGCGCGCGGCGCGTGTCGAGCGGGCCGTCGGCGATCTCGGGGAGCTTGGGCTCGGGGCGACGCAGCGGCACGAGCTCGTGGTGGTCGACCGGCTGGGGCGTGCGGAAGATGGCCCAGCCCTCGCGGTGGTGGAGCCCCTCTTCGGGGCGCTGCGGACCCTCTTTGCTCCACTTGAGCGCGTGCGGCCCGGCCTCTTCGGCGATGGCCACGAGGCCGCGCGCGATGCGATCGAGCACGGCGGTGGCCGTCTCCTTCGCGCTCTTGACGCGGTCCTCGCCGCGCGCGATTCCGAGCGCCCGGCCGACCTCCTCGACGCGCGCGAGCTCTTCGTCGGTGATCGTGGCGCCGCCCTTGGCGAGCACCTTGGCGGCGCGCTCCTCGAGATCGAGCAGCGGCACGACGGCGCGTCCGACCGAGGCCTCGTGCTCCAGCTCTGCCGCGCCGACGCCGAGGGCGGCGAGCGCGGCGTGCATCGCTGCGCGCGCGCTCGCGGCGTCGTCGACCTTGCCGAGCAGCTTCTGGCCCCGCTTGCGCCAGAGGTCCTTCTTCATGCGCATGACCGCGCGCTCGTCGTCTGCCGCGCGGTGGTAGGCGCCGAGGTGCTCCTCGACGCGGAAGAGCTTCGCGACGAACGCCTCGACGTGCCGCGACACCTCGACCAGCAGCTGGGACTCGGCCGGCCCGTGGAGCGACGCGGGGTGGGCGCGATAGGCCTCGAAGCGCTCGGAGAGCGGCGCGTCCGCGTCGCGGAGGCGCGCGCGAAACGTCTCGTCCAGGCGCGCGAGGGCCGCGGGATCGGACAGATCGCGGTAGTTGAGGCCGAGGTCGAGCTCCAAGCGAGGGCTTTCCATAGCGGAGCCCACGCTTTAGAGCGCGCCCGAGCCGCTGGCTAGCCCTCGCTCCCCCCGTCGAAAATAGGCGCGCGCGTGAGCGAGCGCCTGAACCGGCCCCGAGCGACCGGTGGATGCCGACGTTTAGGCGCTCGCTTACGCGCGCGCCTGTTGAGCGCGCGCCTGTTGAGCGCGCGCGTATTGAGCGCGCGCCTAGTTGAGCACGATGCGGCCGAGCGTCGCTTCGGCCCGCGCGATCTCGGGCGCCAGCGCGGCGCGCGAGGCCGGCCGCGAGCGCCGTGCGCGCGACAGGAAGGCCTCGAGGTGCACCCGCGCGCGCTGACGATCGCCGCGCGCGAACGCGAGCTCGCCGAGGACGAACCGGCCGTAGCCCTCGCCCGACGGATCGTTGGCGAGCCCGTGATAGGCGAGGTCGAGCGCGATCTCTCCGCCACTGGCAAGCGCGAGCTGACCCTTGAGGAGCGCCATCGGCGAACCCTTCTCGCGAACGGCCGTCTCGAGCGGCTCGACGGCCTCGCTCGCGCGGCCCACCGCGTAGAGAAGCCCGCCGAGCGTGGAGAGGTGGAACGCGCGCCGTTCGCGCGGGCCGACCCTCACCGCGACGCGCAGGTGCTCGATCGCGGCTTCGAAATCGCCGGCGGCCTGGCACGCCCTCGCCGCGTCCTGGCGGGCTACGTCGGGCATCGTGCCGAGCTCGATCATCTGCTCGGCGGCGATGCGGGCCTTCTCGAACTGCTCGGTCTCGAGGAGCCCGAGGTAGAGCTGGCGAAGGAGGAGCGCCTTGGTGTCGTCGTCGCAGTGGCGCGCGAGTCCCGCGCGGGCGTGTTTGACCCTGGCCTCGGGCGTCTTGGCGCGGAGGGCTTTGTCGAGCGCGTCGGTCGCGGAGGCCACGCTTCGTTCGGCGGCCGTGGACGCCCCCCGCCGGCCGGCGGCGATGGGCACGACGTTGGAACGCGCTCCCTCGGGAGCGACCGAACGCGCTCCCTCGGGAGCGACGGACGGAGGCCCACCCGAGGGTGCCTTCTCCTTGCCGCGGGCCATGGGTGGGACGCTAGCACCGGGTTGGCCACCAAGCACATTTTCCCACAGTGCAAGCTCGCGAAATCGCAGCGCTCGGACAGCTAATGTCCGGTGAAATCAGAAATTCTGGTCGGCGAAGTGGAAGAGGAGCCAGCGGGGCTTGGGGCCGCTCGGCTCGAGCACAATGGCGCCGTCGCCGTTGCTCCCGTTGCGATGGACCTTGTGCGCGCTCGCCCCGCCCGACGACCACGCGTAGACGCTGACCGGCGCCCCGAGGGGGATGGCCTCGGTGATCTTCGCGACGAGGGGCGTCATCTCGTAGGGCGCGAACCCGGCGGTGCTGTGGGCGTCGAGCATGGACGCGTAGTCGAGCGGGATGCCGGTGTGCCACGCCTCGGCCCACGCCGGCGGAAGGAGCGCGTGCTCGAGGGTCGCGAAGCGCACGCGGAGGTCTGCCCCGCGCGTCGACTGCACGTTGACGACCATCCGATAGATCTTCCCACCCGTGCGCACCTGCACGACGACATGGTCGTCGTTGGGGAGCGGGCACTGGGTGTCGGCCGGGCCGACGACGGCGGTGACGATGCCGTCGAGGCGGCCGAACGAGTTGGTGAGCGCGTCGCCGAAGGTGCTCGCGCACGCGGCGGCCTTGCTCGCATCTCCCGCGGCGTCGACGCTCGCTTCGGTCGCCACGTCTGCCGCGCTCGTGTCCTCGACCGCGGGGGCGGGCGAGGCCGACGTGCAGCCGAGCAGGAGGAGGGCGAGCGCGCGCATCAGGAGTTGACGTAGACGTCGTGGGGGAGGAGCCCGAGGTCGGGCGCGGCGGCGCGCATTCCCTCGATCATCGCTTCGTTGCCGGCGGCGAACACGAGCGCGTTTGCGAGGCGCCACTCGTGGGCGCGGGCGACGTCCTGCACGTAGCCACGGTAGAAGCCGGGCTCGTTGACGTGCTCGCGTGACAGGCAGACCGCGACCTCGACGCCGGCTCTGCGCATCGCGTCGAGCTCGGCCTGGAGCGCGAGCTCGGAGCGATCGCGCACCCCGTAGAGCACGAAGGTGCGGCCGGCGTCGCCGTCGTCGATGCGTGCGCCGATCGTGGAGAGCACCGCGGCGATGCCGCTGCCGGTGGCCGCGACGATCAGCGGTAGCGCGGCGGCGCGCTCGACGGGGAAGCCGGGGCCCGTCGCCTCGCTGACGACGAGCGTCGAGCCGAGCGGCAGCGCGCGCAGGCGGTCGCCCATCGCGCCGCCGTCGCGGACGAGGACGTCCCACGTGCTCTCCCGCGGCGCCGACGCGATCGCGAAGTAGCCGCGCGCGGCGGCCGGGCTCGTGTGGTCCTCGGACGAGTCGAGGCCGAAGCCGCCGTCGTGGCGGATCTCGATGTATTGCCCGTGCCGGGAGTGGGTGCGCGCGGTCGGCTCGTCGATGAGCAGGCGCACGCGGTCGAGCCCACCACCAGCGGGCTCGCGCTCGGAGAGGGTCGCTCGCGGCATGCGAGGCTCCGTCCTATCAGGTTCAAACCGGCGGCGGAACGTCCAGACCGTGCGGCGGCCGTCGCGGCCCCTCGATCCACGGCAGGGTCAGTCGATGGAAGTTGTAGTCGGCCTCGAGCCCGGCCAGCACGCTGGCGAGGCCCCACTGCAGGCGGTTCACGAACGTGTTCTCGACCGGCATCTTGATCGGCTTCGGCAGGTTGGGGAGCACCTCGCCCTGCTTCCAGACAATCTTCCGCTCGCCACGGACGAGGAACGCGACGTTCTCGCGCGCGACCTCGCGGGTGTGGAGGAACGGCTCGTCGATGACCAGCGGCCGCATGACGTGATCGGTGTACGCCTTGTAGAGCGGCCAGCCCTCTTCGTCGGTCGGGTCGAAGCCGTAGACCTCGACCAGGGCGCGCTCGTAGTCGTCCTGGGTTCCGCGCATCTTCGCGAGGAGCACGCGCTTCATGCCGGCGATCATCTCGTCGCTCATGACGCGCACGCAGCCGAAGTCGAGGAAGCCGACCTTCACGTCGTCCTGGTTCTTCGGATCGACGACGAAGCGGTAGTTGCCGGGGTGCGGGTCGGCGTAGAGCGTGCCGAACTCGTAGAGCGACCGGAACATGAACTTCCAGATCGTCTTGGTGGCGACGTGACGCTGATTCCACCGCGCGGTCTTGCAGAAGCTCTCGTAGTCGATGCCGTCGATGAACTCGGTGACGATCACCCGCTTGGTGGTGAGCGAGTGGAACACCTCGGGGATGATCACCGTGGGATCGTCGGCGAAGAACTTGCGGAAGGCCTCGGTCGCCTGCGCCTCTTGCGTGTAGTCGATCTCACGCATGAAGACGCTCTTGATCTCTTCGAGGCCCTCTTTGGTCTGATAGCGCCGGCCGATGGGCGCGATCATCTGCTCCATGAGCGCGACGGTCTTGAGATCGTTCTCGATGGCGGTGTCGATGCCGGGGTATTGCACCTTCACGGCCACCCGCTCGCCGCTGTGCAGTCGCGCGCGGTGCACCTGGCCGATCGACGCGGCGGCGAACGGCTCGCGCTCGAACTCGGCGAAGAGCTCCTGCGCGGGCGAGCCGAGCTCGCTGAGGATCACCTTCTCGGCGGCCTCGGGCGAGAGCGCGGGCGCTTTGGCCTGCAGCTTCTTGAGGACCTCTTGGAACTTCTCTTCGTAGCCGGGGGGGGCGAGCCCATCGATGTAGCTCGCCATCTGCCCGAGCTTGAGCGGGAGCCCCTTCATCTCGCCGAGCGTCTTGAGCATCGCCTCGGCGGTCTTGCGCGCTTCGCCGAGGAGCTTGTCGCGCTGCTTCTGCGCCTCGTCCTCGGTGACCTCGCCGGAGAACCGCTTGCGCACGCCGGCCATGGCCAGCGGGACGGCCTTCGCGCCCAGCATCCCGAGGCGCGCAAGGCGACCAAAGCGACCGGTCGGAGGTCTACTCGGACGTTTGGGATCTTCGGTCATCAGCTGCGCCGCGAACGGTTGGGGTAGCATAGCGGATTCCCATGAGCGATCTCGAACACGCGAAGCAGGAACTCTCGGCCGAGCTTGGCTCTCCCAAGGTCGAGGCGCTCGTCGAGGCCATGTTCCTCGCGGCCACGGCCGACGGCGACTTCGCCCCCGAGGAGAGCATGCAGTTCTCGGCGACGATCGGGGCGCTGACCGATCGCAAGCTCGATCCCGACTCGGTCTATCGGCTGGTCGGGCTGCTCTCGCAGAAGCTCAAGAGCGAGGGCCGGCAGGCGCGCCTGTCGGCGATTGCCCAGCGGTTGCCCGAGGGCAAGCCGCGCGAGACGGCGGTGATCCTCGCCGCGGCGATCACCATGAGCGACGGCGAGGTGAAGGCCGCCGAGAACGACTTCGTCGCCGATCTCGCCGAGGCGCTCGGCATCGCGCAGGGCCGCGCGGTCGAGCTCGTGCAGAAGGTGCAGAAGAGCCGCTAGCCGGGGCCGGCGTCGGGGCAGAGATCCTTGCCCGGCGGGTCGGGTGGCACCAGCTGGGTCGCCGGCTGGATGTTCGCGACGTCGAAGCCGAGACCGATCGAGATGCCGTCGCACTCCCGCGTCGTGTCCTGCAGGTTCGGCGCGCCGATGACGACGTCGGGGAAGCGCTGCACGGTGCGGAGCAGCGACGAGTAGAGCGTGGTGCCCGGGCAGAACCCCGACTCGGAGGCGAGCGGTCGCAGGAGGTTCTCGATCGAGCCGACCGGGATCGCGCCCACGACGAGGCCGCGCTTGCCGCTCTTGTGGTCCGGCTCGAGCTGCAGCGTGATCACCGCGGCCTCGAGCGTGAGCGCGACCGACAGGCTGCCCGAGCCGGGGAGCCCCAGCTGATGGAGCTCGGGCTCGCCCGAGACCCACACGTGGTCCTTGATGTAGCCCTTGGGGAAGTCGCCGAACGGCTTCTCGAGGTCTCCGCCGACCACCGAATCGCTCAGGATCTTGCGGACGTCGGTGCCGTCCCACTTGAAGGCGCCGAGCTTCACGCCCTGCGCGCGATAGAGCTTCGCCGGCGCGTAGCCGTCGTTCGTGCCGTCGTCGACGTCGGAGATGCGGAACAGCCAGGTGGTGTTGCCCTCGAGGATGCCCTCGTTGACGCGCTTCTCGAAGCCGTCGCTCGACACGTTGAGGAGCGCGACGATGTGGTGACCGAAGTTGTTGTCGCGACACAGATCGCCGTCGACGAGGAAGTCCTGCTTGGCCTCGGGGTGGCGCCGGCAGGTGCCGATGTTGGTCTTCGAGTCCTCGAGCGAGGTGCAGACGCCGTCGAGGTCGTAGCCCCACTCGCGCCACGCGTTGTCGCTCGAGGCGCCGAGCGACGTCATGCTCCCGATGTACATGCGCTTGACCGCGACCCACAGCGTGCGTCCCTTGCCGGAGGGCGTGGTGGGCTCGCCCTCGGGGCGTGTCGGCGGCTTGGCAGGGCCCGTCGCCGCGTCGACGACGACGGCGTCGCTGCTATCGGTCACCGCGGTGTCGGCGATGGGGCCCGCGTCGGCCTGCCGCGCGGTGTAGTCGTCGTACGACAGGACCTGCGCGCACGCGATCGCGAGCGCGGGGGCGCCGAGCCAGGCCAGGCGCTTCATCCGTCGACCCCGGCGTCCACGGGCGCGCACTTCGATGCGCGGGGGAACGGCGCGACGACCTTGGTGGGCGGCCGCATCGGCAGCGCGGTGAACCCGAGTCCGAGCGACAGCCCGTTGCACGTCTGGGTCGTGTCGTGGAGCGCGGGGGTGTCGGTCACGACGTCCATCATACGGCCAATGCTGCGGATGAAGCTGTCGTAGAGCATCGCCCCCGGACAGATACCGGCCTGTTCGGCGATCGGCTGGAGGACCGAGCCGATGTCGTCCTTGGGAATGGCGCCCGCGATGATGCCGAGCTCGCCCTTGGTGTGGGCCGCGTCGAGCCGCAGGGTGAGCACGCCGCCCGCGAGCGGCGCGTCGACCGAGACCGACTGGATCGGTAGCGTCACCACGAACTTGGTCGGATCGCCGGAGACGAAGACGTGATCGCGCATCCAGCCGCCCGCGAAGCGCGTGCGGGGCTTGTTGACGTCGCCGTCGATCACCGACTCGAGGTCGATGTCGCGGACGTCCTCGCCGTTGAACGGCGGAGAGGTCGGGCCGAAGAAGTCGAACCAGGGCGCCGCCTTGTAGAGGCGGCCGACGACGTAGGGATCGTCGGGCCCGTCGTCGAGGTCGTCGAGCGCGAGGATCCAGGTCGACGAGCCCTTGAGGACCGCCTCGTTGGACGTCTTCTCGTAGCGCGCGTCGAGCGAGCTCACGATCGGCACCAGCTGCGAGCCGAAGTTGTTGTCCCGGCAGAGGAGGCCGTCCATCAGCACGTCCTGCTCGCCGCCGGTGACCCGCTTGCAGGTGCCGGTGTTCTCGCGCGACTCGCGCTCACCGGTGCACACGCCGTCGAGGTCGTAGCCGATGTGCTTCCACGCCGGATCGCTGCCGCTGCCCGGGAACTCGTCCTGGTTGAGGTAGAAGTGGTTGACGATCAACCACACCGTCCTCCCCTTGCCGGACGGCTCGGCCACGCCGACCGGGCGCGGCGGAGGGCGCACGCCGCCCGAGGGCGGCGGCGCTGTGTCGGTGACGGCCTCGCTCGCCACGTCGAGCATCGGCTGGGTATCGACCGTGGCGTCGACGGCGCCGCGCGCGCGGTAGTCCTCGTATCCGAGGAGATCGGCGCAGCCGACGAGGAGCACCGCGAACGCGGCTCGCATGACTAGAACCTACCGAACGCCGCGAGCCCGCCGCCGTCGGCCGACGCATACGGCGTGACCATCGTCGCTTTGTCGCCCGGTTTGCCGCCCGTCGACGGCGTCAGCGCCCACCACACCACGCCGACCACGAGCAGGCCGGCGCCCACCCCGGTGACGATCGTCGAGACGTTGGCGAGCGAGCGGCCGTCCTCGAGCCCCTTTGGATCGCACACCTTCTGTGCGTCGCAGGAGTCGTCGCGCTTCTTCATCGACGCGTAGCCGAGGCCGAGACCGACGCCGACGCCGACCACGCCGACGCCGGCGACGAGCAGCGGCGGGACCTTGGACGGTCCACTCTCGGCGACCGTCGGCTTCTGATCGACGTCGAGGACGACGGTGATCGCCTTGTCCTGGTTCTCGGCGATCGTCGCGCCGGCCTCGAACGGTAGGCGGCCGGGCGCCTCGGCGCGGATGCTGTGCGGGCCCGGATCGACCGGGACGGGGGTGTTCCACGCGGCCTCGGGCAGCGAGACGCCGTCGAGCGCGATCTTGGTGCCGGGGATCTTCTCGACGACCTTCACGAGCAGGTGCGGTACGCGGGGTTCGAGCGCGTCGGCCTCGGCCTTGGCGAACTCGACCCACTTGCGGCGCTCGGGCTTGGGGTCGAGCGGCGCGCGCCGGGCGAGCTCGCGGAAGTCGCGGGCCGCCGACGCCGTCATGCCGAGCCCCTTCTCGACGTAGGCGAGGTTACGGAGCGCGCCGAGCGCGCCGGTGATGTCGTAAGCGCGCTTGAACGCGTCGCGCGCCTGCTTGCACTTGGCGAGGTCGGTCGGCTTCTCGTCGCACTTCCCCTCGTCCATGAGCTTCACGCCCTTGTCGAAGAGGTCTTTGGCGATCGCTTGCTCTTGCTCGGTGGGCTCGGCGAGGGCCGGCAGCGAGTGCGCGAACAGGATCGCGGCGAGGCCCAACGACACTGCTCGGTGAGACGATCGCGTCGTCACATTTCGTCCTTCTTCTTCCAGAGGTCGCCCGACTTCGTGTCTTGCGGCGGGGGCGGCGGGGGCGGCGCCGCGGTGTCGGCCGGCGCCGTCTTGGCGGTGCCCTTGGGCGCAACCCAGGCCTTCTTCTTCGGGTCGGCTTTGATCTCGGTGGACGCGCTCGCCGCCGGCGGCGGCTCCGGTGTTTCTGCGATCTTCTCGGTGGGCTTCGCGGCCTCGACGGGCTTCGCGACCTCGACCGGCTTCGGTGGTTCGGTGGCCGTGGCGGTGGGCGGGGGCGCGGCGGCGACCGGTACGGGCCGCACGCGCGACAGGTACACCCCGACGCCCGCGCCGGCGAAGATCAACGCCGCGAGCGCCACGAACAGCGCAGCGCGGCTCTTCGGCCCCGGCTCGGCGCGCGCGGGGAGCGGCGCGGCCTCGGAGTGACCGAGCGTGTGCTGCACGCCGGAGACCGAGTCGCCGAGCTGCAGCGCGAGGCGCTCCGCGGCGGCCGCGGAGTACGCGCCGGTGGAGCCGGTGGCGCTGATGCCCGCGACGGCGGACAGCGAGTCCGCGAGGTCGCGCGCGTTCTGGAAGCGTTGCTCGGGCTTCTTGGCGAGCGCCTTGCGCACCCACAGATCGAACTCGTGGGGCAGATCGGGCGCGAGCTGAGTGGGCACCGGCGGCTCGGTCGCGACGATGCGCATCGCGAGCTCCGAGAGCGCGCCCGAGCCGAACGGCGCGCGTCCGACCGCCATGCGATAGACGATCGCCGCGAGGCCCCACAGGTCCGAGCGCAGATCGAGCGTGCTCTCGCCGGTGATCTGCTCCGGGCTCATGTAGTTGGGCGTGCCGATCAGCGCGCCGGCGCGGGTGGCCTGGTTCTCGTCGGCGTCGAGCGTCGCCTTGGCGACGCCGAAGTCGAGGAGCTTCACCAGGAGATCGCCGTCGTCCGGGTTGTCCGTGAGGAAGACGTTGGCCGGCTTGAGATCGCGGTGGATGACGCCGGCGGTGTGCGCGACGTGGAGCGCGCGCGCGAGCTGCGCGGTGATCTTCGCGCAGAGCGTGATCGGCAGGCGCCGGTCGCGCTTGAGGCGGACCTCGAGGCCCTCGCCGCTGAGGAACTCCATGACGAGGAAGGGCGTTCCGTCGGGGGTGATGCCGTGGTCGGCGACGCGGGTGATGTGACGCGAGGCCTCGCCGAGTCGGGCGGCGAGCCGCGCCTCGCGCTCGAAACGTGCGCGCGGCTCCGCGGCCTTGGCGACCGAGCCATGGAGGAACTTGATCGCGACGGCGTGCCCGAGCGTGATGTGCTCGGCCTTCCACACCGAGCCCATCGCTCCCTCGCCCGCGGGCTCGACAAGGCGATATTTGTCCGCGACAAGGATCCCCTTTTGGAGGACCGGTCCGGATTCACCCGTCGTTAATTGCGCTGTCATTTCGCGCGCCCCAACACAGACAGAGTGCACTCAACTCGCGGTCCTGGCCAGTACGGGACGACGAGGGCGCCTGTGTGGGCGGATGTGCCGCACCAGAAATCCTGCGCTTAATGGCGGCCATCAACATACTGACGCGGTGCATTCCTGCGAAGAGGTCGGCGCCGTCCTTCATCGGCTCTTCATCGCGCGCGAGGGCACGGGGCTTCGTCGGGAGGATCTCCAGAAGGCGCATGAGCTGACGGCGATGCTCCGCGAGCTGTCGCGCATCCGGCGCGGCGCGCACCTGATCGACGCCGCGGCGGGCAAGGCCAGCGTCGGCCTCGTCGCCGCGGAGCTCCTCCCGATCGGCGCCCTCACCGTCATCGAGCGCGATCCGAAGCGGGTCGCCGCCTGTCGCGCGGCGATCGGGCGGATGTCGCGGAGCGTGCCCGTCGACCTCCGGGAGAGCGACGTGAGCGGCGAATGGCCGACCGGCGCCGACGCGGTCGTCGCGCTCCACGCCTGCGGTCGCGCGTCCGACACGGTGATCGATCGCGCGATCGAGAGCGACGCGCGGTTCCTCTTCCTCGTTCCCTGCTGCTACGGCGCCGACGTTCCGTTCCTCGCGCGCGGGCTCGCCCTCGCCGACGAGCTCGGCGCCGCAGCCCACCAGAACGTGCGCCGCCGCGTCGCGACCTCGCTCGTCGATCTCGAGCGCACGCTCCGCCTCGAGGCCGCGGGGTACGAGGTGGAGGCCCACGACTTCGTGGGCGCGACGATCACGCCGCACAACCTCCTGCTCCGCGCCCGCCGCACCCGCGCAGCGAAGCGCATGGCCTCGGCTGCGGCGCGCCTCGCGGAGCTGACGAACGGAACGCCGGGCGCGGATGGGGCAGCGATGCGGACGCCGTGACGAGGCTCGACCAAACCAGCGTCGCCGTAGTCGTTGACTTGCGCCCGACCCTCGCGCCGCCGAGGATCGCTCGATGACGGATGCCGAGCTCGATGCGCATGTCGCACGGATCGCCACGGCCGGTTACACGATCGTCGAGGACGCGATCGAGCACGACCTGGTCGACGCGCTGGCGGGCGACTTGCTGCGCCTCGAGCGCGAGCTCGCGGTGGTGCCCGCCCAGAACATCTTCGAGGGCACGCGCACGACGCGCATCTACAACCTGCTCGCGCGCGGGCCGCTCTACCAGCGCATTCCGGTGCATCGGTCCGTGCTGCCGATCGTCGAGCGTGTGCTCGATCGTGGCTGTCTCGTCTCGTCGCTCTCATCGATCGCGATCGGCCCCGAGGAGACACCGCAGCCGCTTCACGCCGACGATCAGGCGATCCCGCTGCCGCGGCCTCATGTGCCGATCATCGCCAACAGCATGTGGGCGATCACCGACTTCACCGAGGAGAACGGCGCGACCAGGGTCATCCCCGGAAGCCACCTCCGTGACCGCGCGCCGGCCCTCGGCGCCGACGACGAGAGCATCCCCGCGGTCATGAAGAAGGGGAGCGTGCTGATCTACAACGGCTCCCTCTGGCACGGCGGCGGCGCGAACCGCACGCGCGAGCGCAGGGTCGGCATCGCGATGAACTACTGCGCGGGCTACATCCGCCAGCAGGAGAACCAGCAGCTCGGGATTCCGCTCGAGATCGCGCGAACGTTCGAGCCCCGCCTGCGTAGGCTCGCCGGGTTCGGCCTCTACCGCCGGCTGATCGGCCACATCGAAAAATGCAGCCCCGAGGACCTACTGGACGGCGGACCTCCGCGTCCGGTGGTCGGCGTGGTGGGCTGAGGGTTCGGCTACGGGATGACGATCGCGCGCTTGCGCGGGCGGAAGCCGTCGGTGAGCGGGATCTCGCCGACCTGCACGACGCGCTTCGGACGCTCCTCCGGCGGGAGCTTCTCCAACGCCTCGTCGATGCGCGCGCGATCGACCGAGACGCGCGCTTGGATCGCCGCGGTGAGGTTCGCATCGACCGAGGCGAGCTCGATCTCGGGGAGCGAGTAGAGCGCGTCCTCAATCTTCCGCGTCGAGATCGTCCCGCCCACGTAGCCGGAGAGTGAGTCGACGAACCAGTAGTCTCCGTCGCGATCGCGCCGCACCACGTCCGACGAGACGAACCAGCGATCGCCCTCGACGAAGAGGCCGCGCCGGACGCCCGGCGCGTCGTCCTCGTCCTCCACGCGCGATACCAGCAGGCCGGGCTCGTCGATCGAGGCGGACTCGGCCCGGCCGTCGGCGCCGCGGATCGGCTCGCCGCGCGCGAGATCGGCGCGGACCACGCGGACCTCCGAGCCGCCGGGCAACACGCGACCGAGCGCGCCCGGCTTCTCGCCGGAGGCGTTGGCGAGGATCGCGCGCTGCGTGGTGCCGGCGTAGAACTCCATCACCGACACGTTGAAACGCTCGCGGAGGCGCGCGGCGAGATCGGGGCGCATGCCGCTGCCGGCGAAGAGGCGCACCGGAAGCGTGCGATCGCCGGGGCCGGGGTGCTCGAAGAGGAGCGCCCGCAACATCTCGCCCGCGTAGAAGACGACCGTGGCCCCGGTGCGACGCACCTCGGAGAGGAAGGTGCTCGGCGAGAAGCGCGAAGCGAGCGCGAGGCGCGAGCCGGCGGCGAGGGCGGCGCCGACGCTCACCAGGATCGCCGTCGGGTGGTGGAGCGCAACGCACGAGAAGACCGTGTCGTGCGGCGTCAGCGTGCAGGCCGCGGCCGACCCGAGCGCGGAGAGCGCCCACCGGTGGTTGGTGATCGGCACCGCCCGGAGAGCGCCCGATTCGGTGGTGCGGAGGAGGATCATCGAGAGATCGCGCGCGCGGCCGGGGTTCTCGACGAAGCCGTCGGGGAGGACGATGGTCGCGGGATCGATCGCCTCGAGATCGATGAGACCCTTCGGGAGCGTGCGCGCGCTGCCGCCACCGCCGAGCACCAGGATGTCGCGGCCGAGCGAGGAGAAGCGCTCCGCCACGTCCGGGTCGGCGACGATGTGGACGATCCCCTCGAGCGCGCGCGCGATCACGTCGGCCGAGACCTCGGGCGGCGCGACCACGGCGACTGCGCCCATGCGGTTGAGCGCGGTGACGACCGAGAGGAAGCTCGGGCGCGAGCCCATGACCACGAGGACCTTGTCGCCGCGGGCGATCCCCTTGGCGTGGAGGCCGCGCACCACGTTCGACACGCGCGTGTCGGCGTCGCGGTAGGAGAACGCGCGATCGCGGTAGAGGAAGAACGTCGACTCCGGCGCGCGCTTGGCCTGCTCGGCGAGGAAGCGCGCCGGGCTGATGAGCGAATTGGGGTTGAGCTCGGCGAGGCGACGAAGGCGGGGCTCCTGGTAGCGAACGGCGTCGACGACGTCGGAGGCGCTGGCCAGCGCGTGGTTCAGTCGTCGCGCACCGGCGCGGGCTGCGCGGGCGATGGTGTCGAAGACGAGCTCGATCTCGATGTCGAGCTCGCCGAGCTCGTATTCGTCGTCGAGGGTCTGCTCGATCGGTTTGTGCAGCGCGGCGGGAGCCGGTCCCTTGCCCTCGCGGTGGAGGATCCATTCGGCGACCGTGGGCCAGGTGTTCGACATCGCGCGCGAGCCGACGACGAGCCCGAAGTGACCGGCGGGGACGGTGACGAAGTCGACCGCCGCGTGCGGCGCGGCGCGCGTGATGGCCTTCACCGCCGACGGTCGTGCGATCTCGTCGCTGCCTCCGATGAAGGCGAGGATCGGGCAGGTGAGATCGGCGAGGCTGACGGTGCGTCCCTCGACGACGAAGCCTCCGGAGAGCATCCGGTTGTGCACGATGAACTCGTCGAAGAAGGCGCGGAGCGCGGGGCCCGGCCACGCGACGAAGCCCTCGCCGCCGAGGAAGCGCCGGCGCGCCTCGCGGCGCACGAGCGCGTTGCGATCGTGGAGCTTCGAGACGAACTCGACCCGCGCCTGCAGTTCCTTGCGCGGGCTCAGCAGCTTGAAGCCGGTGCTGGTCAACGCGCCGGGCAGCCCCTCGATCCGCTCGAGGATGAAGCGTGCGATCGGCTCGACGCCGCGGATCAGGGCCCCGGTCACGTCGCTGTGCACCGCGGGGAGCTGGCGGTGGATGTCGACGGGGCTGCCAAAGGTGACGAGCGACTTGATGCCCTCGGTGCGGAGGAACGCCGCCGCCTGATACGCGAACATGCCGCCCTGCGAGTATCCGAGGACGTGAACGTCGCGACCGGTGAGCGCGCGCACGCGCTCGACGCTGCGCACCACCGCGTGGATGTGATCGTCGAGCGTGCGCCGCATGCCGGAGGGCGCGTCCTCGGGCGAGCCGAAATCGGAGACGAACGCTTGGATCCCGCGCGCGCCGAGCGCGGTGACGGCGGACGTGTCGGGGGAGATGTCGTAGACCTCGGACGTCACCATCAACGGCGGGACGAGCAGCGCGACCGGCGCGTCGACGACGCCGGTCGCCAACGTGGCGTAGCGACGCAGCCGATGGTGCTCGGCCTCGTCGACGACCTCGTACGGCGCGCCGTACTCCTCGCCGAGCCGACCGAAGCGCGCGAGCTCGAGCGCGTTACGACTCGACGAACGCAGCCTACGTCGCAGTTGTTGGAGGGGGCCCGCCACGAGGCGACCGTAGCAAATCCGGCGCTGGGATCAGAACGTGCCGACGACGGCCAGGCCCGATTGATTGGGCGCGAGGAGCGGCACCACGCGCACGCTCGCGAGGTCGTTGCGCTGAAGGTCGGTCTTGGGGATGAGGCCAACGATCAACATCGCCGCGCCAGCGGTCTGCACCATGCCGGCAACGACCCCGATGGCGGCGCCGATGCCGTAGAGGTCGTTCTTCACCGTCGCAGCAAAGATGAAGGGCCCGACGATCGGCGCGTAGAACAGCTTGACTCGGTCATCGCGCGACTGACTCGCGAGGTAGACGCAGAGCCCGTAGGTGACCCCGAAGGTGACGCTGCCGGCGATGATCAGGCCCGGTTTGGTGTGCGTGTCTACGTGATAGCCGTTGGGCACGACCCCGCCGCGATAGGGCAGCCGCTCGGGCCAGGGGCGACCCTTCTTGTCGCGCGGGACGTCGTCCCACGACTGCGCGGACGCTACGGGGGCGAAGAGGAGCAACGCCAGAGCGAGCCAGAGCGCTTTCACGACGAGCATCATGCTCGTACGCGCGACGGGTGGGCGATGGTCATCGCATCGCCCCGGGATTGTCCGAGGGCGACGGGCGGTTGCTTCGACCTCCCAACCCCAACACGGAAGCCCGACCACACCTCGGTGGGCGTTTGCGCGGACGTCATTCGCGTCGGCGCGCAGCCCTTCGGCGAGGGACTGAATAACGGTCGGGGCGTTCCGTCTCGATCCCGATGCTCCGCGCTGCCCTCTGCCTGCTCGCGCTCGCCGGCTGCTCGCGCCACGACGTGGTGGACTTCGCGATGGGCAGCGCGCACCGCCCGCTTGCGCCGCCGCCGCTCACCCTCGGTGGGGCTTCTCCGCTGCAGATCGTCGCGGGAGACCTGCACTGCCACGTCGCCCCGCCGGACGACGTGACCGACGTGACCCGCGGCCTTTCGCGCACCGCCGATCTCGCGCGCGCCGAGGGGCTCGCCTTCGTGGTGCTCACGCCGCACGTGTGGTCGCGCTTCTTCCTCGACGCGTCGCTGCGGGACGCCGTGCAGAAGGGCCAGCGCGAGCTCCGGGCGGCGATCGACGCGGAGACGAAGCGCACGGGGGTGCTGTTCGTTCCCGGCTTCGAGTACACCGATCACCAGTACGGTCACGTCGGCGTCGCGTTCGCCGATCTCGACGCGGTGCTCGCCGACGTCCCGCTCGCCGAGGCGCAGGCGCACCCCGCGCGGTTCTTCGAGCGATGGATCGCGCGCGGCGGCATTCTCTCGATCCATCACCCGTTCGTCACGCCGATCCCGGGGTCGTCGATCAGTATGGCGAAGGCGGATCTGTCGTGGCGGCCCTTCACCGCGAAGGGCCCCTTCCCGCCAGAGATCGACGCGGTGACGCGCCTCGCGCAGGGCCACGAGGTCTTCAACCTCACGGCGCAGCACCTGCGCGATCGCTACCTCCTGCACGACGGCGAGTCGACGATCCGCGCCTCGTTCCTTCAGCTCGACAAAGACGCGCGCGGCGGACGCCGCATCGCCGCGCTCGGCGGCAGCGACAGCCACGACGACCACCTCCGCGCCGCGACCTTCGTGCTCACGACGGCGCGCACGATCGACGCTATCCGCGCGGGGATCGCGCGAGCACGCACCTGCGTGCGTGACGGGGCAGCGTGCACCTTCGTCGCGCGCAAGCCGGGAGGCCTCACCGCGCACATCGGCGACGCGCTCGAAGCCGCGGCGACGGTCGAGGTCGGAGCGACCGGAGACGACATCGAGATCTTCCTCGACGGCGAGACGGTGGCGAAGCCCGGGTCCGACGCGTTCGCGACGATCAAGGTCCCCGACCGCTGCGCGATCCTTCGCGCGCGCGTCGGCCGCGGGTGGTCGTCGCCGATCTACGCGAACTGCGGGCTCTAGCGCCGCGGGCACGGGTAGCGGCTTTGGACTCGCCCCAGCGGCAGAAATACTCGTCCCCCGTCAGCTGGCGATCGCTGGCGTATACTGCTCCTCGACCGGAGGACTGAGTCATGCGTGCGGTGGGGGCGTGCCTGGTTTTGGGACTGGCTTTCAGCGTCGGAGCCGCGCGCGCGCGCGGCGATGACTCGAGCCTCAGTGACAAGGCGGCGGCGCGCGATCTGTTCACCGACGGCGTTGCGCTCCGCGACAAGGGCGAGCTCGCGGCCGCGCTGGTGAAGTTCAAGGGCGCGTACTCGCTGTGGCCCTCCGCGACCACGGGGCTGGAGCTCGGCCGCACGCACATGCAGATGGGCGAGCTGATCGAAGCGCGCGAGCGGTTCCTCGAAACGGTGAAGATCCCGAAGAAGCCCGGGGAGACGTCGGCCTCGCAGAACGCGCGCGATGAGGCGCAGAAGCTCGCCGAGAGCCTGGTGCCGCGTATCCCCACGCTCGTCTTCAAGATCTCGGGCGCCCCCGGCGCCAAGGTGACGCTCGACGGTCGCGAGCTCCCGAGCGAGACGCTCGGCTCACCGCGCAAGGTGAACCCCGGCAAGCACACCGTGGTGGCGCGCGCGGCCGGGACCGCCGATCTCAGCGTCGAGGTGACGGTGGAGGAGGGCCAGACGCGGGAGGTGCCGCTCGTCTTCGTGGTGCCGGCGAAGACCGCCGCTCCCGAGCCAACCACGACACCGACGCGGACCGCGCCGGTGGTCGACACCACGCCATCGACCACCAGCCCTCTCGTGTATGCGGGGTTCGGCGTCGCAGGCGTCGGCATTGTGGTTGGCGGCGTCACCGGTGCGCTGGCGATGTCCAGCGCGTCCAGCTTGAAGAGCTCCTGCACCGATGGACGATGCCCGCCCGCCGCGCACGATGACGTCGACGCCTATCAGCGGTGGGGAACCATCTCGACGATCTCGTTCATCGCGGCCGGGGTCGGCGCGGCGGTGGGGATCTACGGATTGCTGTCCTCGGCGCCCCGCAAGGAAGCGCACGCGCACGTGACGCCGTGGATCGGAATCGGCTCGGCCGGCCTCTCGGGAGCCTTCTGATGGTCGCGCGCTCGCGGCTCCTCGTCCTTCTGGGCTTCGTCGCCTCGGCGAACGCGTGCACGGCGATCCTCGGCTCGTTCGAGAAGGTCTCCGATGTCGACTCCGACGCCGGCGCCGATGCCGATGCCGATTTCGAGGACGCGGCCGACGACGCGCAGGTCGATTCGCCGATCGACGACACGAGCATCGTCGACGCGGCGGATACGGCGCTCCAGACCGAGACCCTCACCGACTCGAGCGACGTGTCGCCCGACACGTCCGTGCCCGACACGTCCGTGCCCGACACGTCCATGCCCGACACGTTCGTGCCCGACACGTCCATGCCCGACACGTTCGTGCCCGACACGTTCGTGCCCGACACGTTCGTGCCCGACACGTTCGTGCCCGACGTTTGCACGAAGACCGTGTGCGGCAGCGCGTGCGTCGACACCAACACCGACCCCAATCACTGCGGCGGCTGCGGAAACGCCTGCGACTCGACGCGTAGCCTAGGGCGCACGTGCAGCGCGGGCAGCTGCGCGTACACCGGTTGCGTTTCGGGGTACGACAACTGCGTCAAGACCGCGCCGGATCTCGGCGGCTGCGACACGGTCGTCAACACGACCTCGAACTGCGGGGCCTGCGGCAACGTCTGCAGCGGCGGCACCATCTGCAACGGCACGAGCTGCGTGTGCCCGGCGGGAAGCTCGCCCTGCGGCGGGATCTGCCGCGCGCTGACCTCGGACGTCAACAACTGCGGCATGTGCGGCAGGGTCTGTCCGCCCACGGCGTCGTGCACCTCTTCGTCCTGCGTCTGCCCGGCCAGCGCGCCGTCGGAGTGCAGCGGCGCCTGCGTCAACACCAGCTCGAGCTCCTCGCACTGCGGCATGTGCGGGTTCGCGTGCAGCGGCGGCAAGTCGTGCGTGGGAGGCACCTGCTCCTGCCCAGTGGGGTTCACGGACTGCGGCGCAGGGGGGTGCGCTTCGCTGACGAACGATCCGCTCAACTGCGGCAGTTGCAACAACGTCTGCGGCGCCACGATGAGCTGCATCGGCAGTTCGTGCGTCGCGGCGGGGGGATAGCTCGTCGGAGGTCTCCGCCCCTCACGGGGCGATGTCGACGCCGTACGAGCCGAACGTCACGCTCAGCAGGAACGCGTTCTTGCACGACGTCCCGCCCACGCAGTGCGTGCCGATCTCCGGGACCTTCCCGTCCGCGCTGCGCTTGCAGGTCCTCCCGCTCGTCTTCGTCGCGTCGTTGACCAGAATCGCGCAGAGCGACTGACACCCTGCCTCGCGGAGCGGAACACGATCGGCGTCCTCGGCGGTGATCTTCGCCACGATCGAGCCGCCCGTCGTCCATCCGAGCGAGTCGCCGTCGCACCAGTACTTCTTGTCCCAGCTGCCGATGCAGCTCGGATCCGAGATCGAGGGCACCTTCACGGTGACCTCGCGAAGAGGGAGGACGATGGGCGAGCCGCTCCGGTCGAAATTGGCGATGTTGAGCGACGCGATGACCGCCGACTGAAAGCCCGTTCCCGTGGCCGCGATCGCGACGCGGATGGGGCGCAGGTCGAGGGGCGTGCTCGGGCCGACGAAGCCCGGACAGATCGCGCCCGCGGTGTCTCCGCTGAACGACTCGGCGAGGAAGCTGAACTTCGCGCCGTCGGCGGAGGCGCGCGCCGAGCCCACCTCGAGGACCTTCGCTCCACGGTCGATGCGGAACAACCAGTTCAGCGACTCGTTGCCGCCGTTGCAGCAGCGCGCATTCACGTTGGGGTCGAACGCGATCGGCGCCAGCGACAGCAGCGCATCGGGCGCCCACAAACGCATGCGCCCCATGCGGTGCTCGAGGATCGGCCCGCCCTGCTTCACCCGCGCCATGCACGGGTTGTCCGAGGGGCACGTGTCCACCTTGGTGGTGGTGGTGCACGGAGTGGCGCCGCTCTCGGCGGGTCCGCAGAAGAGGGGCGGGTTCAACGGATCGGCGAGCGTGCAGCCCATCGGGGGCGGCGTGGCGTCGACCTCGATCGGGGGCGATGACGTGTCCGTCGTGTCGGCTACGCCATCGGTAGCGCCGTCCGCGGAGGTGTCCGTCGTGTCCGTCGCGGCATCGGCGGGATCGGCCGTGGAGACAGAGGCGCCGCAGCCGAGGAGCAGGGAGGCGAGGAGAAAGCGCATCGGGCTGCGGGTTCGCATGCGGGGAGTGTACCGCTGCGCGGTACCGCTCACGATCGCGGGCTTACTGCTTCGGGCATCCCTTGTCGTCGCACTTGCACTTGATGTCGGCCCACTGGCCCGAGTTGTTGGTGCTCTTCACCGTCGTGCCGGCCGGGCACTTCAGGACCTTCGTCACCACGTTGGCCTGCTCGAAGCTCTTGCCGTCGGACTCCTTGAGCATGCACGTCATCATGGTGCTCGAGGTGCCCTCCTTCACGCTCACGAAGGTCTTCTTGTTGCCGCTCTTCGCGAGCTGGTCGACGCCTGCCTTGCACGCGTCGGCCGGCACGTCGAAGACCTTGTCGACGCCGGCGAACTTGTAGGTCGGAACGCCGTCCATCCAGTTGCCGGTCACCGCGGGCTTCGTGTCGGGCGTCTTCGTCGCGGCCGCTCCGGGCGCGGGGCAGCCGGCCTTGTCGTCGCACTTGCACTTGATGTCGGCGAACTGGCCCGAGTTGTTCGTGCTCTTCGCCGTCGTGTCGCCCGGGCACACCAGGACCTTCGTCACCACGTTGGCCTGCTCGAAGTCCTTGCCGTCGGACTCCTTGAGCATGCACGTCATCATGGTGCTCGAGGTGCCGTCCTTGACGCTCACGAACGTCTTCTTGTTGCCGCTCTTCGCGAGCTGAGCGACGCCCGCCTTGCACGCGTCGGCCGGGGCATCGAAGGCCTTGTCGACGCCACCGATCTTGTAGGTCACCACGCCGTCCATCCACTTGCCGGTCAGCGCGGGCTTCGTTTCGGGCGTCTTCGCCGCGACCGCTCCGGGCGCGGGGCAGCCCTTCTTGTCGTCGCACTTGCACCGGATGTCGGCGAACTTGCCGGAGTTGTTCGTGCTCTTGGCCGTCGTGTCGGCCGGGCACTCGAGCACCTTCGTGATCACGTTGCTCTGCTCGAAGTCCTTGCCGTCGGACTCCTTGAGCATGCAGGTCATCATGGTGCTGGAGGTGCCCTCCTTGACGCTCACGAACGTCTTCTTGTTGCCGCTCTTCGCGAGCTGGGCGACGCCCGCCTTGCAAGCCTCCGCGGGGGAGTCGAAGGCCTTGTCGACGCCGGCGAACTTGTAGGTCACCTTCCCGTCCATCCAGTTGCCGTCCGCCTCCGCAAAGGACGCGGCGAAGATGGCGGTCGCGAATACCAGGACAGACGTGCGGCTCTTCATGGGGGGCGGTCGTTAACACGGCGGATCAAGCCGAGCAAACGCGGCCGCGCGCCGATGGGGAAGTGGCGCGCGCATCGGCTCGATCAACCGTGGGCCCGCACGATTCGACCGCCGAACGTGCTCTCGGTGACCTCCGCCGTGACGAGCGCCCGAGATCTCGGTTGTTCGTGCGCACCTTCACCGGCACATCCGTACGCGGAGTGCCGATGGGGCCGGAAATCGGCCGTTGAGCGAACGGTCTGTAACTTGCTGATGCCCAATCCCAGAAACGAGAAGGAACCAAGCGCCAATGCGCGCTCGCCTCTCGTTGAGTCTCGAAAGGACTACCCAGTGAAGAACCGACTTGCGGGCCTCCTGCCGCTGCTGCCGATCGCTGCCCTCCTCGTTGCTTGCGGCTCGGGTGGTGATGGCACGTCCGACAAGACGGGGAGCTCGCTGACCGCGCCGAAGCTCGGAACGTCGACCAGCTTCCTCGTCCTCGCCGGAGCGACGGTGACCAACACCGGTCCTTCGATGATTCACGGTGACGTCGGCGTCTCGCCGGGGAGCGCAGTCACGGGGTTCCCGCCGGGTCTCCAGACCGACGGCGCGATGTACAAGGCGGACGCTGTCGCCTTGAAGGCCCAGGGCGACCTCACCACGGCGTACAACGAGCTCGCCGCGGCCCCCTGCACGCAGAACCTCACCGGCAAGGACCTCGGCGGCCTCACGCTGCTCGAGGGCGTCTATTGCTTCGACTCCTCGGCGCAGCTCACGGGCACGCTGACGCTCGACGCGAAGGGCAAGTCGGACGCCGTCTTCATCTTCAAGACCGTTAGCTCCCTCGTCACCGCGAGCAGCGCGTCGGTCCTCGTCGTCAACGGCGGCAGCGGCTGCAACGTGTTCTGGAAGGTCGGCAGCTCGGCCACCATCGGGACGAGCAGCAAGTTCAGCGGCAGCATCCTCGCGCTCACCAGCATCGCGCTCCAGACCGGTGCCACCGTCGACGGCCGCGCCCTGGCGCGGAACGGCGAGGTCACCCTCGACAACAACGTGATCTCGGTCGGCAAGTGCATCGCTACCGACGCCGGCGTGACCGACACCGGCACGACGACGACGACGCCCGCGGACGTGGGGACCGACGCCGGCACGCCGACCCCGCCCTGTGATGAGGAGAGCGAGGACTGCACATAGCAGCCTCCGGTCGCTTCGACCGTACAGCCGACGAACCCGGAAGCCTCCGGAGCCACCGCCCCGTACTGCTCGAGGGGATCACCCCGCGGGGTGATGGCGCGCTTATCGGACCGTCGGCGCCCGCCGTTCACTTGGTCATGGCAGCCCCCGGGGCCGGAACCGAGATCGACCGGCTACGACGCATGTTCGGCGGTTTCGCGGTGGCGGTCGCGCTGCCGAGCTGGGCGCTCGTGGTGTTTGTGTTCGGGCAGCCGCGGCCGTTCCAGTGGGTCGGGGCGATCGGGATCGCGGCGCTCGCGGGCGTCTGGCTGCACGCGGTGTACGCGCCGCGTCATCGCCACGCCGACCACGCGCTCGCGAGCGTCGCGCTCGCGATGGTCTGCTTCTCGCATCCGACGCCGGCTGCCTGCCTCGCCGTCGTGCTGCCAGCGGTCTTCGTGCGCGCCTTCATCGCGCGCGGAGCCGCCGCGGCACTCACCGTCCCGCTCTACGCGGGGATCGTCGCGGCAGCGCTCGCGCGCGCCGACCGGCCGTTCAACGTCGAATCGGTCAGCACCGTCGGCGCGGTGGTGGTCGTGGGAGTGCTCGCTGCGATCCTTGACCGCATCATGGCCGCGCAGGTGCGCCACCTCGACCGCACGACAGCCGTAGCGGTCGCGGCCACGAAACTAGCGGCGGTGCAGGACCGGCACGACACCGTCGCCATCGTCACCGAGGCCATCCGTGGGCTGCTCCACGATCGCCACGCCACGATCGCGATCCAGATGCGGCGCAAGGACCCCGACTCGTCGGAGACGCACTCCATCGAGGAGGTCGGCGCGGTCAGCTTCCCGATCGGCGGCGACGGGTGCCTGCTCATCTCGTCGACCAGGCCGATCGGCGACGCAGAGGACGCGATCACGCTCCTCGCAGTCGCGCTGTCGCTCGCGATCCAACGCTACCGCGCGACGCGCAAGGCTGCCCGCGCGCAGGAGGAGCTCCACCGTCGTGAGCTCCACGCCCGCGACGCCCAGCGGCTCGAGGCGCTCGGCCGCCTCGCAGGCGGCATCGCCCACGACTTCAACAACGTGCTGGCCGGCATCCGCACGATCGCCGAGTTGCGTTTGATGGACGCGCCCGATCCGAGCTCGCCCGACGCCAAGGATTTCGAGGACATCCTCGCGGCCGCGGAGCGCGGCCAGGCCCTGACCAACCGCATCCTCAAGATCGGGCGGCGCGAGCAGACCACCATCGCCATCGGCGGGGTTACCGACGCGGTTGCCGTGCTGCTGGAGACCGCCGCGTTCGTACGCCGCTCGACCGACCCCGCCATTGCCATCGTCGACGAGCTCGCGGCCCTGCCCAATCGGCTGCGTTGCGAGAAGATTCACCTCGAGCAGATCGTGACGAACCTGCTGCTGAACGCGCGCGATGCGTGCAACGGCAAGGGGACCGTGCGCCTCCGCTGCTGGTCGGCGCCGGGCGGGGGCGGCGCGATGCTCGAAGTCAGTGACGACGGCGCGGGCATGAACGACGAGGTGCAGCAGCGGATGTACGAGCCATTCTTCACCACCAAGGGCGTGGCGCGAGGCACCGGTCTCGGTCTCTCCACGGTGCAGGCGCTCGTGGAGCAGCTCCAGGGCGAGATCGCAGTCGAGAGCGCGCTCGGTCACGGCACCACTTTCCGCATCTATCTTCCCTACGTGGACGAGACGTCGAAGCCGCGTCGCACCGCGCGTCCGGCTCTGGGGGCGCAGCGGACGGGGCTCCGCGTGCTCGTCGTCGACGACGAGCCGTCGGTGCGCGATGCGGTGCGTCGCATCCTCGAGTACCGCGGCTACCTCGTCACGACGGCCAGTGGCGGCGCCGAGGCGCTCGAAGCCCTCGCAGCCGGTCACCAGTTCGATGTCGTCCTCTCCGACGTGATGATGCCCGACATGAACGGTCGGCAGCTCGCCGATGCGCTCGTCGCGCGCTGGCCGGCCCTGCCGGTGATCTTCATGTCCGGGTTCGAGGACCTCGGGGCGGCGACGGAGGCGTCGAACGTGCTGGCCAAGCCGTTCAGTGCCGACGCGCTCGTGAAGCACGTACGCCGCTCGCTCGTGGAGCGGCCGACTTCCCAGCACCATATGCGCGCGGTCACCGAGATTGCGCATCCAACATGACCGCTCACGTGGCACGAACCTCGCTTCTCTCTCGCGGGTCCGACAGGAGGCAGCGATGAGGTTGGGGGAGTTCATCCAGAAGAACACGAGCGCGATCACCAGCGACTGGGAGGTCTTCGCGCGGTCGTGTGTGCCCGCCGCCACGCGAATGGACCTCGAACAGCGCCGCGATCACATCGCGGGGATGCTCAAGGCGATCGCCGTCGACCTCGACACTGCGCAATCGAAGAAGGAGCAGGCCGAAAAGGCCGCCGGTCAGAGCGACGCGCACGTGGACAGTCACACTGCGGCGAACGCGCACGGCAGCGATCGCGCGGCGATCGGCTACTCGCCCGAGCAGATGGTGTCGGAGTTCCGTGCGCTGCGCGCCAGCGTTCTGCGGCTCTGGTCCGAAGCGTCCGCGGAGCTCACCCGTGAGTCGTTCAACGAGATGACGCGCTTCAACGAGGCGATCGATCAGCTGCTCGCGGAGTCGATCGCGCGCTACGCGCAAGAGGTCGATCGCTCGAAGGATCTGTTCCTCGGCGTGCTCGGCCACGACCTACGCAACCCCCTCGGCGCGATCCTCATGTCGGCGACGCTGATGTTGCGGAAAGAGGACGCCGAGTGGCCGCACCGCAGGCTCGTGTCGAGCATCCTCAACAGCGGAACCCGCATGGACACGATGATCGGCGATCTCGTCGACTTCACGCGTACCCGCCTCGGTGCGGGGATTCCGGTGACGCCGAGCGAAATGGACCTCGGCGCCGTCGCGCAGCAGGCCGTCGACGAGATCCGGGCGTTCCACCCCGACTGCGTCGTCCACTGCACCACCGAAGGGGAGCTCGTCGGTCGCTGGGACCCGGGTCGCATCGGTCAGGCCCTCTCGAATGTCGTCGGCAACGCATATCAGCACGGCGCCCCCGGTGAGCCGATCGACGTGACCATCCGCGGCGAGCCCGAGCAGGTGACGGTGAGCGTGCACAACCGCGGGCCCGCGATCCCGCAGGATGACCTCGACGACATCTTCAGCCCCTTCCGCCAGCTCAACCCCGCGCGCGCCCGTACGCGGGGCTCGCAGAGCCTCGGGCTCGGTCTCTACATCGCCGATTCGATCATGACCGCGCACGAGGGCACGATCGACGTCGAGTCGAACGACGGCGGCACGACGTTCACGCTGCACCTGCCGCGCACGCGGCAGACTACCGATCTGTAGGGGATGGAGCGTTCGCCGACACACGCGCGCGGAGCTCGTCGACGACGGCCGCGTCTGCGTCGGAGATCATGATGCGGCGGTACGGCTCGCCGGGTCGGAGCTCGATGACCGCGGTGCGACCGGTCCCGTAGATCGCGACGAAGTCCTTGCCGCCGCCGTGGAGCATCCTTCCGAGCACGATCACCCACGGAATGCCGGTGCCGACGCGGATGCCCCGGAGCTCGGAGTAGGGCTCCTCGGTGACGTGCACCTCGCGGACCGAGGACAGGGGGACGCGCACGTTTCCGGAGAGTGCGCCCACTTTCTCGAGCGGTGTGAGCCGCACCTCGAGGGTGGCACCGTCGATCGCCAGGGTTGCCATACCCAACAACGTCGGCACCAGTCCGACGCTGTCAACTCTCCCGGCGTCGTCCCGGTGTTCGTTCAGTTCGCCGCACGTCGCGAACGCCCGCGCCGCGCGAGCACGATACCGAGCGCGGCGATCGCGAGCCACGGAGCCGGCGAGCGCTGCACGCCCATACTGCAGCCGCTCGCCGGGGGCTCCGGCCCTATCGTGTGGCAGACCGCGGCCGACGGCTCCGACACGCGCCCGGCGAGATCCGTGTAGGTCGCGGTGAAGCACAGTTGCTCGCCCTCGAGCCCGTTCCTCTGGAGTCGCGCGATCGTCGTCGGGGCTCCCGTGTCGAACACGAAGGTCGCGAGCGGCGAGGCCCCGGTCTGCATCTGCACGGTGATCACGCCGCCGGCCTCGGGCGCGTTGGGGGTCACGAGGAGGTCGAAGTCCACGCGCGAACGACGGTCGCCGACGATCTCGGCGGCGTACCTCGTCGCCGCGAGGGTCAGGGTTGGCGGATCATGGTTCTCGGATGAAAGGCGAGCTCCCGTCGTGAAGGAGAGCGTTGCCGCTCCGCTGCTGTTGCTGACGACGAGCGAGTAAGTGGTGTTGGCGTCGAGTGGCGCGGTCGGCTTCACGGCGACGAGCTCGGCGAAGCCCTGGGCGCTGCGCGCGGTGACCTCCGCCGCCACGGCGGCGCCGTCACGCAGTAGGACCGCCTTGAGCGGTTCGCTGCAACCGTACATGAGCAAGGAGAGTTGAGCGTCGCGCGGAACGTCGCGCGCTCCGGCGGGGAAGTTGGAGCGATGGATCGTCGTCACGCACGGGACAGACTCGGCCCGCGCGACGGACGCGCCGAAGAGAGAGGCGACGATGAGGGGAATCAAAAGCAAGCGGGTCATCCCGCCGCGTTTCAGCAAGCGACGCGCCAGCGCGACACCCGTGGGAATTTCGTGTGCTGCTCCGCCGTGTGCGCGTCTGTGCCGACGGCGCTGCGAAGCGGCGTTCACAACGCGGGCCGCCCAGTCACAGGCTTTCGCCGCGGCTCCTAGCTCGCCGTCTCCTGGATGCCCTCGAAGGCGACGACGCTCTCGTTGTTGAGGCCCGCGGCGTTGGCCTCGTCGGTGTCGACGTGGAGGTCGAGGGCGTAGTCGGGGGAGACGCGGACGATCACGTCGCCGATGGTCATCTCGCGATCGCCCTCGACGCGGATCTTGATCATGTCGCGGTCGTTGACGCCGATCTCCTTGGCGTCGCTCGGGCTCATGTGCACGTGGCGGTGCGCGAGGATGACGCCGCTCTCGATCTTCACGCTGCCGGCGGGGCCGCGGAGGGTGAGGCCCGGCGTGCCGTCGAGCTTGCCGCTCTCGCGGAGCGGCGGGCTGACGCCGAGCGCGAAGGCGTCGGTGCGCGCGAGCTCGACCTGCGTCTGCTTGCGGAGCGGGTTGATGATCGCGACCCCGCGGAGCTCGCCCTTGGGGCCGACGAGATCGACCGTCTCGCGGGTGACGAACTGCCCGGGTTGGGTCACGTCTCGTCGCTTGGTCAGCTCGTAGCCGGCGCCGAACAGCGCGTCGCAGTCGGCGCGGCTGAGGTGGACGTGGCGCACGCTGACGCCGACGGGGATCGGTCGCGCGCGCACGCTGCGGATGACCGCCGTGGGACCGACGACCGAGCGCATGACCTCGCGGGCGATCATTCGCTCCTCGTCGGTGTGGACGACGAGCACCTTGGTCGGCGCGCGCTTGGCGGACACCTCGACGATGCCGCCGTGATCGGCGGCGCGTTCGTGCTCGTTGGCCTGGTCGTCGAGGGCGACGCCCATGAAAATGAACCCCTCGCACACCCGTCGCCGGACCAGCGCGGAGTTCTCGCCGATGCCTCCGGAGAAGACGATCGCGTCCGCGCCGCCGAGCACCGCGGTGTACGCGCCGATGTACTTGCGGATGCGATGAACGAATACATCGATCGCGAGACGCGCGCGCGGGTCGCCCCCCTCGGCGGCGCGCTGGACGTCGCGGAAGTCGGCGCTCACGCCGGAGAGCCCGTACAGCCCGGACTTTCGGTTGAGCAGCTCGTCGATCTGCTCGAAGGTCATGCCGTCGCGCGCGAGCAGGAGGGGCAGGGCGGGATCGATGTCTCCCGCGCGCGTGCCCATCACCAGCCCCTCGAGCGGGGTCATGCCCATCGACGTGTCGACCGAGACGCCGTTGTCGATCGCGGTGACGCTGGCGCCGCCGCCGAGGTGACAGGTCACGAGCTTGAGCCGCGAGAGGTCGGTGCGGAGGTGCTCGGCGGCCGACAGCGCCATGAACTGGTGGCTCGGGCCGTGAAAGCCGTACCGCCGGACGCCCTTCTCGAGGTAGAGCTCGTGCGGGATCGCATAGGTGTACGCGTACGCCGGCAGCTGCGCGTGGAATGCGGTATCGAACACCGCAACGTGCGGCACCGCGGGAAACACCGCGCGCGCCGCGCGGATCCCGGCGAGGTTGACCGGGTTGTGCAGCGGCGCGTAACGCGCGCACTCCTCGATGATCGACTCCACGCGATCGTCGATCGGCGTCGGCGAGATCAGCTGCTCGCCGCCGTGCACCACGCGGTGCCCGACCGCGGCGAGCCCCGTCGACCCGAGCGGTCCGCCCTCGCGCGAGAGGTGCGCGAGGATCGCCCGCAGCGCGCCCTCGGCGGTGCGGCCGTCGACCCGATCGTTCGCGCCGCCGTGGACGTGCGTCGCCTCGTCGGTGCCGACACGCTCGACGCGGCCGTCGGCGAGGCGCGCCTCGGTGTCCATCTCGTAGAGGTTGTATTTGACGGAGGTGGAGCCGACGTTGAGGACGAGGACGCGCATCCCCCGATGCTACGTCACCGCAGCGGTCCGGTGACCATCAGCGTCAGCCGGGTGCCCGCGGGGATCACCAGCTGCGCGGTGCTCGGCCCCGGGGTGTCGCGTGGACCGCCGCCGATCGCGGCCTTCGGTCCGATCGGCGGTCGCAAGACGGTGTCGTGTCCCGCGTCGGGCGCGGCGAGGCCGACCTCGGCGTGCCCGTCGGCCGCGATCACCGCCACGTCGGCGCCGTCGAACGCGATCCGCATCAGCGCAGAGCTCTTGTGCTCCGCGAAGAAGCCCTCCCGTCCAGCGTCGACCTCGACGACGTGGCCGTCGATGGTCTCGCCGGCGTGGAGCAGGACGGAGCCGTCGTCGGCGAGGACGTCGGCGTCTACCCGCAGCGTGAAGCGGTCCCCCTTCCTGCTCGTCAGCGTGCTCAGCCGCTTGTCGATCGTGGCGGTGAACTGGGTGCCGACCGCGGGGTGCGCCGCTACGGTTGGGCGGGTCTCCGCTTGCGTACGTGCGCAGCCGGAGCCACCCGCGATGAGCGCCGTCGCCGCGATGCATGCCGAGAGGACGAGCTGAATGCGCATGCCCGGCGAGACATGCGGCCTTCGTGCCGCCAGCGAGCGTGCACGGTCTTGTCGGCTCAGCCTTCGAGGTCGTCGGCCAGCGTCTGCGAGAGCGCCCGCGACAGCTCGACGCGGGCCTGCAGGTGCGGGTGGTCGAACACCAGCGCGGCAGGCTTCTTCTCGGCGATCGCCGCTTTTGCTCGCGCGGTGAGCGGGAAGCGGAGGTATTGCACGGCCGCCGCGCGACCCGCGTCCCGTCGACCCTCCTCGAACGTGGCGCGGCACTGCTCTCCGTCGATCGCGAAGCTCACGTGCTCCTCGATCGCGCACCAGCGCACGAGCATCTCCTCGCGGCGCGCCTGGTCGGGGATCTCGATGAAGAGCGAGGCCGAGAGCTCGCCCTCGCCGGGGACGAGCTCGTTGTACGTCTCGATCTCGTGGGCGATGCCCTTCTCGTTGGTGATGCGCTCGGTGCGGAGCATCTCTTGCACCTGCAACAGCATGGTGTCGTGGTTCTCGAAGAGCAGCGACATGTCGTCGTTGATCCGGACACGACGCACCTTCTTGAGCTCGATGATCCGCCCGCGGAAGCGGTCGCGGATGGTCTCGTACTCGCCGAGGGGGAGAATCTCGCTTCGTTGAATCTTCATCGCGCCTCCACGGTCTCGCCCTCTTGGACGCCGCTGAGTGGAAATCCGTAGCTGTGAGCGAGCAGCTCGATCGGGTGTCGGCACGGCGTCTTGAGCTCGTGGGACAGACGCGCCGCGGACAGCGGACAGTCGCTCGCCATCAGCTCGGGCTCTGCGTCGCGCATGTGGCGGAGCAGCTTCTGTGCGTACTTGCGGCCGGACTCGTAGTACTCGGCCTTCATTCCCCAGGTGCCGTCGACGGCGCTGCACTCCTGGATCAACTCGACCTCGGCCCCGGCGGCCTCGAGCAGCTGCACGCTGGGGAAGGCGATCTTCTGCGCGCGAAGGTGACAGGGGGCGTGGTAGCCGACCTTGCCGAGCGTGCGAGTGAAGTCCTTGTTGAGCCGCTTCTTGCGACGGAGCTCGACGTCGATCCACTTCATGAGATCCCACGTCCCTCCGGCGACCTGCTTGGCCTCGTCGCCGTCGAGCATCGAGCCGAGCTCCTTGATGAGCGTGTAGCTGCACGTGGGGTTGGGCACGAGGATCGGCCGGCCGGCCTGCACGTGGGGGAGCAGCGCGCGGACGTTCTGGCGCGCCTTCTCCTGCGCGCGCGCCACGTCTCCGCCGTCGAGGTTGGGCATGCCGCAGCACGTCTGCCCCTCGGCGTAGTGCACTCGGAAACCGTTCTTCTCGAGGACGTGGACCGCCGCGATGGAGGGCGCGGTGACGTTGTAGTCGCCGTAGCACGACGCGAAGATCGTGACCTCGCCCGCGGCGCCCTCGAGCGGCGGGTGCTTCTTCATGAAATTGGCGAACGTTTGCGTGGCGAACGGCGGGAGCGGGAATTTGCTGCTGATGCCGACGGTCTTTTCCACGGCCTTGCGCACGAGTGACTGCGCGTTGACGAAGTTGGCGATGCGCGCCTGCGGGCCGGCGGTCAGCTCGCCGAGGAGCTGCGGCTCACCGAGGACCTGGTCCTGCAGGGTGACGCCGTTGCGGCGCGCGCGGACGGCCTTCTCGCGGAGCGCGATGCGCGGGTAGTCGACCAGCCACGCGTGCCCCTCGTCCTCGGTGTAGGGGCATTTGATGTAACAGAGCTTGCACTGGTAGCAGTTGTCGACGACCGACGTGATGTCCGCGGTGTCGAGCGTCTCGGCGCCGTGGGCTTTGCCCTTGCCGATGTAGCCGTCGACCCGCGCGAAGAGATCGGGGAACGACGGACAGTAGGACAGGCACATCCGGCAGGAGTGGCAGATGTCGAAGATGCGATGGATCTCTTGGTCGAGATCGGCGGCGTCGTAGTAGCGCTCGTCGGTGGGCGCGTACGCGGGCGGGCGCTTGGGGTTGGGATCGATCGCGGACATCGTGCCTCCGAAATGTGAGCCGCGAGCATCAGCGCGCGGGTTGTACTGGATTCAGACAACCCGCGCGCTGACGCTCGCGGCCCCGGGCTTCTTACTTGTCGAGCTCGTTGAGCGCGCGGGCGAAGCGGCCCGCGTGGGACTTCTCGGCCTTGGCGAGCGTCTCGAACCACTCCGCGATGTCGTCGTAGCCCTCGTCACGCGCCTGCTTGGCCATGCCGGGGTACATCGTCTCGTACTCATAGGTCTCGCCGTGGACGGCGGCCTTGAGGTTCTTCGCGGTGTTGCCGATCGGGAGATCCGTCGCCGGATCGCCGACCTGCTTGAGGTAGTCGAGGTGACCGTGCGCGTGGCCGGTCTCGCCGTCGGCCGTGTCCTTGAAGAGGCCCGCCACGTCGGGGAGGCCCTCGACGTCGGCGACCTTTGCGAAATACAGGTAGCGACGGTTGGCCTGCGACTCGCCGGCGAAGGCCGCCTTGAGGTTGTCGTGGGTCTTCGAACCCTTCTGCAACTTGGACATTACGATCCTCCGATTGACTGACACTGCTGACACTCGCCGCGATAGACGCGCTCCACTGCGCGCACGCGGAACTCCTGAATCTCGGCGCGCTCGCGGGCGCGCGGCACGTCGAGCACGCGACCGCAGCGATCGCACACCGCGTGGTCGTGCGGCTCGACCATCGGGTCGAAGCGCGCGCTGTCGTCGTGGCTGAGGCGGAGCGAGCGGCAGACGCCGGCCCGCTCGAGCGCCGCGAGCGTGTTGTAGACGGTGGCGAAGCTCATCGTCGGCATCTGCCGGCGCAGCCGGTCGAAGATCTGCTGGGCGGTCGGGTGCGACGTGTCGTCGACGAGCGCGTGCACCACGGCGATTCGCTGTGGAGTCTTGCGCAGCTCGGCACGGTCGAGCGCCGCGAGCGCCGCGTTGACCCGTGCCGAAGGCCGCCTCATGCGGGGGGTATGATGGTTTAGAATCATTCTTGGTTACAAGTGCTTTTTGACGGCGAGGGCGCTTCCGCTGCGTCGTACGGCAGCGTTTCGCATCGCGAGTGGGTTGTTCCAGGCTAAGTTGGAGGCGTGCCGAACGAATCGAGCGCGGCCGACGAGCGCGTCGAGCCGAAGGGACGGATCGCGGCGCTCGAGGCGGAGCTCGCCGCGCTCCGCACGTCGCACGCGACGCTCGAAGCGTTGGTCGAGAGCGTCCCCGACTTCGTCGTTCGGATCTCGACCGAGGGCGTGTTCGAGTACGTGAATCGGCTCTCCGGCACCCTCACCTACGAGCAGGTGCTCGGCCGCACCATCTTCGACTTCACGCCGCCCGAGCACCACCCGGTGATCCGAGCCGCGCTGCGCCGAGTGGTCGAGACCGGCGAGCCTGCTTCGTACGAGACGACCGCGCCGGGGAGCGCCGGCCCCGCGACGCCCTACTTCACCCGGTTCGGCCCGATCGTCGAGCACGGGCGGGTCGTGGCCCTCACGTGCGTCAGCACCGACGTCTCCGAGCTCAAGGGGATGGCGCGACGGCTCGCCGACCACGCCGATCGCCTCGAGCTCGCCGCCGCGGCCGCCGACATCGGCTATTGGCATTGGGACGCGCTGCGCGATCTCGTGCTGTGGGACGAGACCTCCTGTCGTCACTTCGGCGTGCCGCCCGAGGCCGGGCGCACGACGTACGAGGGCTTCCTCGAGCGCGTCCACCCCGGCGACCGCGAACGCATTCAGCGCGAGGTCGACGAGTCGGTCGCGCGCGGTCACTACTCCGGGCTGCAGTTTCGCTCGGTCACGCCGGCCGGCGACCTACGGTGGTTCATGACCGCAGGCCGCGTCGAGCGAAACGATCGCGGGGAGGTGACCGGCCTGCTCGGCTGCTTGCTCGACGTGACCGATCGCCGCCGCCTCGAGGAGCGGTTGCTGCAGTCGCAGCGGCTCGACGCGGTGGGCCAGCTCGCCGCCGGGGTCGCCCACAACTTCAACAACCTCCTCGCCGCGCTGATCCCCGCGCTCGAATGGACCGCCCGAAAAGCGGCGGACGGCGCGCCGCTGCTGCGCGACGTGCTGGCGAGCGCGCAGCGCGCCGCCGACGTTGTTCGGCAGCTCACCGCGTTTGCCGGTGGGCGCGCGCGCGCGACCGCCCACACCGCAGACGCCAGCGAGATCGCGCGCAGGGTCGTCGGTTTGGCGCGGAGCGTCCTCGACCGCGCGATCAGCGTCGAGCTCGTCGTATCCGACGAGCCGGTGCTGGCAGGCGTCGACGGCGGCGAGCTCGAGCACGCGCTCATGAACCTCGTGCTCAACGCGCGCGACGCGCTCGAGAGCGTGATCGCGGAGGGGCGTCCGGCCCGCATCGTGGTGACCGTCCAATCCGTGCGCGAGCCCGAGCCACGTGTGCAGCTCTCGGTCGTCGACAACGGGATCGGCATGACGGAGGACGTCCGCAGCCGGGCCATCGAGCCGTTCTTCACCACCAAGGCGCCCGAGCGCGGCTCCGGCCTCGGACTCTCGACCGTGTACGCGATGGTCAACGCGCACGGCGGTCAGCTCGACGTCGAGTCGATCGCCGCGGCCGGTACGACGGTCACCATGCATCTCCCCGTGGGCGTCGCGGAGCCCGCGGCGCGCACCACTCCCGATCGGGCCCTCGGCGGCCGAGGCGAGACGATCCTCCTCGTCGAAGACGATCGATCGGTCCGTCGCGCGATCGCGACCGTCCTCGAAGCCGAGGGGTATCGGATTCGCGAGTTTGGCGATCCGCACGAGGCGCTCGCGGCGTTCTCCGCCGAGCCCGCGAGCGTCGATCTGGCGATCGTCGACCAATCGATGCCCGGACTGAGCGGCCAGGCGTTGCTCGATCGGATGCGCGCGATCGCACCGGCGGTCCGCGCCATCTCGTTCAGCGGCCACGATCTGCCGATGCAGGGCGCGCGTGCTCAGCTGGCCAAGCCGGTCGCGATCGGCGCGCTACTCGCCGCGGTCCGCCGCGTGATCGACGAGCCGTAGGGGTTATCCCGCGCGCAGGGCAGCGCCTGCGTCACGCGGCGGCGTGTTCGGGGTATCGGAGACGATCTCGCCGTCGCGCATGGTGATGACGCGTCCCGCGCACGCCGCGACGTCGGCCTCGTGCGTGACGAGGAGGATGGTGATCCCGCGCTCCAGGTTGAGCCGCTGGAGCAGCGCGAGCACTTCGTCGCTCGTTCTGGTGTCGAGGTTGCCCGTCGGCTCGTCGGCGAGGAGCATCGGCGGATCGGTGACCAGGGCGCGCGCGATCGCGACGCGCTGTTGCTGCCCGCCCGAGAGCTGCGCCGGGGTGTGGTGCATGCGCGCTTCGAGACCGACCAGCCGGAGCGCCTCCTTGGCGCGCTTGCGACGCTGTCCGGCGCCGACGCCCCGGTACTGCAGCGGCAGCTCGACGTTCTCGAGCGCCGTGGTCCGCGCGAGCAGGTTGAACCCCTGGAACACGAAGCCGATCATGCGGTTGCGGACGATCGCGCGCGCGTCGTTGCTACGGGCGCCGACCTCGATCCCCTCGAGCGTGTACGACCCGCGCGTCGGCCGGTCGAGGCAGCCGAGGAGGTTCATCATCGTCGACTTGCCGCTGCCGCTGGCGCCCACGATCGCCACGAACTCGCCGTGATCGACGCGCAGGTTCACGGTGCGGAGCGCGTGCACCACCCCGGCGTCGGACACGTAGTCCTTTTCGACGTCGCGGAGCTCGAGGAGGGCCACGGAGACCAGTGTAGCGGGATGTGCTAACGAAGCAGCGTGCGCGCGATCGTTCTCACGGTTCTGTGGCTCGGGTGTGGTGGCAGCGAGGACAGCCCCGGCGTCGTCGAGGCCGATTCGGCCGTGGTGGACTCGGCCGTCGCCGATTCCTCCGGGAGCGAGAGCTCTTCGCCCGAGGACACCCTCGTCGTCGACTCCGCGACCGCTGCCGACACGATGGCTCTGGTCGACACCGCGATGGAGTCGTCGACCGTCGACTCCGCGGTGGCAGAGACCCTGGCCGACACCGCGTCGGCCATGGACGCGGCCGGCAAGAAGCAGGGGCAGTGCTACACGAACGCGCAATGCCCGAGCGGCACCTGTCGCGCCAATGCGCCGGGCGGCATCTGCACCTGCAGCGCGACGATGGCCTGCTCGTCGCCGGCGACCTTCGACTGCAACACGATGTTCGGTGCCTGCGTCCTCGACTGCAAGGTCGACGCCGACTGCATCGCCGGCATGCAGTGCACCACCAGCGGCTGCGCGCTGAAGCCGTGCACCAACGACGCGTCCTGCGCTTCGACGACGGTCTGTCGCGCGCTCGGCGGCGGCAGCAGCAAGTACTGCCAGCGCAAGCTCTGCCCCGACGGCACCGGCTGCCCCACCGGCACGACGTGCCTCACGTCGGCCGAGGCCAAGTCGTGCGTCGAGGACGCGCTGAAGTTCTAGTGCACTTTCGCTCGCGGTGGTTGACGTCGTGGCCGTTGCTCGCGCGGGTTGCGTCGACGGTTGACCGTCAACCGTCTTCCGTTGGAAGCACGCCGAATAGGCGCGCGCGTAAGCGAGCGCCTACCGGTGCGAGGGTGCGAATCATCGAGGCGCTCGCGTAAGCGAGCGCCTACCGGTGCGAATGGTGGCGAGGCGCTCGCTGACGCGCGCGCCTATGGGTCACCGATCGGCATTGGCTCTAGAAGAGCCCCTTCTGCTTCCTCTTCTCGGCGTTCTCGTCGGTCTCGTCGACGACGACCTTGGTGCCGGGCGCGACGCCCTTCACCACCGTGAACAGGCCGTCGCTGATGCCGATGTCGATCATCGCGGAGGTGGGCTCGCCGTCCGCGGTGGGAGGCGGGAGGAAGATGCGGCCGCGACCGCGGGGCGGCGGAGGCTCGGGCTTGAAGGGCTTCGGCTTGCCGTCGGGGCCGAGTGGCGGCGACGGGCGGAAGCGGAGCGCGGCGTTCGGCACGCGAAGCACGCCCTTGGCGTTCGCGGTGCGGATCGACACCGTCGCGGTCATTCCGGGACGGAGCTTGAGGTCGGGGTTGCCGACCGAGATCACCGCCGGGTAGGTGACGACGCCCTGCATCGTCGTGGCGTTGAAGCGGACCTCCTTCAGCACGCCGGGGAAGACCTCGCCGGGGAACGCCTCGACCGCGACGTCGACCTCGGGCTGCTCGGACTTGGAGAGGCGACCGAGATCGGCCTCGTCGACGTCGGCGAGGACCAGCATCTGCTTGAGGTCCTGCGCGATGGTGAATAGCACGGGCGTCTGGAACGAGGCGGCGACCGTCTGCCCGACGTCGACGTTGCGGGCGATGACCACGCCGTCGATCGGCGCGTAGATCTTGGTGAAGGCGAGGTTGGTCTGCGAGGTCTTGAGCGACGCCGACGCGAGGTTGAGCGCCGCCTTCGAGCCGCGCAGCTTGGCCTCGGCCGCCGCGAGGCTGCCCTTGGAGGTGATGAGATCGGCCTCGCCGAGCAGGCCCTGCGAGCGGAGGAGCACCGCGCGCTCGTAGTTCGTCTTCGCGAGCTCGACGGCGGCCTCGTCACCCGCGACGGCGGCCTTCGCGCTTTCGACGCGCGCGGAGTCGGCGGTGGCGGCGGTGGAGAGGATGGCCGGGTCGATCTCGGCGAGCAGATCGCCCTTCTTCACGACCGAGTTGAAGTCGACGAACCGCCTGGCGATGCGGCCGGAGACCTGCGCGCCCACCTGCACCTGGGTGACCGGCTGGACGGTGCCGGTGGACTGGATCGTCTCGATCACGTCTCCGGTGCTGACCTCCTCGGTCATGAAGCGCGCCGGCTTGGGCGGCGGGTGCGCCTTGCGCCAACGGACGTAGCCGAAGATCGCCGCGGCGAGCACGACGAGCATCACCACCCGGCCGATCCACCGGCGCGAGCCCTCGACGGCGCCGAGCGCGCGCTCGAGCTCGCGGCGATCGTCGCGTCGGTCGTTGGCCGTGGTGCTCATCGGGAGGAAGGAGTGTATTCGAGGTGCTTGACGTGCGCCTGTCCCCGACGTTGATGCCGCCTCGTGGTGATGGACGCGCCGCCGCCGCGGTACCCGAAACGCCGGATTCGGCCGGGCGATCCCTATGGCGACGCCGCCGTGCTCCCCGGCGAGCGAGACACAACGGTCGAGATCGATTCCTTGTTCCCGGGCACCACGCCCGACGATCCGGTCGAGCTCGAGATTGGCGGCGGTCGCGGGGCGTTTGCGTTCGAGCGCGTCGCGTTCGATCCCGCGGTGCGCCTGCTCGGGCTCGAGGTGCGCCGCAAATGGGCCGCCATCGTCGACCGCAAGCTCGTCGCCGACGGCCTCGGCCCCCGCGCGCGCGTGTTCTCCGAGGACGCGCGTTTGGCGATGCCGCGGCTGAAGCCCGACGGCCGACTGCGGGCGGTGTTCATGCACTTCCCCGATCCGTGGTGGAAGAAGCGCCACGAGAAGCGCCTCGTCCTCGGCGACGTGGTGCAGCACGAGATCGAGCGCCTCCTGCGGCCGGGCGGCGAGCTGTTCGTGCAGACCGACGTCGAGCACCGCTACGAGCAGTACAAGGCGTTCCTCGACGCGCGCGAGCTGCTCGAGCCGTATGGTGACGAGCCCGGCAGCGCGCGGCTCACGGACAACCCGTACGGCGCACAGAGCCCGCGCGAGAAGCGCGCGGTGGCGGATGGGCTTCCGATCCACCGGCTGCGGTATCGCCGGCGTTAGCAATAGGCTGTTGCGGAATCCCGCGCGCTATCGCGCGCGGGAGATTTACGGCCCCCCAACCCCCTCCCGGAGCTCCCGGAGGGAGGGGGCGCTTCGTCGGCGAGCGCGGCGCGGATGATTTCGAGCGCCCGCTCGGGAGCTTGCTGCACTAGCTCGTTCCGAAGTCGGACGACGCGAAGACCGCACACGCCGAGGAACGCATCGCGCTCGGCGTCGTGCGCGCGGGCGTGCGGCCTGTCATGTACGTCGCCGTCGACCTCGACCACGAGCCCTGCGTCGCAGCTGAAGAAGTCGACGATGTACGGACCGAGCGGGTGCTGGCGGCGAAACTTGGCTCCGAGCGCACGGCGGCGAAGCAGCGCCCAGAGGGCGAGCTCGGCGGGCGTGATACGGACGCGCTGCTGGCGGGCACGGTAGGTCTGCGGACGAAGAAGTCTCGGCATCGTTCAGCATCGGCAGGAGGTGCGTTGCGGTTGCGCGCATCGCGCCGTGTCGCCTGCCGGCGAGCAGCGAGCAGCGCGATCACGCGCGAGGTGTCCGATGGCACGAGCATCGCCAGGGCGCCGAGCAGGACGAAAAGGACGACCAGCGCGATCATCGCGTTCGCTCCTGCTTGCCAATCGCGCGGCTCCTCGCGATGGTCACTGGATTCTGCGCGACGACGCACCACCCGACGTCGCGCTCGAACCCGCACGCGCCCTGGGGGTAGGGAATGGAAGCGTCCGCCGGGGATTCCAGTGGGCGAGTTGACAAAGGACCCCTTCTCCGAACTACACATCGGACGGCCGGGTTGAGCCGCGACGTCTCTGTGAACGAACGCAAGGGTACACCTCTGGCGGCGTCCTTGGTCGACGGTGGTGGGGCGCGGAGGGGGGCGCGGGGAGCGGCGTCAGTCGTCGGGCGGTGGGAGCTCGATGGCGGGCTCCGACGGCGGCGGGGCTTCGGGCTCGGAGGGTGGCGGGGGCTGTGTTGAGTCGGGCGGTGCTTCGTCGGGATCGCGCGCGTAGGGGAGACGTTCCGAGAGGGATCGCTCGGCGATGGAGGCGAGGAAGCGACGCGCTTCGTCGGACTGGTGGACGGCTGCGATGACTCGTGCGCGGCCATTGCAGCGCGGGCACGCGAGGACGTCGTCGAGGAACGTGCGACGAAGGAGCTTCGCCCACTCGATGCGCGGCGCTTGCGCCAGCAGCTGACCGTTGGCGAGGCGAGCCCAGGTCTACGTTCGGCCGCCGCGGGTGGGGCCGAGCGCACGGCCGACGGCGTGCTCGGTTGCGCAGGAGACTTCGGGGCGGTGAAAACCCCTGTGGTCGCACGGATCGCGAGCGCGATCGGCGCGGTCGGCGCGGTTGGTGCGGTCGGTGTCGGGGGATTCGGTGTCGGGGGATTGTGCGGGGGCGATGCTCGCGAGGGCGCGCTCACCGCGTGAGGCGCACGCTGCATGCTGTCGGTCTGCAGGGGACGCGGGACGATGTGACGCCGCCACTTCGAGCTCGGTGCGAGGACTCCGTGATAGCGCAGAAAGGGATGGCGCGGCGGCGGGATGAGGGCGGCGATGCGCGCGAGGAGCTCGACGGGCTCGAGGATTCGGTGGGTCGCGTTCCTTCGCGGTTGCTTGATGCGATAAGCGACCCGACCGTCTGGGAGCAGCGATAGGCGCTCGAGCGCGAACGGAGGACGCGCGCAGTAGCGAACGAGTCGCTCGCGCGCGACGTCGTCGTCCGCACCGACCGCGACGGCGGCGTGAAGGTTGAACCCGTCGAGCGCGACCGAGCGGCGGCCTATCGCGGCGGGCTCGCCGTCGGCGTTCGAGTCGCGCGCTGCTGCGTGGCCCTCGAGCTTGTCGAAGTGGCCGGGTTGAATCGCGATGCGCGCGCACGCGTCGAGCGCGTCGAGCGCGTCGGGGTCTTCGCTTTCGGAGGTGGGATCCGGGGGGCGTCTCGGCGCGCGGACGGATCGAGACCGCGGCGCCGGAGCCACGCCGGAGCTACGCGCGTACGGAGCGCTGCACGCGCACGAGCACCGCAAGCAAGGCGAAGGCGAAGGCGGAAGCGAGGGCGAAGGCGAAGGCGGAAGCGAGGGCGAAGGCGAAGGCGAAGGCGAAGGCGAAGGCGGAAGCGGAAGCGGCTCGGGAAGTTACGGACCTGTGCGCAGGCTCGTATGTACGCTACGGATCCCGCGGATCGCGCGGCACCTGCGTGAGCGAGACGCGCGAAGGGAAGAAGCACGAGTCGTTGATCGACAGGCTCGTCAGCTTGCGCCACGGGACGAACCCGATCTCCTCGCGGCAGCGCACCTCGAACGGTCGCCCGATCATGTACAGCGATTGGAACGCGTCGCTCGTCAGCAGCACCGGTCGCTCTGCCGGCACGCCGGCGCGGAGCAGCAGCCGCGAGGTGTTGCGGAGGTTGGTCGTGGTGTGCCGCGCGTGCGGGTCGACGAGGATCGCCGCGGCGGGGATGCCCTTCGAGACGAGGTACTTCTTCATCTCGATCGCCTCGGAGAACGGCGTGCGATCGGGGTGGACGTGACCGCCGGAGACGACGATCAGCGGCGCGAGCTTGGCCGCGAAGCGCGCGAGGGCGAGGTCACAGCGTTGCCGGCCGCCCTCGGTGAGCGGCGTGGTCAGGTCGCTGCCGCCGAGCCCCGGCACCACGTCGGCGGCGAACGGGTATTTGGCGAAGTCGATCCCGGGGATCGCTGCGACCGCCGCCGCGTTCTCTCCGCTCACCAGCGGCTCGTATTTCGCGGCCTGCGCGCGATCCGCGGCCATGAGCACCGCGAGCGCCACCTCCATCGCGGGCTGGAAGAACGGGCCGCTCGCGACGGTCGTCGCCTTCGTCTTCTGCTCGGGAGACAGCTCGGCGACGAAGGCGTTGATCGCGTTGGTCGCCGCGAGCAGCTCGTCGACGACCGCGCGACGCACGAACGCGTCGTCGGCCAACGCTGCATGGGCGTTGAAGGCGCCCGACGCGCGCGCCTGATCCATAAACGACTTATTGAGGAGCGGGAGCAGCGCGTCGGCGGCGGCCGTCGCGTCGACCTCGGTCCAGGTCTGACGATCGGTCCTCGCCACCGCCCCGAGCAGCGCGGCGTCCGCCTCGACCCGCGAGAAGAAGGGAAAGAGCTTCGCCCGCAGCGTCGTCGGCGCGACGCGGTCGAGCACCATCGGCGCCTCGTCGCCGCTCACCGTGCCGCACTTGCCCGGATCGAGCGGCGGCAACGCGTCGGCGACGTCCTCCTCCTCGACCCCGGTGTCCGCGGCCGGCGCCTCGCTCGGCGACGTGCAGCCGACGAGCAGCGCCAGCGCGAGCCATCTCACGAGCGGACCTCGACCGGATCGCCGCGGCTGATCCCGAGCGACCGGGCCGCGTCGCCGTCGCGCAGGGCGATCTCGAGCGTGCCACTGCTGCTCGGCACCGCGACGGCGACGCCGATCGCGACGTCGCCGTAGGTGCGCCGCACCTCGAGCTGCTGGCCGGCGACGGTCAACTTCTGGCCCTGCGTCGTCCAGGGGGCCGGGATGTTGGTGAGCGCGTTGCCGTAACGATCGATGTGGAGCACCTCGCCGGTGATCACGCCGCGGATGCGGGCCGGCTCACGGAGCGTGATGGTGCGGAGCGAGTCGATCTTAGGCCCGAGTTTGTCGAGCGCGAGCCCCTTGGACACGTGGGCGGCGACGGGCGCGAAGATGTCCCTGCCGTGAAAGGTGCTCGACACCTGCGACAGGAAGTACTTCGACTCGGTGAGCTCGACGACCGTCTGCGCGCGCACGAGGGCGCGCGAGAGCAGCCCGTTGTCGGGCCCGATGAAGCGGAAGTCGTCGACCGCGCCGGCGATCGCGCGCCGTTCGGTGCCGACGCCCGGGTCGACGACCGCGACCACCACCGCGCGCTTCGGCAAATAGGGGATCGCGGCCTCGAGCGCGACCATGCCAGCGCGGATGTTGTGCGCCGGGAGGTCGTGGACGAGATCGATCACCGGCGCGCGCGGCGCGATGCTCGCGATCACGCACTTCATGATTCCGACAAACGGATCGCGATGTCCGAAGTCGGTGAGGAGGACGATCGGCCGTTCCAATCAGCTACGTCAGTTGATGGTCGGATCGGCGGCGATGTGCACCGGCTCGGCGGGCTCGGGCGCGCTCCGGGTGTACTTCTCGACCTCGCCGTCCATCGAGCCCTCGAGGATCTTCTTCCACATGACGAAGTCGGCCTTGAGCGAGTAGAGCGGGTGGCCGAACGTCGCCGGGATGTTGCCCTCGACGAAGAAGTGACCGACCCACGCGAACCCGTAGCCCACGACCGGCGCGACGAGGATCGGCCAGATGCGACGCGTGAGGACGCCGCCCGCGACGAGCGCCATCGCCGCGGTGGTGCCCGCGAAGTGGAGGCGACGGTTCGTCTTGTTGGCGTGCGCGCGCACGTAGTGCGGCCAGAAGTCTTCGAAGCTCTTGATGTCGTCGTCGGCCATGACGTCCTCCAGCAGAGGAGGAGTCTATCAGCCGCCCTTACATGTCGTCGATTGATCGAGCTTCGACTTCTCGGCGCCGACCTGGAACGACCATTTGTAGGTGCCGGGACCGCGCTTGCAGAGCACGCCGACAGTGCGTTCGCGGAGCGCGCGGACGCAGCCGGAGTAGTCCCACGCGCCGTCCTCGCCCTTGTCGCAAGGGACCACGAGGATGACCTTCTGACCCGACTCCCACGAGGTGGCGGTGCCGTCGGTACCGGGTTTGTCGGCGGCGATGGCGCTGCCGGCGATGAACACGATCGGCACGAAGCCGAGTTTTCGGATGCTCATGGCGACCCCCTGTCTGCCGTTAACGATACCCCCCTCCGGCAACGACGCACGCCGCCCTGCTCGGGCAGTGATCTTCGTCAACCCCAAAAGGGCGACCGCGATCCGGGGGCATCTCGAATCTGGATGCAGCAAAAACAGTGGAAAGCGTGCAGCCGAGGTAGTCAGTCGCTAGACTCGGCCGGTCATGACCGCTGTCGCCCCCGGCGAGATCTTCCTCGGGAAGTACCGCATCGAGAAGGTGCTCGGGCAGGGTGGAATGGGCGTGGTCGTGTCCGCGCGTCACCTCGAGCTCGACGAGCTCGTGGCGATCAAGTTCCTCCACCCCACGTTCGCTGCGCAGGGGGACCAGGTCGAGCGCTTCCTCCGCGAGGGGCGCGCCGCGGCCAAGATCAGGAGCGAGCACGTCGCGCGCGTCCGCGACGTCGGCAAGGCCGACAACGGCGCGCCGTACATGATCCTGGAGCACCTCACCGGCAGCGACCTCGGTCAGCTGATCAAGAACGAGGGCAAGGTCGCGATCCCCGACGCGGTCGAATACGTGCTGCAGGCCTGCGAGGCGCTCGCCGAGGCGCACACGTCGGGCATCGTCCACCGCGACCTCAAGCCGGCGAACCTCTTCCTCACCGAGCGCGCAGACGGCTCGCCGTGCGTGAAGCTCCTCGACTTCGGCATCTCCAAGCTGCTCGACAGCACCGACGCCGCGCTCACCGCCACCAACGGCATGATGGGCTCGCCGCTCTACATGGCGCCCGAGCAGCTCGCGGCCGCGAAGAACGTCGACAAGCGCGCGGACCTCTGGGCGCTCGGCGTCATCCTCTACGAGCTGATCACCGCCGAGCGGCCGTTCATGGCCGAAACGCTCCCGCAGCTCGTCCTGCGCGTCGCCACCGACAAGCCCACGCCGCTCCGCACGTATCTGCCGGACGCGCCCGAGGGCCTCGTGCAGCTGATCGACAAGTGCCTCTCCAAGCCGGTCGACGATCGCTTCACCGACGTCGGCGCGCTCGCCACCGCGCTCGAGCCGTTCGCTCCGCCCGAGGCGCTCCAGTCCATCGAGCGGATCAACCGCGTGCTCGCCGCGGCGACGACCGGCGGCGGTCGCAGGCAGCGCACCGTCCGCACCTCGCCGTCGCCGGAGTCGTCGGTGCCGCTCGCGCCGCTCTCGCAGGTCGAGGCCGCCGAGACGATCGCCACGGCCAACCGTGGGCCCGCGCCGCTCGTGAGCACCAACCTCGGCGGCAGCGTGCAGACGGCGCCGCCCGAGCCGCCGCCGCGAAGGCGCGCGGGTCTATGGGTCGGCATCGCCGGCGTGGGCGCGTTGCTGATCGGCGCGGTCCTCTTCATGAACCGCAAGTCGGAGCCGAGTCCGGCGGTCGCTGCGCCGCCCGTCGTCACCCCGGCGCCGTCGGCTACCGTCACGCAGGCACCGCCGCCGCCCGCATCCACGGCGACGGTGACGGCGACGGCGACGGCGACGGTCGCACCCGCGCCGTCTCCCTCGGTCGAGCCGTCCGCCACGGCCAAGCCGATCGCGAAGCCGATCGACAAGCCGCAGGCCAAGCCGAGCGCCACGGCGGCCAAGCCCAACTGCGACCCGCCGTACGTCATCGATGCCGTGGGCAACAAGAAATACAAGATGGAGTGCCTGTGAATCGTTCGGTCGCCTCGGCGATGCTCCTCGTCTTCACCGCCGCGTCCCTCCCAGCGTTCGCGCAAGACAAAGAGTCCTGCGTCGCGGCCTCGGAGTCGGCACAGAAGCTCCGCACCGAGAAGAAGCTCCGCGCCGCGCGCAAGGAGCTCGTCCACTGCGCGCAGGATGCCTGCCCGGCGGTCGTGAAGAAGGACTGCTTCAGCTGGCTGAAGGACGTCGACGACAGCCTGCCGACGGTGATCCTCAGCGCCAAGGACGGCAGCGGCAGCGACGTGTCCGACGTGAAGGTGCTCGTCGACGGAGAGCTCCTCGCCGAGAAGCTCGACGGCTCGGCGATCGCGGTCGACCCCGGCGCGCACACGTTCCGCTTCGAGCACACCGGCACGCCGAAGCTCCCGCCCGTCGAGCAGAAGGTGCTCGTCCGCGAGACCGAGAAGAACCGCGTGATCTCCGTCGCCCTCGGCGCGCAGCCCAAGCCGGTCGAGAAGCCGGTCGATGCGCCGCCCCCCGCGAAGCTGCCGGACACCGCGCCGTCGCGCGGCATCCCCACCGGCGCGTATGTGTTCGGCGCGGTGGCCGCCGCCTCCTTCGTCGGGTTCGCGTACTTCGGGCTCAGCGGCCGCGCCGACCGCGATCGGCTGCGCGACACCTGCGCTCCCTATTGCCACAAGGACGACGAGAACCCGGCCCGCACCAAGCTGCTGCTCGCCGACGTCGCGCTCGGCGTCGGCATCGTCTCGATCGGCGTCGCCACCGTCATGATCCTCACCGCCCCGAGCGAGCCCAAGAAGACCGGGCTCCGAGTGGACGCGGTGCCCATCGCCGGCGGCGCCGTCGGCACGCTCGGAGGCTCGTTCTGATGCGCGCGTTACTGGGGGGGGCAGTCGCCGTCGTCGCAACGCTCGCCGCGTGCTCGCTCACCACGTCGTTCGATGGCATCAGCGGCACGCGTCCCGCCGACACCGGCACGCCCGGCACCGACGGCGGGCCGGCCGTGCCCCCTGCGCGCCCCGCCGGCGCGCCCACCCCGGGCGCCGGTCGCACGCTGTGGCTCGGCGTGAAGCACTTTCACTTCGCGCACAGCAACGACTCGCTCAAGAAGCCCGGCGCCTGGGAGGACTGGGGCTGGGACATCGACGGACTCTGCACCGGCGCCACCGCGAGCACGCAGGCGGGCAGCTGCCAGAAGTCGTCCGCGGTCTCGCCCGACCAGATTCGCGACGGACAAGCGTGCCGAGACAACAACTTCGGCTCGCAGATCGTCCCGCAGCTCAACATCTACAACAACCAATTCGAGAACGACACGAACAACGGGCTGCTCGACGGCGCGGCGTCGTGGCTCTTCGTCCTCGAGGATCTGGGCGACGGCGCCGACGACACCTACGTGCCGGCGAAGCTGTATCTGATGGCGCCCATGCCTCCCAAGCAGAAGCCCGCTTGGGACGGCACCGACGTCCGCTCGGTGCTGCCGCGGAGCGTCTCCGGCGGCGACCTCAAACTGGCGACGGTCTCCTTCCCCAAGGGGTACCTGCGCAATCACGTGTGGGTCTCGGGCGAGCCGGTGAGCTTCGAGACCGCGCTCCCGATCGGCGCGAGCGGCGAGCTCATGCCGATGGCGGTCCGCTCGGGCATCATCGCGTTCCAGCTCAACCCGGCGCACACCAACGCGGTCGATGGCACCGGTCAGGTCGCCGGCGCGGTCCCGCTCGCCGCCGTCGAAGCCTTCCTCAAGCCGTTCCTCCTCACCCAGACCACCTTCTGCCCCGGCACCGCGCAGTACCAGAACCTCATGAAGACGGTCGGGACCTACGGCGACGTCGTGGTCGATGCCCCGCGCCTCCAGGATCCAGCGCGGGCGTGCGACGGCGTGAGCTTCGGGATCGGGATCAACCTCGCGCCCGTGGCCGCGCCGAGCGCGGTCGCCACCGAGGTGACCCCGTCGATCGGCGCGTGCGGCGGCGGCGACGCAGGGGTCTCGGACACGGGCGTCGACGGCGCGAGCGACTCGGGGTAATCGCCTCCCGCATGAGCCCATGGCTCCGAATTGACGCTTGGCTCGGGGACAACGCCCCCGAGGTGCTTACCCAGCTGCGACCGCCGGCCACCGCCGCCGCGCTCGCCGAGCTCGAACGCGCCGTGGGAAGGCCGCTTCCGCCCGCCGTGCTCGAGGCCTACCGCGCGCACGACGGCGCGGTCGAGGAGAGCAGCACGATCTTCGGCGCGATCCGCACCACGAAAGAGACGCGCTGGGCGACGTTGATGACGTGGCTCTCCACCGAGCGCATTCAGGAGCAGCTCTCGTTTCTCCGCGACCTCGGCACCGACTGGCCCGAAGAGCGCCTGCCCATCGCCGAGGACGCGGGCGGCAACATGGTCTTCGTCGACCTCGAGACGGGCGCCGTCGCCGCGTTCGACCACGAGGACTGGGCGATCTTCCCGCTCGCCAAGGACTTCTCGACGCTGCTCAACAACCTCGCCGACGACATGGCGAACAACCTCGTCGAGCTCGACGAGGACGACGATGTCCCCACGCTGATCCTCCTCGACAAGCCGGCGGCCGGTTCGAAGCAGCCGGACATCGCCCGCGACCGGCCGGCGCGCGTGCTCGTGGCGGTCATGCTCGAACGGAAGATGATCGCGCTCACCAAGGGCCGTGACATCGAGCCGCTGATCGCCAAGTTGACCGAAGCGCTCGAGCTCACCGAGGACCGCCGCGAGAAGGTCGTCGAGATCCTCGAAGAGAACCCCGCGGTCGACGAGCTGTTCGCCGACGACGACGAGATCGACGCGCTGCTCGAAGAGCTGGGCTAGCGGCCCAGTGTGGACGTTGCCAGCGCGGGGTGCGTCGACCGTTGACCGTGCTTCCGCTGGAAGCACGGCCGAACAGGCGCGCGCGTCAGCGAGCGCCTCGGTGATTCGCACCATTCGCACCGAGAAGGCGCTCGCTCACGCGCGCGCCTATTAGAACGGCGCGCCGATGCTGAAGATCATCGGCGCGGCGGTGGCCGCCGGTGCCTTTTCGGAGTCGCTCACCCGCAGGTGCAGCGCGGCGACCGCGAAGCCGGCGAGGCCGCCGCTGAGGAACGCCGCGCCCGTGTCGGCCCACGAGTGAGCGCCGGCTCGCACGCGGAGCACGACGATCGTCATGGCGAAGCCCACCGACGTGAGCGCGACGGCGAGGTGCTCGCGCCGCGGCGTGGTGGGCAGGAGGTACATGCCGAGCGCAGCTCCGGCCATGCCCGCGAGCGGGGCGGAGTGACCCGAGGGGAACGAGCGGTGCGCCTCGTCGATCGCCGCCTCGTCGTCGCGGCCCTCGCCCCTCGTCGTGCACGTGCGCGTGAGATCGTCCCAGTCACGCGGGCGGCAGACGCCGAAGAAGTTCTTCACGACCTGGGTGACCATCGAGCCGAAGAGCGCCCCCTCGAGCGTGACGACCGGCCCGCGGAACGACTCGATGCCGCGCGCCTCGCTTCCGAGCTCTCCCGCGTAGGACAGCCCGGCTCCGGTGATGAGGCCGATCACCACCGCCACGTCGCCGGCGCGGCCGAGCGCCTCGACGCGCGGGCGGTGCCCGTGACCGTCGAGCGGCGCGCGATCGCGGCGGAGGGGGTGCAGCACCTTGGTGCCGATCACCAGCCCCGCGGCGTTGAGTGCGACGAAGCCGGCGTCGTAGAGCGGGCTCCCGAGCATCCACACGCTGATGTCGCGCTGGTGGTCGGCGCGCGCGTTGCCGGAGACGAGCGTCGTCAGCGCGACGAGCAGGAGCGTGAGCGCTCGCATCACCATGCGACCGTGCACCCCATCTGAAAGGCGAACGTGGAGGTGTGGGGATCGGTCGACCCGTCCTCGATCGCGGTGCGTTTGGTCGCCGTGTAGACGTACGAGAGCGCGAGCTTGAGCACGCCGGAGCCGCCGATGAGAAAATTGAGCCCGAGCCGCGGCGCGATGGCCAGGCCCGCGCCGGTGTCCTTCTCGTAGACCACCCCGGTGCCGGCGCCGAAGAACGCGAACACTGGTCCGCCGACGTGCACGTGGAAGCTCGTCTCGACGAGGGTCGCGAAGCGGCTCTTCGCCGGCGACTTCGCCGTTTTGACGTACTCGACGCTCGGCAGGAGCGAGAGCTGCACGTAGTCGATGAGGAACCATCCGAACGTGGGGATCGCGCCGATCTGGGTGAAGGCGTTGGCGCGCACGAGCGAGACGCTGCCCCCGAGCTCGAAGACGTTGTGCTCGGCGTACCGGCGCACCGGACGACCGGCGACGCTCGGCAACGTCGTCTCCTTGCCCTCTTGCTCCGTGCGCACCGCCTCGTTGGATTTCTCGGTTTCGGGCTTCTTCTCGGGGGGCGTCTGTGCGCGCGCGCGGGCCGGCGCGAACGCGAGCAACGCGAGGAGGACGCGCGGAAGGTTGTGGCCCATGGCGATCGGGCCCCCACTATAAACGCAGAGGGGCGCATTCGTGCCACGGTAGGTTGGACGAGCCATGACCACGTTGGACGCCACCACCGGCACCTTCCTCGCGGTCGGCGATCTGCAGCGCACGTCGTGGCTCGAAGTGTGGCGCGAGTCCAACCTCCCCGAGCGGCGCGTGCTCGTCGAGGCGATCGCGCGCGAGCGCGCGGACTTCCTCGTGCTCCTCGGCGATATGGTGTTCCGCGGCGACTCGAGCGCGGACTGGGCCGACTTCGACGCGCTGACCGCGCCCCTGCGCCACCTGCCGAAGCTCCCCATCCTCGGCAACCACGACTACGGCTTGCGCCGCGCGACCGCGATGGCGCACCTGCGGCGGCGCTTCCCGAACCTCGCGTCGTACTACCAGGCTACGTACGGCTCGCTCCGGCTCTTGTTCCTCGACTCCAATCGCTCGCGCACGACGACCTGGGCCGAGCAGGAGGCGTGGTTTCGCGATTCGCTCGACGCGGCCGATCGCGACGCGACCGTCTCGGGCGTGCTCGTGTTCGTGCATCACCCGCCGTTCACCAACAGCACCGTGTCGAGCGACGATCGCCACGTGCGCGCCGTGCTCGTGCCGCCCTACCTTCGTGCGAAGAAGACCCGCGCCATGATCAGCGGGCACGTCCACAGCTACGAGCGCTTCGAGCGCGAGGGAAAGCTGTTCGTCGTGAGCGGTGGCGGCGGCGGGCCGCGCGCGCGG
>JALHOE010000037.1 GCA_022843175.1 Deltaproteobacteria bacterium
CACCACGGCCGGCACGTCCCGCGCGGCCGTCGCGGCCTCGGCGGCGCCGAGGTGCTCGCTCAGGAGCCGCAGCGCATCGGCGTCGGACAGCTCGTCCGGCTCGCGACGAAACGAGGCGCGCGGCGCGATGAGCGCGATCGCGTCGGTGAGGTCGTGCGCGTGCGGCGACAGCAACACCTCGCGCGGCTCGAGGCGCGCGAGCTCGGCGAGCGCGGTCGTGGTGTCGGCGGTGAGGCACGCGATCAGCTCGCCGGTGGAGTGGTCGAGGGCGGCGACGCCGACGCTCTCTGCGCCTTTCTCGATCGCGACGAGGAAGTGGTTCACGCGCGCGTCGAGCGAGCTCTCGTCGACGACGAGCCCCGGCGTGATCACCCGCACGACCTCGCGCGGCACGATGCCCTTGCACTTGGCCGGGTCGGCCATCTGCTCGCAGATCGCCACCGACACCCCGTGCGCCAGCGCCCGCGCGATGTACGTGTGCGCGTTGTGGTGCGGCGCCCCCGCCATGGGGATCTCGTCCGGCTCGCCCTTGTTGCGCGAGGTGAGCGTTAGCCCGAGCACGCGCGAGCCGCGCACGGCGTCGTCGAGGAAGAGCTCGTAGAAGTCCCCCATCCGAAAGAAGATCAGCGCGTCGGGGTAGCGCTCCTTGGCGGCGAACCACTGCCGCATGAACGGCGTTTGGATCGCCTTGGAGGCAGCGAGCTCGGGGCGGATGGTGAGCCCCGCGATCTTCGGGATCTCGAACGCCGCGGTCTTGCTTGCCTTCACGGCAGGCTGCTCAGTTGATGCCTTTTTGGAAGGCGAACGGCTGGTCGACGGGGAACACCAGGAGCCCGCGGTCGATCGCGTCGACCACGGCGATCATGCGCCAGTTGAGCTGCTCGGCGCCGTCCCAGTACGAAGCGATCGGCTTGATCGTGGCCGCGAGCGAGCCCGCGCCGATCGAGAGCGGCTGCCACGCGAACCGGCCGGTGAACACGAAGCGCATGTCCTGCCGCGACGGCGCCTCTCCATCGGCCTTCTTCGTCTCGGGGTTCACCCTGTTCCCGCGACGGATGGCGAAGCGCCACACCGGGTTGACGAACTGATCGCAGAGATTGGCGACCACGTTGATGTCCTTCGAGTAGGGCGGCTCCTTGCCCGTGCCGACCTGGTCGTCCTTCAACGCCGGCTGCTCCGTCGCGCGGCCGTTCTGGATGCGCGGTCGCGACAGATCCTCGATGCACGCCTTCTCGGTGCTCGCCGGATCGACGATCTTCCGGTGGAGGAAGCCGGAGGTGCCGCCGACGACGACCCAGCTCCCGCTCGAGCGGATCGTGTACTTGAGGAGCGGGAGCACCCTGGTGCCGCCCACGTCGTCCCCGAAGCAGCGCTTGAGGCTCGCGAGGTCGGGCGGCCCGTCCTGCAGCGAGAAGTTCTCGGGGCCGGTGCCGACGAAGCGCTTGTTGGCGAGCAGGAGGCGGTCGTCGAACGCCTTCTCGACGAGCAGGCTGCGCGTCTTGAACAGCGGCTGGGCGGTCGTCTCGCCGAACTGCGTGAGGCACGCGTCCTTCTCGGCGGGGGTGCAGCGGTTGAAGGCGCACACCTCGTCGAGCAGCTGCACGACGTCGTGTCGCTCGACCGCGCCGTCGCTCTCGATGCCCTTGCGACAGAGGCCGCCGTTGGGATCGCGCAGCGCGAGGCGGTCGCCCTCTTCGGCGAGCGCGCCGAACGCGCCGGCGAAGCCGGGCAGCGCGCCCTCGTAGGTGACCGTCCAGCTCTCGGTGGAGAGCGCGTAGGGGTTGTCGGGCGCGGGGAGGATCGTCGTGGGGCGCGGATCGGTCGAGAGCTGCTTCACGATCCCGGCGAAGTGCGGGTTGGCGAGGCCAGTGTCCGTCTGCGGGTCGTTGCTGAGGACGATGTTGTAGCGCGAGAGGCTCGGCGTGTTGACCACCGGGACGAGGTCCGGGGTGAACAGGCGGAGCGAGCGCGGGTGGTGGCGACGCACGCCACGCGGGAAATACTCGACCGGGAGGCTGCTGACGTTGGCGCGCCGGAGCTCGAGGTCGGTCTCGTCGGGGTGGCGGAACACCTGGCCGCGCTTCACGTCGCCCGAGGGGCCGCGACAGGTGGCGTCGTAGTCGTCGACGTCGACCACCACGACCGCGCCGTTGGAGAGCGCGACCCACGCGAACACGCCGCGGAGCTTGCGCGGATCGACGTTGGCGCGCCACGCCTCGCCGCCGGAGATGCGCGCGGCGCGCTCGTCGGCCGGCACGCCGTCGACGGCGTCGAGATCTTTGTGGCCGAGCGGGTGGCCCTTGTCGACGTCCCAACCCCGGCAGCGGACCGCCTTCTTGGTGATGTTGTTGATCGGCGGGTCGAGCTCGACGAACGAGATCGCGCGGGCGGGCACGGAGTTGATGCCGCCGATGGCGAAGGGGCCGAGCGGGAGGCGGCGCGCCGGGAAGGTCGGCGAGTCGCACGCCATCGGCTGCACGAGCTCCGAGCCGTCGAGGTCGAGCGTCTCGACGGCGCCGGCGAGCGTGACCGGCACGTCGACGATGGCGATGGAGCCGCCGCCCGCCTCGTTGTTCACGAGGTCGACGCCGTAGATGTAGCGGTGCGCGCGGCACCGCCCGTTCATCAGCTTGTTGTCCTTGAGGGTGGGGCTCTCGGCGGAGTGGTCCTTGCCGTCGCCGAGCCAGCCGCGCGCGGTGCACACGTCGATCGCGGCGGAGTTCTCGAAGGTGACCTCGTCGGGCACGATCGGGCTGACCGCGAGGCGAGCCGTGGGCGCGCCGACGGCGATGCGCCGCAGCTCGATGCCCTTGCCGCCCTGCACGTCGAAGACGTGGATCACCGGGACGCGGTCGTCGGCGACGAACAGCTTGCCGCCCGCGAGCGCGACGCCGGCGAAGTGGTAGTCGGTGTCCATCGGGTCGATGGTCACCGCGCCGGTCGGGATCTTCGGCTTCTCGCTCTTGCACACGTCGTAGGCGGCCCACCAGGTGGTGGTGGTGCGCTGCGGACCGCAGGCGATCGGCTGGTAGGGGAGCGGGGCCGGCGCCGGCGCGCCGAGCGTGATGTCTCCGACGCGCGTGGGCACCCGCGGCGACGCGAGGTCGAACACGGCGATCTTCGCGGACGGTTTGGCGTCGGGCAGCGTGACGAAGAGACGGCGCTTGTCGCCCTCGCGATGGATCGACATCGCGCTCGGCATGCCCTCGGTGGCGCGATCGAAATCGATGTGCGGCCACGGGGGCGGGTCGATCGCGGCGGTGCTGTCGAGCGGGCCGCGGAGCATCTCGGAGGGCAGGACGTCGATCCGCGGATCGCGACCGCTCGAGACGAACACCACCTCGCCCTTGGGATCGGCGACCACGTCGGTGGGCGCGGCGCCGACGGGGATGAAGGAGTAGCCGGGCGTGCGCGGATCGACCTTCACCAGCGTGGCCGAATCGATGCGGGTGCGGCCGATGTCGACCACCGCGAGCTCACCGCGCGACTGCTGCGTGACGAGCGAGTGGAGGCGGAAGTTGCCGGCGACCTTCGCGCTGTCGTCGTAGTTGAGCGCGCACTTCTCGAGCGAGACGCCGCGCCAGGTGCCGTTGGCGAGCTGCTCGAGGCAGATGAAGTCGACGTCGCGCGGGCGCTCCATGGAGCGGAGCGGCACCACGACCGGCGTCTGCGAGCACGCAGACACGGCGAGACACGCGAGGAAGGCGGTAGCGAGGGGCACGCGCATGCTGATTACCTGTCGGGGCCGCTCGGGTTGCCGACCGAGAAGATGATGCGCTGGTAATCGTCGGTGCCGGCGCGCGTCGGATCGAGCTCGATGACCTGGATCGTCGAGTCGGTGAAGTTGCAGATGAAGCCGAGCTTGCGGACGGGATCGACCGCCATCGCGTAGGGCCCGCGATGGGTGCGGATGACGTTGGAGATGCGGCGCGCGTCCGGGTCGTAGAGGACGATCGAGCGCGCATCGAACGACGCGGCGAGGATGAGGGTGTGGCCGTCGATCGACGTGCGCGTGAGGCGCGAGGGGCCGATCGGGAGCGCGAGGTTCTCGTAGAAGGTGAGCGCCTTGCTCACGGGATCGATCTGCCCGATCACCAGCGCGGCCGGGGTGCGGTTGGTGAGGAAGACGCGCGTCGGGCGGGTCTCGCCCATCTCCGGCGGATCGACCACGACGCCGCGGGTGTCGAAGCCGCTCGCCTGCGGCGCGATCGGCACCGCGGCCGACAGCACGAAGCCGCTGCGCTCGGGCTTCGGGTCGGGGAAGTACTGGACGATGAGGACGTTGCTCTGCGAGCGGTTCGTGACGAGGAAGCGCGGGACCTGGCGCTGCTCGCGGGTGACGGTGTCGAACACCGACACCTTGTCGAGCGCGGCGATGCCGGTGCCGCCGGTGGCGAGGTTGCCGAGGATGTGCGCGAGGCGGCCGGGCGGCGGCTCGCCGGGGCTGGCCGCGCTCACGAACAGGCTGACGTTGCCCGTGGACTGATGGACGACGGCCGCGACGGTGTCGACCGCGGCGCCCTTGGCGTCGAGGATGTCGCTCGTGGCGATGCCGAACGGCTCGCCCTCGAGCTTGAGCCCGCGATCGCTGCGCGCCGGATCGGTGCCGAGGCGCCAGCCGGGCTGACAGCGCACGTTGAACGTGCCGGGGCGCGCGCCGGGCCCGCAGCGCAGCGTGATTTGGTCGCCCGATTCGTCGAAGTCGATGGTGGTGAGGCTCGCGTCGCCGCGGACCGGCAGGAGCAGGCGACCGCCGCTGTTGGGATCGGTGCCGGTGCGGGGGACCGAGCGCATGTCGGCCGCGAACGCGCCGATGCGCACGGCCGCGCCGATGAACTGCGACGGGTTGTTGTTGCCGCAGGCCGCGCGCTCCGCCGCCGCGAGGGCGCGATCGGTGGGCGCTTTATCGAGGGCGGCCGAGGCGTCGCGGCAGGCGCGCGCGGCCGTAGCGATCTTCTCGACGTTGAACGCCTGAACCACGCCCGCGTTGAACGCGAGGTCGAAGTTGCTGTTCGCGAGGAACAGCCACTTGTTCGACGGGCTCAGCGCGATGCCGGTGGGGTAGTACGGCCGCTTGTCGTCCGGGTCGGCGCCGGTGCCGGAGCTGTAGCAACCGCCGGTCGCAGCGAGGCCGAGCCCCAGGAGGAGCAGGGACCGCTTCCACATCTTCGAAGGCGCGCGGCGCATCCGTGAGGCCGGCCTGGAACGCATCTCGGAACCTAGTCGCGACGCTTCTGGTGCTCGCCGATCCACTCCGCGACGACTTCGTGGCTCGAGCGCTCGAAGTAGACCTTGTGGGCCGCGATCTCACGCAGGGCGGTGACCGACGACTTGTTCTTGCTGTGGACGAGCGGGTTGGCGCCCTTCATCAGCTGGCGGGTGCGCTGGGCCGCGAGGATCACCAGGGCAAAGCGGTTGTCCTCGTGCTCGAGGCAGTCTTCCACCGTTACGCGCGCCATCGGATCAAGCTCCTTCTAGGAAACCCGCAGTTTTCCCGCGGGTCGGGCACCCTATGACGGGTCGGCAAGGTCGGCAAGGTCCGACTCGGCCCCGGGGTCTTTCCCGGGGCTCGTCCTTGACCGAGGCGGGCGGCGAGGGTCCGATGCGGAGGATCAAAGAGGGGGCTCCGATGACTTGGGAACGCCTGGTGGCCGGGGTTCTGGCGGTGTCGGTCGGCACTGGCTGCTACTCGACCTGGGACGTCCCGCACGCCCAGCTGCGGAAGCTCGACGGGTATCGCCCCCCCAAGGTCGTCACGCTCCAGGACGACCAGGGAGACAAGGTCGCGTTCGACAGCCACGCATCGATCGTGGCGGTCGACGAGCGGGGCAAGAGCAAGCGCTTCCGCGTCGACAGCGCGAAGGTCGTGGACGACAACTTCTACGCGTTCAACCCCAACCAGGGCGTCCTTCGAATCCCGCTCGAGCGCGATCGCACGATCACGATCAAGAAGTACGACTCGGGGATGACGGGGCTCGCGATCGCTGGCGCCTCCGTCGGAGGCATCGCGATCGCGGTGGCCATGCTCTACACCTTCTCGACCGCGCTCCGAGGGTACTGAGCGAGGACGAGGTTGACCCGCCCGCGCATACACGCGAGGAAACAGGCTTCGGAGGAGTGGCCGAGTGGTCGAAGGCAGCGGTTTTGAAAGGCGCTCCCGGCCGCCCAATCACCTCGGGAAATGCTGAAACTTCGCGAGATTCGCAGCCATGGTGGCGCCGTTCGCGCCATTCACCGACGATTCCGACGATTGTCCGACGATTCGGCCACCCTTCCCTCCAATCGGGCCGAGCGTGACGATGACCCCCCAATCAGTCCGCGCTGACGACGAGACGACGTGGCCGAGCACGCTCGTCGGGCGTCTGGACCCGTTGCTTCCCGCGCTCCGACTCCACGAGCAGGTCCGTCGTGCGATCGATCGGCGGGCAGTCAAAGACGTGCTGCTCCGTGTCCGGCGTCCGCCCAACCCGCATGCGTACGCGCGAGCACAGGCCCTCGCCACCTGCGAGACGTTGATCGCAGGCCATCGCCTGATCGGGTACCACTGCACCCGCCTCCACGCGACCGAAGTGCCAAGTGTGCTTCGCGACGGCCTGCGTCCCTTGGAGGCAGGCGACCTGGGTCGGCGGATCCACACCCTCGCCTCGCTGGGCGCCGTCGCTCGATCAGTGACGGAACGAATGCTGAGCAAGCACCTTGCTCACGACGACAACCGGCGCGGCATGAGCTGGTTTGTGTTCTCGCGTCGGCTGCTCGAAGGCGAATCGGGGGTTTGGCGGCTGTTCTTCCACTGGGGCGGCGAGGCCCTCTACGCAGCGCACGAACGCGACGCGGAGGTGACCGCCGCGCTACAGGGGATCGGAACGGCGTGCATCGTCGAAGCGGCCGTCCCGGTCGAGCAGATTAGGTCTGGCGATTCCATCGGGGCGAGGTTGCTGCGCGCTTACCTCGCTCGGCGACGAATCAGCGATGGTCATGATCCCCTCTTCGAGGGCCACACTACGCAGCGCGTCCCTGTATTGCGTGTCATCCAACGAGCTGACCCGCAGTTCAAGAAGCTCACGCGGTGCCATCGGTGGATCGAGGCACCCACCTAGCGCTCAATCGAAGGTGACGCCCTCCCAATCAAAGCCGAAGACGTGCAGCACCATGCCGCGCCAGAGCCGCTCCTCGTCGCGTCCCATCGCGACACCCGCTGGAAGGAAGGCATCTCCGGGGCGGCGCGTCCCCTTGTTGACGACGATGGCGTTCAGCCATGGGAGCCCGCGTTCTCGGCAAATTGAATCGCGAATGTACCCGAGCGGCTTGCTCATGCCGATCGCCGGTAGTCCGACGGCATCGCCAACTTCCTCGTACGACACGGTTCGCATGTCACCCGCGCACTTCTTAACGTACTCGAACACCTCACGCGTCTTCGCCGGAATGGTCATCGGAGCCTCCCTCGTCGTCGTCTGCTTCTACTGCCCAGTCCGCCGTGTAGGCCGTCGCTCTTCCGAGAGTCGCGCGAACGCGATGCCCCTTGTCCGGCACGACGCTCTCAACCGGAAACCAGCGGGGCAACACGCCTCGGGCCACCCATTGCGCATCGCCCGGATCAACATAGAACGGGCCGCCCCATGGGGTCGGGGCACCTAGCGGGAAGGCGTAGAGGCCGCGATCGGGTGCGTCCTTCTTCTCCCAGAGCGCTACGTCGTGCTTGAGCCGCAGCTTCGCCATCGGCGAATGTTACGCCGCAGAGGCGGCGTCATCCAGAGCGCGTTGTGGGCACGGTGAACGTCGAAGGGGCGATGCACAGTCGCAAGGGCGACGCCCAGATCGGCGACACCGTGAGATCATCGCTTCACGCAAGATCAGCGTAGTGTTCGGGCATGCCGCTGGCGCCGCAGATCATCAAGTCTCTCATGTTCGAGCACTTCCGAACCGGCAAGTCATCGCAGGTCATGGAGGTTGTCAATCAAGTCGCGCAACTCGCCGTGCGGAAGAACTTGGTGCCGCCACCAACCGGCGCGAACCCCTCACATCTCCACGCGCTCGGACGAGAAAACATGAGCTTCGTGCCCGACCACGTTCAGCAAGTGATGTGGCAGCTGCTCGCGCAGGGCGTCCTCGTCTGGGGACTCGGCGCCGAGTTGAACAACAACTACCCGTTCTACCGGCTGACCGACTACGGGCGCAGCGTCGTCAAGGACGACGCCGCCCAGCCTTACGACCCCGACGGGTTCATCGCCGAGTTTGATCGCGTCGTCGGTGGAGGTGATGCCGTGATGCGAGACTACTTGGTGGAAGCCGTCCGTGCCTTCAACGCAAACTGCTTCAAGTCCGCCGCCGTCATGCTCGGGGCCGCATCGGAGCGCGCGATCCTTCAACTGCACAGCACGTTTGAGGCCGCGATCAAAGACCCAACGAAGCGTGCGAAATTCGAGAAGGACTCGACCGGAATCGCGATTACCAGGAAGTACAGCACCTTGAAGGATCGCCTCGACCTCATGGTGGCCGCAAAGAAGCTTTCACACGAGCTGACCGAGACCGTAGGCAACGAGTTGCCCTCAGCGTTTCACTTCATCCGGCGTTGTCGCAACGACGCTGGCCATCCCGAGATCCCAACGCAGACCGAGCCGGACACGGTGTTCCTCAACATACGCGTGTTCACGGAGTACGCGCGTCGCGTCGCGGCGCTCACACAGTTCTTCGGCAAACAGGAAGCGGATTGGTAGCGCGAGCGACGGCTTGGGACCGGACCGCGCGGTTCCACGTCGACGCCAACCATCGCGACGCACTGGGCGAGCACGCCTCCGGCGAAGCGCGGCGGCGGGTGGTCCTCAGTAGAGGCCGATCTCGACCCAATCGGTCGAGTAGTTCGCAATGATCTTCGTTGCGCGATCGAAGTCCGCGTCCGACACGGTGTCGCCGAAGGCATCGCGCAGAACCTCCTCGGCATCGTACGGACCTCCGCAGGTGTACTGGTAGCTGCCCTCACCACCGTCATAAGGCACGCCCTGAGCTGGATCCTCGTACCTTGAGAAGAACCAACGGCACAGATCGATGACTGCCTGGCGCTCTCCCGCGAGCCGATCCTCGAAGTCGTCGTCCGGGTACTGGGGCTCATCAAGTTCGATTGCCACCGGCTCCGCCTCGATGTCGACAGGCTCCGCACCGACCAGCTTGCGAACATAGTCGAGGCCGTGCGGCGTGAGGCGAAGCTCGATGTGGTGGTCGTACTCGAAAGCGCCGACGTCGGTGAGCAAGCCGTCTTGGACGAGGTGCAGGACGAAGAGGTCGCCGTGCTTCGGCAGCGTGATGAGCGCGGTGTGCGTGCCATCGACCACTCTGCGCCCGTACAGCTCCAGGATCCGGCGCTCGAACTCGCTGTAGCGGGAGTTCAGCAGGCCGAGGTTCAGCTTGTACTGACGGACCGCCAGACCATCGATGTCCTTGTCCTTGCATCGGCGGTGACACGTCGGGCACAGCGCGATCAGGTTGTCGAAGTCGTGCCGCTTGACCTTCGACCACTCCCGGATGTGATGGACATCGACCGGAATCTGTCGGCAGGTTGGTATCGCGCATCGATGACCCGCTTCAACGAGGACCCGCCTGCGCAACTCGGCGGGGACGTCCGGACGTGCGCTCACCTCGGCAATGTACGCGCAGCGCGCCGAACTGTGGCGCGGAGTATTTAGCGCTCGTGTCGTCGCTCAGTGAAGTGAGGTGGCCTCAGCAGGGCAGGCACATCTTCGTATACGCGCAGGATGTGAAGCAGTTGTCGCAAGTGCCTGTTTTGCAGCAAGCGACGCCTGGATTCTTACAGTCGGCATCGGTGGCGCACCCGGCGGCGCAGAAGCTACTCGCTGATTTCGAGTCCTTCCAGCAGTCCATGCCGCCACTCGAATCGCATGCGCCGCCGCCACAGGTGCCGCAGCCGTGGTAGTACCGCTCATCGTTCGGTACGCAGACGTAGGGCCCATCGGGAACGCTGAACCCCCCCGAGGACCCAAGGTGGGGAGCACATACGCTGCTCACGCAGTCCATCCCCGTGTGGCATCGACAAGAATCGGCGGCGGTGGGTCCGCAGACGCCGGTGAGCTTGTCTGTCTTGCCACCCGTTTCCTTCACACGGCAACAACTCGTCTTGTCGATGGGATCGAGAGGGCAGTCGGCGTTTGTGTCGCAGGTCGCGCTGCACCGAGGTGCCTCGCCTTTGACCCACTCGGTGCAGGTAGTGCCCGTTCCGCAGCAGCTCCGCGCTGTACCGCTTCCACAGATGCTCGCAGTCGCGCAGCACGAACCGGTGACGCACGCCATTCCTGCTGGGCAGGAACCCGTCGGATTTGTTGGGCTACATCCCGTAGCAGAGCATCCGCCACACACGCCGTAAGCGGTGCCGGCCCCGTTGCACGTTTGCGTGCCCGCTCCTCCCGCCGAGCAAGTGCAACTGCGAACTTCTCCCGGTTTGCAGGCACAACCGCAGCCGCTCCACGTGCCGCCACCACACACCTGCGTGCCCTTCGTGCCGCTGGGGCAATCGCACGAGCGCGTTGCGCCCGCTACACACGGTGGGGCGACATGTGATCCCCAACCAAAACACTCGCCCACGGCCGGGCAATTGGCCGTGTAGCAAACCTGCTCGCTGGCCTCGTCCGCGCAACTGCTGTTGACGCAGGGATCCTCGCCACTGCGGCACGACCGCGCTAGGCACTTCCGATCGGGATCAACTCTGTCGAGACACGTCCGGCAAGCCTCTCCCGTCGGCGCACGGGCGCACGGACCGAAGCCGTCGGTGTCGCCCGAGGGGCATTCCATGCCGGCGGCGCAGCCGATGCCCGTCCCTGGTAGCCCCTTGAGCGCATAGGCGGCGAGATACACGGCCCAAGAGTTGATCTTCGTGCCGAGAGGAAACGAGCACCCGTCTGCCATCGCGAAGAAGTCTTGGTCGCAGGGATCCGTTGGAGAGGCCCAAGTACAGAGAAGGCCCCCTTCCTTCGAGCACCGCGAATAGCAGCTATCGTGTTTCTCGCAGGCAAGGTTCAAGCACGGCGCGACGCCGCCGATGACGAGCAACTTCTCCCCGTCATGTCCAGGCCCGCAGTACCAAGCGGTGCCACCTGCGTGCAGCGCCTGCGAAATCGATGCGCTCGTCGAGGCCGCGAGTGGCGCGCAGCCCAAGTGCGTTCGGATCCTGTTGACCCACTCCACGAGCTTGCCGGGCTGCGTCCAGGTCTCTGCAGTCACCCTGACTCCGACGCCTTCGAGGAACCGCTGCGCGTCCAGGACTCGTTGGCGGACGACGGCAACATCCAGCTTCTCGATCTCGTCACAAGCCATGCGCCTGGCGTTGTCGACCTCGGCTTCGGCCGAAGCGCAGCGGGTCGAGCTGACGGCGAGGACGGAGATAGTCAGCGCCCCAGCAAGATTTGCAATGCGCCTGTTCGCAATTCGCATGACGCCCTCCCCCGTCGCCGTCGGCGACGGAGCAAGGTTAACACGGGCGACGCGTGGCGATCAGCGTCGCTTGTCAGGCACAGACGAGCGCTCGAACCAACCTGGCGAATGCATCGCGATCACCGTCCAAAAGGCACATGGAGCAACCCGGCGGCGCGTTCCTTCGCGCGATCGCCCCGACGGTCGTATCGAGCCGTGGTGGTCGGTGAGGCATGGCCAACCATGGCCTGCACGGTGGCGATGTCGGCACCGGCATCGAGCAAATCCCCGATGCAGCTCCGACGCATATCGTGCGGCGAGAAGTGCTGGAGCTTCGCATGTCCGCCGAGGTGGCGAAGCCGCTCCGCGACAGCTTGGTCGGTCATCCGACGATGCTCGATGGCGCCGCCCTTCCTGACGGGGAACAGGAGCGGACCCGGCTCGTCACCACGGTGACGAAGCCACGCATCCATGGCGGCGTGCGCGCCGTTCGAGATGTAGACCCTCCGTTGCTTGTTGCCCTTGCCCTGCACGACGAGCGCGCCTGTCATCGTGTCGAAGTCGGCAAGGTCGAGCGCGACGACCTCGGCTCGTCGGAGACCACCGGCGTAGAGCACGCCGAGAAGAGCTGCATCACGTGCGCCGACGGCAACGTTCGGATCGCAGAGATTGAAGAGAGCGCGCAACTCTCCCTGCGAGATCGCGCGACCCTTAGGAAGGCGGGTACCACGCACCGGGCCGACCGAAATCGCCCTGGTCATCTGCTCGGCTGAAATCAACCCGAGCCCGAACGCCGTCTTGAGGGTTCCTCGCAACGCAGCAAGCATCCGGTTCGCCGTCGCGGGCGCGTAGGACTCCGCGAGCTTGGACCGGATCGCCGACGTGTGTCCGTAGTCCAGGCGATGGCACGGGAGCTTGAGCATGTCCGGGGCACCCATGGCGATCGTCGCGATCGCGTTCAGCGCGGCCGTCATGGTCCGCCTGGACCCGGACGACAGCGACGCGAGATACACGACAGCGGGGTGTCGCTCGGGCGCGCTCACCTCGTGTGTGACGATGACGAGGGGTGCGTTGGGCTGGGACGGACTACTTTCGGAAACGTCACTTCTCGTAAGGGCTTCCATGGGTGGCCGTACACGTCAGGTTCGGGTCCATCAACCTCCAGGTGTCCGACACGGAGCCATCGGGACCTCGATGTGGGTGGTCGCCTCGCCGCATGGGACTCGGCAACGCGGAGATCGCGATCATCGGGGCCGTGGTGGTGGTGTTCGCCCTCGGCTTCTTCCACGGGACGACGACGACACCGGCGCCGTCTCATCGGCAAGGATCGTGGGCGCAAGGCGGAGCGTTCGGGAAAGTAGCGCTCCTTAGAACGTCGGGTTGAGGTAGATGCCCAGGCACAGCGAGGGCCGCAGTCGTGTCTCCAACTTGTCGCTTGCGTTCGTTGCTAGCTCCGCTCCGGCATCGAGTGATGCCTGCTGCGCTTTCGAGAGGTAACCGGCGTTCTGCCACACCGCCGCGAGCGCGAAGCCGACCTCCGCTCCCGAACCGGCCGTCCAGCCAAGCGCCAACCCGATGCCAATCGCTAGGTCTTTTCCGTCGTTGGCCTTCATCGTAAGCCCTGCGGGAATGATCGCCGAAAGCGTGTAGCCGCGAGAGACGAGACTCTCCTGGATCTTCCCCTCGACGACATCGCGCCGCTTGTAGATCACGCCATTGGAGTAGAGCGCCACCGATGGGAGCACGAAGATTCCGGGTAGGAAGTAGTCGCCGCGATCACTGTCACGGACCCTTGTGACCCGGCGTCCCTCAACAGCGAGGAATTGCGGCGCGTACAGAGGGACTACCAGCCCGTAGGGCGTTCCGATCGAGATTGGCGATGCCTTTGGAGCGGAAGACGATGCGTCCTTCTTCGGCGCCTTCGGATCTGTCTTGTCATCGGTATCGTTCGAGAGCGCGCCTTCCCTGAGCGCGGCGACCGCAGGCGCGGGGATCGCGAGCGCACCCAGGAATGCGGCCGTGCAAGAGACTGTTCGGAAGGCGAACCAGCCGTAGACCATTCGGTACCTCCTAGGTTCGGAGCGCGAGCCGTCATCCCGAAGGCGCGCACGCTATCGGCTAAGGATGACCAACCAGCCGGCCTTGTGGGCATGATGACCGCTCGACGCCTGCACCGGGTTGATCGACTTAATCGTGTAGGCCGTGTTTGCAGCCAGGAACGTGTTGAGGCTCGTGGCACCGGCATCCATAGCCTCGACGAAGATCGCCTTCTCCTTTGGCCCAGTCGTTGGCGCAACTTGGGCGGCGACCTCCGTGCTGCGAAATGCGAGAACTGCGATGAGCGCGACAACCGCCAGCATGCTCGTGAGTGCGATCTTCCTGACGTGGTTCATTGGCGTCCCTCCGTTGTGGTCCCGAGGATGCACGAAGTCGGGCGCGCTTGACCTCACCCCGTAGGGGTGACGACGTCTCTGTACGAGACCGGCGGTGTGCCGTCGGGGACTCCCGGCTAAGCAGGCCGGAGTGCCTCCATGATCGCGATGTAGCGCGGGTGGATGTCCACCGGGTTGATCGGCACGCGGACGGGCATCGTCATCGCGATCGCCCAATCGATGAAGGCTTCGAGCACCTCGGTCTTGTCATCCTTGCCCTGCCATCCGGGAAGAGAGCGCCGGTCTCCACGTCGGAGGAACTGGAAGCACCCACGCCCATCGCCGAAGTCAATGAGGTACCCCCGATCGAGTACGAACACGGCATCGACGCTTCGGGAAGGGGCGGCACGCACGCGTTCCAGAAGCGTCGCCATCGCGAGCTGCGACTCCATCGCGAAGAGGAAGAAGGGCGGTTGCTCGGCGAAGCGTTCAACGTCGCTCGGCGAAGCCTGCACGACGGTCCTGTCGGGCAACTCGACACGAAGTTCGCGTAGGCGTTGTCCATTCGCGAGGGTGCTGCTGAGATGCTCGGAGGTGAGCACCGACTTGATCTCCCCGACCATGGCGACGCCTTCAATGAGGTACGTGGTCTGATCGCCTATGGTGGTGCGTGGGTGGAACTCGTGGCCGATCACGACGTCCATTTGCCCCGAGAGCTTGTCGTAGCTGTCGCGAAGTTGTCCGGTGCCGACGCCGCGTCGAGGGTTGGTGATTGTTCGGAGAAGGACGCGGAGCACCGACTCCACTGCGCTCCCCTTGACGGTCGCGTGATCGAACACCAACCGTGCGTTCGCGAGTGCGCGACGCAGGTCTTGCTCCCAGGCAGCGGTCTGCTCGCGACTCAGGGGATTCAGGCGTTCGATCATTTACGCCACGAGGTACCGTGTCGCCCTCTTGATGCCCTTCTTCTTGATCGACCGGTTCGATAGGCCGAGCTGCATCGGCAGCGTCAGATCCCTCTTCCCGATGCCGAGGGCCTTTTGGATGTCCTCCGAGCGCAGACCATCCTTCGCCTGACGCAGGAGAGCCAACACAGCGTCGACGATCTTTTGCTGATCGGCCTTGGTGCGGCGTGCCCCTTTGCGGGTTCGGGGAAGTCCGGTTCGCGTCGGCGCGGTCGTCGCCGGCCGTTGTCGACCGACGCGCCCGCGACGCGAGGTCGAGCTAGCGACGTCGGTCAGCTCCGACAGCGAGGCGCTCTTGAGGGCATCCAGGACCGAGATGGCGAACTGCTCGGCGAGAACCGCGATGGCGCGGCGAAGTTCGGACATGCCGGCACCATATCAGAGCCGAAGTCAATCACCCCGCTGGGGTGAGACCTCACGGCGTCGCCGTCGCGCATTTCCTGACGCTATTGCTTCCCGTACTCTTCGGGCCTCGGAGGAAGACAAATGAGGGCGGGGTTCGGGCTGCTGGGCGTGAGTGTCCTGCTCATCGCACGCGCATCGTCGGCGTGCGACAGCGACTCTCAATGCAAAGGGGATCGGGTTTGCGAAAACGGGACATGCGTCACACCTTCGGCGAAGAAGCCGAAGAAGGCTGACGAGCCGAAGAAGGCCGAAGAGCCGCCGCCCAAGGTCAAACCGAAGAAGAGCGACGACGAGGACGCGGCCGAGGAGGAGACGCCGAAGAAGAAGAAGGCTCCAGTCGACGACGGTGACGACAGTGGAGAGCCCGACAAGAAGCTGCAACCCCGAGCTGCTGGAGTCGAGCCTCCATCGAGCGTTTGGAGCGGCGCGAAGGCACCGGTCAATATCATGATCGGCCTCATCCTCGGCGACAGCTTCCGCGCGAACAGCGAGAACGTTCTCTTCGGTTTCGGCGGCGGCCTGCAAGTGGCCTTTCTGACCGGTAACAGTTTCGTGGGCCTGCACTGGCACGAGCACCTGATCAACGAGAAGACCGAGACGCGGCCGGGGACGTTCGGCGGAAACGTCACTCTCACCGCGAGGGGCAGGTCGAGCTACTACACCGTCGAAGCCGGTCAGCACGTTCGTCTCAGCGAAGACTTCTTCATGCGACTTCTGGTCGGGATCGGTTTGCTGCGCACTTCGGTGGCGGTCAGCGCATCGGATGGAACCTCGATCAGCGGCGGCGAGTACGCCCTCATCTTCGAGCCAGGGATCGGCTTCTTCTCGCGGTGGATCGGAAAGAACTGGTACAGCGGGGTCCAACTCAGCTCGTTGATGAACTTCACGGGGATCGCTTCGTTCAATCTCTATGCTGGTCTTGGGTACGCGTTCTAAGGGGGGGCTATGTCTGCATTCCGTTCGGTCCTGGGTGTCGCGGTGGCGTTGCCGTTCCTCACTGCGTGCGGCACGACGATCACGTACTCGCAGCTCAACCCGGCGCCGCACGCCATGAAGAAGCGACCTCCTCATCAGGTGGTGTTGTTCGTCGGCAAGCGCCCCAAGCGCGCCTACGTCGAGGTCGGTCTTCTCGAAGCCCAACAAGACAGCGTGTACTCAGCGGATGACCGTGAGGCGATCCTTCGCAAGATGCGAGAAGACGCCGGAGAGCGCGGTTGCGAGGGCCTCATCGTCACCGGCAAGGAAGACAGCACCACCGGCTCGGTCAGCGACGGCCAGGGGTACGTGACGACCCTCAAGGGGTATCAAGCGACGTGCATCGTCTGGGACGAGAGTGCCGAGAGCGATGACGACGACGCGCCCAAGAAGAAGAAAAAGAAGAAGAAGGCCGACGACGAGTAGTCCTCACCGTGAGTCGCGCGTAGGAGGGCCGGGTGATGGTTCATCTCGCCGTACTCTCCGATGGTCGGGAGGGTTTCGATAATGCGATCGTTGTTCATGGCTGCCGTTGCTGTCGGAGTGGGCGTCGTCTGTCGAGAGAGCGTCGCTTGCGACAGCGACGACCAATGCAAGGGCAACCGGGTCTGCGAGGATGGCAAGTGCGTGCGGCCCTCGAAGGGCGAAAAGACCGAGCCGAAGACCGAGAAGTCGCCGATGGACAGCGGTCCTGCGTGGTCGGGCGCGCGGGCGGTCTTCGGGAAGTCGGTGTGGATGTCTGCCGCGTTGCTGATCGGCAAGCACTTCCCCGCCAGGGACGATGCCCGCGTTCCGGATCGGTACCCTCATCTAGGCTTTGGCGCCGGTTTGCAGGTCGCCCTTGCTCGCGATGGCTTCTATTTCGGCTTGCGATGGCACTATGTTCCTGAGAACGAGTGGAGCGGCGAAACCACCGGAGGCACCGAGCAGCGAGTGATGATCTCAGTCCGTGAGAGCAACTCCCTCTACATGCTCGACATGGGCGCTGACGTTCGCATTGCGGGTCCGCTGATTCTGCGGACGATGTTGGGCTTCGGGCTCTCGACTTCGACGCGCAAGTTCTCGTCCGACTACACGGTCAACGACACGGCCGCCAACCTGGGGGCCGCGTTGCAGTTCCTCTACCGGGCACACGAGAACGCGTACATCGGCATCCACACGGGCTTGCTCACACGGATGAAACCCGAGTTCGCGATCCACACGTACGATCTCTTCGCGGTGATCGGTTCGGTCCTGTGAGGGTTGCATGCCACACGGCCCTATCCGCAACCAAGACGCCCGTCCTGACTGGTCGTCCTACACGGACCCTCGCCCATAGCGCACGACGCAGCGACCTCGCCATCGACGATCCGAAGCATCATGCGCCGCGAGCGGTCGAGCGTGGGAACCGCGCGTCGCTCCCTTCCTGACAGGGAGATTCTGTGGCGCTATCCTCGGAGCCATGGCGCACGTAATCAGCACCGCGATCGACCATCGGCCCACGACACCCGAGCCGACGGACTTCGAGGGAGCGATGAAGGCCCTGGACGCAGCTCACAAGCGTCGCGATCACCGCGAGGAGTTCGTCCTTTACTTGGTCCACGCCAACGATTTCTTCCGCCTCGGTGAGGGCGGCTATTGGGCACAGGGTGTCCGCGTCGATGCTGGGTGGCTTGTCTTCGAGTGCGACGACCATCGAGCCAACCAGACCGAGATCGACGAAGCCGTGCGCGCCCACGAGGCCGCCAAGCCGCTTCCCGAGGGGTGGCACCTGCTCGACCGAGCTGCGGCCGGTAAGGCGTACGACGAAGCCGTCAAGAAGTGGGGCATCGACTGGTTCACCGACGGCAGAACCGACGGTGGGCGGTACGACGTGGCCGTTCAACTCGCGCTACTCGGTGAGGTTTGCTTCGGGTGATCGCCACACGCACCTGCCGCTTCACGGTAGGCGACTCCGCCCGCTGAGCCCAACGCGGCGTGCCGCGACAGCGTAACCGGTGAGGTCATCGCGGCGATCCACCAAATCGGACGCGATGAAAATCACCCCGCAGGGGTGACGTCTCTCGACGGTCTTTTTCGCCTCGGGCGTCTCGGCGTTGACCCGCCTTGACGAGGCCGACCCTTCTGTTCTTCTCGCGGGTTCAACTCGCGTCGGGAGGCAGAATCATGGCCGGTAGGTTCCTCGCACGCACGGCTGTCGCGCAAGCTGCGATTCTGGCGATCACGGCGGCGCTGGCGACGACGAACTGTTCACCGGACGGGTCCTCGACCGCGCCTCGGCGTGTCGCCTGCGGTGCCGACTCCAACGGGATTACGCGTGCCACTCGTGTCGGTGAGACGGAGGTCTCCTTGTCATTCGCGGGGGCGTCGGCCGACAAGGCCCTCGTCTCCGGCCGCGCGACGCGCGGTGGACAGCTCATCTTCGCGGCCTCGACCGAGGCGACTTCCGGCGGCAAGGTGTTGGATCTCGACGTCACCTTCGGAACACTTCTCGTCGAGGGCGTACGGCAGTATCACCTCCACACCGACGACGGCGGCGAGACGTTCACTGGCAGTGTAGACGGTCGGGCAGTCCTGCCGTTCGCGAAGGGCGCCAAGGAGAGTCGATTCGCCGACGATGGATCGATCGTTCCTGCGGGCAGGGTCAAGGATTCGACGATCGAGCGGGAGGTGCACGAAGCCTTCAACGCGCTCATGAGCCCCGACGCCTGCGGAGCATCGGCGTCTGCACCGTCGAAGTCACCGAAAGCGTCATCCGGTATTGGCAAGACCGAGCAGAAAGTCGTCAAGTCCGGGTCGTCGGACACGTGCGGTGAGTGCAACCTCGCGTGCAGTGGCGTTGCGCTGAGCATCTCGATTGCGGCGACGGCCTGCGCGACACTGCCCCCTCCGCTTTCCCTCGCGTGCGTTGCAATCTTCTTCGTTTCGGCAGCCGTCTACCTTGGGTTCTGCTTCGGAGCGTGTTTCCTTGCGTACTGCAATGGCCCCACGTGCGGAACCAGCCCCGGCGTTTTCTCGGACCGGTATCGCTGCAACGTCGGTGAGACTTGCGCTAACCCCATCCACAACGACCCCCGTTCGCGGTGTTGTCCAGCATTCACGACGCCCTGCGTCGCGGAACCGGCAGGCCCCGGCGTTCCGATGTCCGACCGCCTGTTTCTCTGTTGCGAGAACAACAAGGGGGAATCGTGTGCGCCTCGCGAGAACAAGTGCTGCCTCCCGCCGGAGGTTGCGGTGGACGGCGCGTGCTGTCCACAGGGCTTGCAGTTCAGAAAACCGGACGGATCGACGGGCTGCTGCACACAGCCGCTCTGCTCCGATGGAAGCTGCTGCGGCGGCCTCGGTGTCTGCGGAGCCACCGGTGGTTGTTGCGCTACTCCTTGCGGCGGAAACCGCTGCTGCGATGCCGGTGCCGGGGAAGCCTGCTTGCTCGGTTCGGGCGGCCAGACGTGCTGCAGAGGGGCGCAACGATGCGGCACCAGGTGCTGCGCGGATGGCACGGTATGTCTTGATCCGTCGCTGGGTACGTGCGGTGTCTCTAGTTGCCCCCCAGGGACTGTGGCCACGAGAGATGAAGCGACCGGCGCCACCATTTGTTGCGGGTCGAATTCGTCGGGCGGATGCAACGGTGCATGCTGCTCCTTCGGACAATTGTGCTGCGGCACTCCAGCGGCGTGTTCGACGGATTGCATCAGGTAGACTCGTTCGGCGATGACGAACGTCGTTTTCGTGGCCGCACTCCTTGGCATCGCCGGGGGATGCGGCGGTCGGAGCGAACTGCCGCTTGGGGAGTGGCCCGGCGACTCCTCCTCGATCCCCCTCGCGGAGGTGGCCGCCGACGAAGGGATCGACACCCCGAGTGACACGGGCTTCCCGGACGCCGGACCGCCGCAGGTCCAACTGGCAGCATCCAAATACGCCACCTTTGTGGTGTCGGGCGGCGTCGTTCATGCGTGGGGCCGGAACTTCGCTGGCGAGCTGGGCCTCGGTGATCGAGACGATCGCCACACACCGACCGTCTCAACAAAGCTGTCGGACATCCGCGAGATCGCCGCTGGCGAGGGAGTGACGTGCTTTCGCGATGGCACTTGGAAGGTCTGGTGCGTTGGCATCAACGAGGTTGGCGAACTCGGCATCGGCACGACGAGCAAGACACCGGCCGTCGAGCCGGTTTCGCCGATCGGAAGCGTTCAGCGTCTCTTCGTACGCGGCCACTCACGAGTATCGATCGTCCAACGCCTCAACGGATCGTTTGCTGGTTGGGGGTACGATGATGGTGAACTCGGGATCGGCCCGCACAAGGACGGCGACGTCGCCGTCCCGAGCCCAGTGGCGATTTCCGCCATCAGCGACGCGCGTGACGTGGCCGTTGGGAACTACTTCTCGTGCGCGTTGCGACCCGATGCAACCGTCACTTGCACCGGGTCGAACGGGACCGGCCAGCTCGGCGACGGAACGACCACCAATCGCACCCTGCACGCTGCCGTGAAGGGCCTCACCGGGGTGGTCAAAATATGGGCGGGTTTCGCTCACGTCTGCACGCTACGCAACGACGAATCGGTCTGGTGTTGGGGCGCAAACTCAAAGGGCCAGCTCGGTGACGGGCTGCCGAAACCGATGGTGACGCTTCCCACGCGCGCGCAAATCTCTGGACCGCTCGCGCAGATGAGTGGAGGCGTCTACCACACTTGCGCGCTACGCCCGACTGGCGACGTTCTCTGTTGGGGCGGCAACGTAGATGGACAAGTAGGCGACGGCACCGTCGTCGATCGTTTCCGCCCCCAGCGTGTCGAGGGGCTCCCGGCGGCAGTCGAGATCGCCGTCGGCTGGGAGCACTCGTGTGCACGCACGAGCGACGATGGGATTTGGTGTTGGGGCGGCGGTCGCTTCGGTCAGGTCGGTGACGGCACGACGAACACCCGCGTCAAGCCCGTCAAGGTCTGGCCCAAGTGAGCTTCACTTCTTCGTCATCGTGATCAACCGAACCACGCCTTCCACGCCGCTACCCACGAACATCTTGAGGGTCGTCGGCGTCGCCTCATAGCTTGCTCCGAACGTCGTCCCCGTGGTCCCTGGGCACGTGTCCGTCGGCTGCCACGTCGGCTTTCCCGCGCCACTGGTGCCGTACACCCATGTACCCGCGAAGGTTTCTGTCGCACCGTCGTTGTCTCGGCGAGCTGTCTCGTACGTCGTCGCGGTGAACATCATCGTGCGTCGCATCGTTCCACGGGGACCGGCCATACCTCCCGTGCCCGTGTAGTCGATCGCCTCCGTGATGACATACGTACCAGGAAGGATCGTTCCGCCGCTCGTGAACGCAACCGGCGCCGACGCGACGCCTTGGACTGTCACACCGGGTCCGGGATCGATCGCGGAGCAGACCTTCGGGGCGTCCGATGGGGAATCGGCAGACGCATCGGGTTTCCCCGAGTCCACCAGCGTTTCCGTGGGCGAGCTGTCCGCGACGATAGCTGTCTCGCTCGGGCCATCCGCACCGGCGTCGGTGACGCCCGCGCTATCCGCGACGGAATCGATTGAAGGGTCGGCCGTTGAACCGCCGCATGAGATCAGAAAACCGGCTGCGACGAGGTAGGAAAGCCGCTTCATGATTCGGGTCTAGCACGATCCCGTAACAGGCTCGATTGCCTCAAATCACAGCGGCTGGGCTTCGCTTCCCTCGCGGGGCATCCCGACCGAGCGCGCGACGGCCAATCGTCCCACGTGCGCCAGGACCACCAGTTGATCACCGTGTCCTCGGACGCGAGCGCGATCGCCGCGATGACCACGAGACCGGGCGGCACGTGCTCGATCTCGACGTGAAGATCGACACCGTGCTCGATGCACCAACGCTCTCGCCGCACGAGCTGACCGCCGACGGCGGCGTCGAGGGCGACGAATACGTCCGGCGGCAGGTCGGTCGAGCGCATGACCCCTCTACCCAGGGGGGCGCGATCCATCAACCGCTCGACTACGACCGGTCCCGCCCCCTCGAACGCGAAGCCTCGCGCCGGAAACTCGACGGCCGTTTGGAGCGGCGTGCTTCGTTCGGCGGGATGGAACGGAGAATATTTCTCGGTTCGACGGGCGTGCGATCACCGTGCGCATCCGCATCGGATCTGAGGCGCGATCAGGCTGGCGCCGCGTCGGGTTGGAATCAACCCCGGCGAGGCGATGGGGGACTCGTCGATCTATTTTCGCGAAAGTGATGGGGCGCGACCAGATTTGCCGAACCATCGGTGTAGACGAAGAAGAACGCCATGAAGACCTCGAACCCCATCCGCTCGATCGCACGCCCCGCGAAGGGGAGCTCCCTAGGCGCGCCCCCGGCGGGGGCCAGCCGAGGGTGACCGGGCATCCGTGCCTCGATCGCCCGAACCCCTCCGGGGAGGTCGCACGGGATCGAGACGGACATGGCCACGAAGAAAAAGGACACGAACGGCGCTTCGGCGCCGCAGGCGACTCTTGAGCTGAAAATCGGGCGCATCACAGAGGCGAACCATACGGGCGATTGGGTCGACCCTGCGGCCCTGCGTGAGCACCCGCGCAACAAGGTCTACTTCACCGAGGGGCCGGTGGAGGCACTCGAACGACTCGGCGAGGATCTCGCCACGGCTGGTTACAAGGAGGCGATCGTCGTCACCGACGAGACGTGCGGTTCCGGCGCCGATGTTGTCATCCGGGGTTGGCGCCGCACCAGGGCGGCGGCGATCAAGGGAATGAAGGTGCCGGTCCTCCGCGTCAGCAACCTGACGGTCGAGCAGGAGGAGCAGGCGCTCGTACGCGACAACCTGAGCGACTTGCTCGGTCGGCGATACGTTCCCTCGGAGCGCGCACTGCTCGTGCGAGGTCTGGTGGACAATTACACGAAGCTCGGTCTCGCCGGGGTTGGAAACAACTCCGACGGCAGCAAGCCCCGCACCGCCGAGGTGATCGCGAAGGAGCTGGGGGAGACAACGAACGGCATCAAGGATCTCGAAGCCGTGTTCGGGAGCCCGCACTCCACGGCTGCACTCCAGGCGGCGGTCGACGACGGCACGGTCGCACTCTCCGTCGCCGTCAAGATCGTGCGCGAGGTCGGTCGGGAACCCGCCATCGCCGCAGCGGTCAAGAAGGTCCGCAAGGGAGAGAGCGATGGCGCGGCCGACACGGTGATCGCCGACGCGAGGGCCAAGGTCGACGCAGCGCTCAAGGAGCTTCTCGCCGGGCGTGACCGCCCGAAGACGAAGGCGAAACCCGAGGACGCCAAGCCCGAGGAGGGCTTCCCCGCGAAGAAGGCCACCAACGCCGACGGTCGTCAGACAACGCTGGAGGAGTTCGAGGAAGCATTGGAGCGCCACGAGGCGGCATCCGGCGGCGACCTCAAACACCAACCCTCGGCATCGACATCGGCGGGCTCGGCGTCGATGACGCTCGAGAAGGGCGGCGAGCAGGCGCCCGCCAGTGGCCAAAACCGGAGTGGCGATGACGACAAGACCGTCACGACAGACGACGGCGAGCCGATCTCCGAGAAACGAAAGCTCGCGAACGTCACGACGAAGACCGCAGCCGCGAAGTCCTCGGACGACGAGCCGATCCTCATCACCTTTCGGATCATCGTGGATGGCGAGTCCCGCCGGGGCGAGTTCGCGATCGGCGGTTACGGGTGCGAGCTGACACTGCCCATCGGCAGCGAGCCGACGCTCGTCGGCACCATCGTCGCGAAGAAGGCGACGTAGCGGATCAACCGACCCGCAAATTACAAAGAGATAGTTCTATGTAGTTTGCGGGTCCTACACCGTCGCCATCCCAAGAATCTTCTAAAGAAGCTGCCTACGGGAGATGTCGCAGTCGCCCCGTATCGTCTCCGCGCAGGCGTGGCCGTCCGATCTCGACGCCCTCGATGAACTCGCCCAGCAGCATGGCGTGTCCCGCGCCCGGCTGCTGCGGGTGTTGATCATCGAGGCGTGTCGCAGCCTCGACGTTGGTCGCGTCCGCGAGTTGCTCGACGCCGACGAGCTGTTTCGTCGTCGTGTTGATGGGCGTCGTCGCGAGCCACCCGACCGGTGACCCGATTGTAGAGGCGGCGGGTCACCTTGCCGGGTGCCCGCCGCGAGAAGAATGCCCAACCAACAATACACCGACCATCGAAGCACTACCGCCGCTCCGTACCGCAACAACGCCTTTCCGATCTATGTCGTGCAAGCGCTCCCCCGCGATCCGAAGCTCGCCGACATCGATGGTGCGTCCGTCGAGGATCGCGAACGACGGGTCCGGTCCTGTGGCCGGGACGATCCCGACCATCCGTGTCCGGGAACCGGGCCACGTGCTGCATCGGGCGTTCCGCTCAAACGACGCCAAGCGCTGCATGCAATCAATCGGCACTTCATCCACGCCAACGCTTCGGTGTGTCGCTTCGCGACGCACACGCGCGCTCACTACGCTTCCGATCTCGTGTTCGATGTCGATGCTCATGCGCCGTATCCAACGACGGTGATGGACGTTGACGGCGCGGCCGTCTCGATTCCCGAGCCGATATCTTGGGAGTGGTACCGGCCGTTCATCGAGGCGGCCGTCTGGGTGGGTCGTCGGATCTTCGACTACCTCGTCGGCCCGTTGAGCGTCGACCCCCGCCTCATCACTACGAGCGTGACCCGTCAGGGATGCCGCGTCACCGTCGACTGGCGTGCGTTCGGTCCGCGTCGTCTTTGGGAGATCCTCGCGGTGCTCCGTTGGATCGAGGCACACGTGTTTGGTCCCCAAGAGCTGGCCGTCTTAGGTACCAAGATCGGGGCGGCGCTCAAGATCGACGGCGGCATCTTCGAGAAGTCGGACCTGCCGTTCGCAACTTCGGATGGCGACAACGCGTTCCGTGGGCCGTGGCTGCGCCCGTTGGGCGCTCTCCATCACAAGAGCGGCAACGTCGTCGGTTGGTCACGGGTGACCCCGGTACCGCATGACCGCTTCCGAGCCGAGGACACCGCGTGGCTCACGCGGGTAAGCCGTTCTGCGCGTCCAGACGTCTCGTCGTTTCCCGAGCCGTCACTGTTCATCGGTGAGGTGTTGGCGCATTGGCCGGAGGCGCGACATCCGCTCGGTGACGCAATCATCGAGGGCGTAGTCGTCCCTGCGGAGAAGCTCGTCGACCTGTTCGAGCGCGACCTCGTGAGCGAGATCGACGCCAAGCATCGCGCCTCCGTTCATCGTGCCCGCCAGCGTGCTCTCGGTACCCGTCAACGTACCTCGCGCACCGAATCCGCGCCGATCACCCAAGAGCACATCGACGCGATCGCGGCGGCCCTGGGTGCCGAGCGTGGTGGGCGAGAAAACTACCGAGTGATCTGCCCGAGGTGCCACAAGAAGGACGCGACCATCTACGGCTCGGGCTGGTACCAGTGCTTCCGGTGTAACCCCGAAGCCATCCGGGTCGAGCAACTCGCCGCCGATCAGGGACTCCTCCACCTTCTTCCAACTCGGCCGCACTCGACGAAGCCGTACGATCGCATCGCAGTCGAGCGCATGCCAACGAACGAAGTCGCCAACTGGCCCGAGCACTACGTCGTCGAACGCCCGACTTACCAGACCATCGACGACGCTCGCACCGGATGCCGCGAGTTCCTCGACCGACACCTCGACGCGGGGATGGAGGTCATCGTCCTTGCAGGCGGCACCGGCACCAGCAAGACGACGACGATCGCCAACACCGTCACCGAACGCGAACTGGTGGCCCGCATCCACGTTGCCCGCGACGACGCGCACCAGCACTACGTCGAGACGATTCCAGGCGCACGGTCCATCTTCGGCATGCGGGCCGGGGTCAACTGCACCAACGACGCCCTGGCTGAGGTTCGCGGGCGCAAAGAATCCGTCGGCGAGACGCTGTGCTCGGTCTGCCCGGACAGGCAGACGTGTGAGTACCAACAGCAGTGGCGAGACATCGAGCGCCGGACTCTGGTCATGCATCACGCGTATGCGCCGCTGAGCGGTCTCAAGCTGCTCGACGTGGGGGCTGACCTGATCGTCATCGACGAGGATCCGTTCGACACGATCGTCGACGGGACGGATGTCGGGCTGCCCGAGCTTGCCCTCATGCGGTGCCGTCGCGATCTTGACTTCGGTCAGCGGCGTCCCGAGGCAGGATCCGGCGTCGACGTGAGTCTCGCAGATGAGCCGACGACGACTTGGACGGCTCCGACACCGGCCCTCGAAGCGGTCATCTCTGCGCTCGGCCGCAAACTCGCAGCGGATGCCGTCGTCGACTCCGGGCTCCTGCGTGGTCCGAAGACGGGAAGGCCGCTGGACTCAGCCCGCGCTGGCAGCCTCAACGATCTCGACCTCACCCGACACCTTTTCGCCGATGCCGAGCTGCGGCGTGCCGTGGTGGCGATCACGGAAGACGATCTCGAAGCCTACGAAGCAGCTCGTCGTGAACTGCTGCACGCACATCAGCTCGCAGCTCCGACGCACCGCAGATTGCCGATCCTCAGCGAGACTGCCGAATCACGCACAATTACGGTTTCGCTCAGCAACGACTCCAACGGGCCGCTGGCACCCTGGGTAGAGGACGTGTGGTGTGCGTACCGAGCAGAGAGTCGGCCAAACCTGAACGTGAGTGTGCGTCCCCCCGAACGCCGTCGCCCACTCAACATCCTCGACGAACTCGTCGATGGTCTCCGCGAACTGCTCGCGACGTATGAGCTTGGCCGCAACCGCACGAGTCCAATCCAGATGGTCCGGGACGATCGAGGGCGGTGGTCCTTGCTGATCACGAAACGTCGTCCGATTCCGCGTGCTCAGGTGCCGATCGTGGTGTCGTCGGCAACCATCCGACCCGAGGCGCTCCGCCTCATGTTCGGTGAGCACCGGCGAGTGGCAGTCTGGGCCCCCACGTTGCCCAAGACCGAGCGTCGCATCGTCATCGCCGACGGTAACTACGGCGTGTCCGGCCTCACGATCCGCGAGGGCCACGAAACGGCGATGGAGCGCCTCTACGAGACCATCATGGCACTCGTCGCCGCCGAGTACCTCAGGACCGGGCTCCCGGTCGGCATTCTTGGGCCGTCGCGCGTGATCAACGAGATCAACGAGCGAGTGCTCGGCGCGAGAACGATGACGAAGGAACGGCTCTCGATGCCGTTCTCGACCGATCGTGCGGAGCGGTTCCGGCGGCTCCACGAGTTGACCCGCCCGCACCACTACCTGGCTGGCTACGCGGGCGGCGTGATGGGGAGCAACGACTTCTGCGACGTGCTCACGGATGGGCGCCGCCGCTTCATTCGCTCTCTGATCGTCGTGCAGCCCATCCCGCCGCTCAACGCGATCTCGCGTCAGCTTCACGGGCTGTATGCGGGTCAGACGCGCGGGGTGCTGGTCGACGACCTCGCGATGGTCGAGGAGGACGTGCTCGTCGACTGGACGATCACCCCGAGGACTGTCGCATTCGAGGGCACCGAGCGCGACGGCTTCGTGACCGTCGCGCAGAATGTGCCCGGTTTCGTCGATCCCCTCGCCAACGAGCTGCTGCACCGCAGTTACGAGGCCGTCATCCTCCAGCTCGTCGGCCGCATGCGGGGCAACATCCCCGATCCCATCGACCCGAGCATCGAACCTCGGGTCCATCTGTTCGGTGCTGTCGCAATCCCCGGCTGGCCCGTCGATGAGGTGATCGACCTCGACGACCTTCGCGAACGCGTCGGTCTGGCGCGATCAGCCAAGCGCCCCGTTGGTCGTCCGCCGAACGGAACCCTCGTCGACCAACTTCGCGGTCGGTGGAAGAGGGCCGGTGTACGAAAGGCGGTCACGTGGCTCTACGGGGTCGCGATCCGTGAGCACCGCGATCCGCTCCTCTGGTGCGGGTCTCAAATCGAGGCCGCCGGACTTCCGTATTGGGGGAGCGCTCGAACCGTAGTGCTGGAGCTCTACCGGACGAGGGGCGGCCATGAACGGGGTTGAAATCAACCCGAGCTGGTTGATGGATCTCGATCTCGCGGGTAGAGGGGTTGCGAGCGATGATCCGCCGAGGTGGCGGCCGTGTTCGCGCGGGAGCGGGAGCATGATGATCGTCGACCAAGTGACCAACACCTCCGCCATCGAGGCGCCCCTTCTCGATGACGCCCATCGGCTGCTCGTGCGGCACGGTGCAGGGTGGGCTCAGGACGCATACGGTGATGTCTGCGCCGATGCGGACCGTATCTTCGGGATTGCCCCCGGAGATCCCGCCGCAGCGGACCTTCGTTCGATGCGCTTCGTGGCTGACGCCGATGAAGGCGGCCGATCGACAGCGTTCCACGCGGACTTCGCAAGCGGCCTCATTCAGCGCGTACTGGGCAGGTGCCGTCGGAGTGGGGACGACGCCCTCGAAGCGGTGCTCTTCGAGGCCGCGTTTCCCGTCGTCATGGCCCGTGGACTCGCGGGGTTCGCATTCGACGCCACTGCGATGGCTTCGGCGATCGCGGGCGCGTGGCTTGGCGTCACTTGCGGCGTTTAGGGGGACGCCCACGCGGTCGGCGCGTGGCAATCTCGACGGGTCGAAAAAACTCGATTGGATCGCAGCCGAGCGCTCGCGCGATCTTCGCGAGCGTCTTGACCGTGACGTTCTGCGTGCCCAACTCGACGCGCCGCAAATTGCGGATCTCCATCGGGATCTTCTCCGAGAGATCCTCTTGGGTCATCCCGCATCCTTCGCGCACCTCACAGACCCGCCTTCCAACCCCTAAGAGCGTCGGGTCGCCCGCCCGCCTCTTCGTCGCCTTCCGCTTGGTCCTGCGTGTCGCCACGCACCCACGAAGCGCCGGGTTGATGTGCTACTAAAAGGGTCACACGATACCCGTATCCGGAGGACGCGACGATGACGACAAACGGGAAGATGAGGGCTGGGGCCGCGTTGACGGCGCTCGGTGCGGTCTGGATGGTGTGGGCCTTTAATGGCGACGGCGAGACGTTCGGGAAGCGGATTGTGACGGGCTTCGTGATGACGCTGGCGGGGCTCACGACCGTCATCGTGGCGGCGGTGATGCACCGGAAGGACGCCGAGTAGGGGCGGCACGTTCGCTGCTGATCGTCATGCCCTTCGGATTCGAGCCCATCGATCCCAAAGTCGTTTCGTCGGCCGCGCTGACGATGCGGCAGCAGTTCTGGCTGCTGGTCGCCGTCATGGCTTCGCAGGGATTGGCCGTCACGTTCTTCTCGTGGTGGCGGCAGCGGTCTGAAACGACCACCGATGGCCGGAACTGACCAGCGCCACTGCTCATCTGGCTATCACCCCGGCGGGGTGATGAACGCACGTCACGGGGAGGAATGCGACGAGCTGTGTCGCACCGCACGAGAGCCGCTGCTGTGGCGTATGCTCATGGTCGAACGAGGGAGGAACGAAAAAATGTGGATGGTGTTCTTGAACGGCGGGTGGCAACCGGCCGACAACGACGCGGTTGTGATCTCATGGATCCAGCAGGGGGCGATCGGCGCGCAGACGCAGATCCGGCATTCCTCCTGGCCGCAGCCCACTGCGCTCGGGATGGTGCCGAACTTCCAACCGTACCTTGGCGCCCCCGCGATGCAGCACTCGGCGTCGTTCCCCGGCTACCAGATGCCGCCGCAGTCGTTCCACGGACAGGCGCGGACGACGGCAGGACCGGCGAAGGCGTCGAACTCGACGGCCGTCAAGATCGTCGGTGCGCTATTCCTCGTCGGACTCGTGGGGGCGGGAACCTCCGGCCTCACGGTCAGCAGCGTCTTCGTTGGCGTCCTCGCGTTGCTGCTCTCCGTCGCGCTCGCGGGCGTGATGATCGCAGGGAAATTCGTTGAGGCCGCCCCGCCCGCCGTTCGTCAGGTCGGCCAGGGGATGGTGTCTTGGCCCTTCGCGTCGATCAGTTTGGTGGTCGGCCTAGGGTTGGGTGCTCTCGGCGGATTCGGAAATCGCTCGTCGGCTGTCGCTGAATGTGATGGCGCCGTCGACGCCGTGACGAAGGCGCAGACGGACAACACCACGTTCACCACCGGCGATCCCATGTCGAAGATGAACGAGGTGAACGCGAAGGTCGAACACGGCCGCGCAGCGTGCGGGCGTGTTGGGGCCAGCGGCAAGCTCGCGACGCTTGAAGGCGCACACACGAACCTCGCGAAGTCGGCGGCCACCGCCAACTGCCTCGCCATGTCGCAGGACGTGCTCAAGTCCATTGACGCCGCGAACGGCAATCAGGAGATCGACGCCGCCTACAAGAGCCTTACGGACCTCAAGACGAAGTTGGAGGGCGGCATCGCGTCGTGCAACACGGCGGGCAAGGCCGACATCTCGAAGGCGCTCAAGGACACCCTTACCAAGCAGGTCGAGCCGCAGATCGCGAAGCTCAAGCCGATGTTCGAGATGGACGCCAAGAAGAAGGCCGAAGCAGCGGCGGCGCTGGCGTCCGCGAAGGCCGTCGCGGCTGCTTCTGCGAAGGCCGCCGCAACCGATGCGCAGTACGTGAAGGTGCCCGTTGCGACACTGCTCTCGGAGTACCGCGACAACGAGATCCGCGCGGATGGCCTCTACAAGGGCAAGCTCTTGCAGATCACCGGCCGCGTCGATGACACCAAGCGCGACGTGCTCAACACGATCTACGTGACGATCGGTACCGGCGAGATGTTCGAGATCCCGCAGGTGCAGTGCTTCTTCGGCGACGAGTGGGCGAAGGCCGCTTCCACTCTGTCCAAGGGCATGACCGTCACCGTGCGTGGCCGCGTGGACGGGCTGTTCATGAACGTCATCGTCAAGGATTGCGAGTTCGTTCCTGTAAAATGAGAAGGGGGATCCGATGGCACAGCCGCAGGTGTTGAAGGACAGCAAGGGCAACAAGATCGGCGAGATCCGCGACTGGAATGGGAAGCTCGCGATCTACGACTCGAAGGGCAACCGTCTGGGCGACTACGACCCCAAGACGAACGTCACCAAAGACTTGAAAGGCAACAAGGTCGGACAGGGGAACCTGCTCACTTCGCTGCTCTGAGCACGGTGGGACGTTTTCGAGTTCGACGAGCAGTCTGGATGGGTGGGGACACCCACTCGATGGCGTGCGGTAGGTGCGGTTGGTACGCTCGCGTACCGGATCGCAGGAGGGCGCGGAATGAAGCATGTGACCATTGGATTGCTCGTGTCCGTCGCCTACATGGCGTGCGCTGCATGCAGCGCGTCGGAGAGCAACGACACGACGCCTGAGGCCATCGCGAGTGCATTCTGCGAGAAGGCGAATAGCTGTGTCCCCGTCGCCGTCGAGCTGATCTACGGCGACGTGGCTGCGTGCAAGTCGCGGCAAGCGCTCTCGCTTGGATCCTCGGTTGCGGCGGCAAACAACCCCGACGTTGGTGGTTGCGCCGCTGCCATCCGCGCCATGAGCTGCGACGAATATCGCAACACGACGGGACGCCCTGCTGCGTGTCGCTTCACCGGCACAGCCCCTAACGGCAAGGCGTGCGGCACCGACTACCAGTGCAGTAGTGGCTTCTGTTCGTTCACCGGCTCGTGCGGGGTTTGCGCCGATCCGCCTAAGGCTGGTGACGCGTGCGCCGGTTACCGATGCGGACCGGGCCTCAAGTGCGTCATCGGGACGGGGGAGCGGTGCGTGCTTCCCGGCAAGGCTGGTGCGTCCTGCAAGACCGATAGTGAGTGCGAGGAAACGCTCTCCTGTGCTTCGGATGTCTGTGCAGCGCGGGTTGGTGCCGGGGCTGCGTGCGGATCTGGCAAGCCGGATTGCCAGTTGGGCTACTACTGCGGTTCAGCAGGCGTCTGCACCGTGCTCAAGTTCGCGGCTCTCGGCGAGACGTGCGGCCTCGTGGGATCCGACTACCTGTTCTGCAAGGGCGGCTACTGCAAGAGCGGCGGCACCGGGGGTTCGGGCACGTGTGCCGCGTACACGGCCGACGGGCAGGCGTGCAGCGACACCGCAGGGTCTTGCCAGGAGCCCGCGTCCTGCGTCGAGGGTGTGTGCAAGCTCCGCGACCCAGCGGCCTGCAAGTAGCACCACGACCCCACGGCGTCCTGGCCCGCAAGGCCCCGTCTGCTAGGGTTCCGGATGTCCGTTACCTTGGTGTATGAGCTGATCGACGTGCCGTCCGGCGAGTGCAAGACCGGCATCGCTTTCGAGGATCGGTTCGATGCTCGGCTTCGCGAACACGAAGTCGGACGGGTAAAGGCCGTGCGGCATTGGCGTGGTCCCGTTCAAGTGCGCATCGTCGCGCGGTTCCGCGACCGCCGCGCCGCGAGCCGACTCGCTCACTCGTTGGAGCGCGGCCAGCGTTGCCTGCCGACGCGTGGCCCCTGAGGCGAGGAATGCGCTCGTTTGCGGTGACTGGGCGAAAATCACCACCGGGCAACAAAATTTGAGTTACGCGCAGTCCTCTGCGAGCGGGTCTATTGATGAGTTTTCGACCCCTACCGTGCCGCCAGCATGCGCCTACGAGATGGGTGCCGTGAGGCCGTCCCCACGACAGCCGATTCAATAATCGAGCGGTTTTTCAGGTGGTGCCTGCACTGGTCATCGCGTTGAACGGCCGACCCTGCGTCGCGGCAATCCGTTCGCGGTTCACCACCCGCAGGAGGTCCGAGCAGAAGAGGATGTTCATCGCCACCGCGCCTTCGCGCCGAACTGGGATCTCCCACCACCGAGCGGTTCGTTCACCGCGCCGAGCGATGACGATAAGCGTCCAGCGGACTCGGCGCGCACGGGTCTCGCCGACGGCGAACAATTCCACGTCGAGCGCCCGTACCTCGGCCCACGTGATGGCTGTCGCGAGGGCGTCGTCGGTGGCGGCATCGAGGTCAGCAAGAAGTTGGTCGGAGAGCTGGTCGATCTTCATCGCGTCCGTACACAGGTCCCTCGGTTCGATCAACCTGCAAGTGAAATCTCTGTTGGCTGGTTGATGGATCGAGTCCCGCCGGTGTATGGGGGCCATGGACGACGAAGCCACGCCGCCGACGACCTTCGAGGTCGCGATCCCCGGCCCCGACAACCTCGACGCCATCGAGCGCGAGAGCGCCGAGCGGTTCGCGGGATGGCCTGTTCGCATCCACTTCCGCGACGTTGAGAGCGCCGTCGCCGTGCTTGGACGAAGGGTGAGGCAGCGTGAGAACACGCAACGTTCGGTCACGGCCAGCCCGCAGGATTACATTGATCAGCGAAGCGGACTCGTCCCACGGGACCTGTATCTCCGTCTCGCCCGCGAGGGCAGCTTCCCTAGCCGAAAGATCGGCAAGCGCATCGTGGCTCGGTGGGCCGATGTCGAGCAGGCCCTCGCCCCCCCGCCGAGGATCGCGAACGCGTCCGACGAGGCCGACGTGCTGCGCGAGGCGCTCGGTCTCGTCGCGAAAGGAGGACGGTGATGGGCCGGGGTCGGTCGGGATCGGCCTATCAAGACCGCGCCGGATCCTGGTACGCCTCGGTGACGCTGCCGCCTCGGCGCAGCTTTCGGTTGCTCGTCACCGACAAGGCGGAGGCCGAAGCTCGGAAGGACATCTTGGTGTCGCTGGTCGAGCGGCTCGGACGCGCGGCGAAGGCTCACCTCGCTGAGCAGTTCGTTCGGCAGGCGGCATCGGCGAACGAGCACCAGCTCCGCATGATCCTCGGCCTCGTCGATGGGCTCGCGTCTGGGACCGAGCATGAGGCCCGGTCGGCTATGGCGCCGGTCGTGACGTTCGAGGCGTTCGCGACGAGGTGGACCTCCAACGAGCTGGCGCAGGACTACCCGCTGCGGATCAAGCGCATCGACCACCACGACAACATCGCGCGGTTCCGACGGCACGTGTTCCCGGTCGTGTATGTGCCGTCGGATGGACGCACGACCGCATTCGCGGGCGTCAGGATCGGCGCGATCCCGATGCAAGGTTTCATGGTCGACCACGCCGACTACGTGCTGAGCAGGCCGACCCTCCCCACCGGCTCCATCCTTCACGTGGCATCGATCATTCGACGCGTCTGCAACATCGCCCAGTATCCGGGCCGCGTCGTGACAGCGAATCCGCTGCCACCGCGCTGGGCTCCCTTGCCGCGAACCCCGAAAGAGCACTCCTACTTGTTCCCCCACGAAGAGGCGAAGGTATTGGCGCACTCCGACTTCCCCTTGGTGAAGCGGTTGCTGATCGGGTTTCTGAATCGCGAGGGGCCGCGCAAGGAGAACGCCGCGTCGCTGACGTGGCCCCAGCTCACCTTGGCCGGCCTCGACGGCGGTGGCCACGTCGTCTTCGACACGACCAAGAATGGTCGTGGCGGCGCATGGACCCTCAATGGAACCGCCGAGGCGTTACGTCGCTGGCGAGCGCTGTGCCCCTCGAAGACCTACGTCTTCCCCGCATCTGCGCTGCCGATCCATCGGGAGAAAAATCGCCCGCTCTACGTCGATCACCTCGCGGCCGATCTCCGCGACTACCTCCGCCATGTCGGCGTCGAACGTGCCGCCCTCTTCTCACGCAACGAGCATCGACTGCGCCTTCGCGCACACGATCTTCGTGGGACGTTCATCACCCTTTCCCTCGCCGCCGGTCAGACCGAGGACTGGGTACGTCGCCGCACCGGCCATCGGCACACGCACATGATCTCGCGGTACAGGAGCGACGCCGAGACCGCCGCCGAATTGAACCTCGGGCGACTCGTTCCTCTGCACGTCGCGATCCCGGAGCTGGCCGCGCTCGAACCGGTTGTGCATCCCATCGAGGAACCGGCTCTGGTCGTCCCCACCCACGCTAGCGACGAACTGGCGGCTGACGAGGACGACCCCCTCATCGTCCTGCATTGACGATGCCGCTCCACGAGGTGGTCAAGGCGCGCGGCATGGTTATCGTCGCCTCCCATGAGCGACAAGATGGTTCCCGCCGGAGCGTCGGCGACCGGTAAGGAGTACGGCATCGGAGTCCTCAAGGGCGCGATCGGAGCAGTGCCTTGGGTGGGTACGTTGCTCAACGAAGCACTGTTCGACGCGCGGTCGCGGCTCAAACAGCAGCGGCTCAACGACTTCTTCATCGGCGTCGCCGAGGACGTGAAGAAGCTGAGCGAGGACGCAATCGATCACGACTTTCTACAGTCCGATGAGTTCAGTGATCTAATCGAGGACATCTGCAACCGGGTTGCTCGAACTCGCAACGCGGAGAAGCGCTACCAATTCCAACGGGTCCTCGTCGGCGCGATGACGGGCGCCAACGATCCCGACTTCTCGTCGATGTTCCTCGCGGTGCTCGGTGAGATCACCGAGGCCGAGCTGAGGATCCTGCGCGGCTTCGCACGTCACCTCGAAAGGAAGGCCGCGTACGCCGCGAAGGGCGAGAAGCTCGACATGGGCGCGATCGACTACGGATCGAACCCGTGGGGTTTCCCGCCGGAAGTCGCGCGGCAGATCATTCAAAGCCTGATCGCGAAGGGCCTGTTGTTCGACGACAGCCATGGCCGCTACGACTCCGATCCATTCACGGTCATCATGCCGACCGATCTCGGAGGGCGCTTCCTCGCATGGCTGGATGGGGCCGGGACTACGCCATGAGCGCCACGATCCGTGAACAGGCAGAGGACATGGTGAAGAAGTGCCGGGCCGTGCTCTCGGGGGCGAGAGCGCTCGCTGAACGGATGGAAGAGAAGGAGAAGGCCGGTCAGCTCACCGATGAGGAAGAGGAGGGATGGCGCACTGCCATCGAGGCGAACGTCAAACGCGCGGACGAGCTGAATCGGGAGATCACGGCCCTCGCGAAACGGATTGGGTAGATCAAATCTGTCGACATGGGTGCGCTCGATCGATCGAGCGTTGCCACGGACGAGGGCGCGATGACCAGCAAGGATGGCGGTGGTTTGACCGGCGAACGGCCCCGCAACCCGGCGATCTACGAGAAGCCGCCGGGGAACACCCGGTGCAACATTTGCGAACGCAACGACCGAGCACTCACGGTCGATCACGTGCCGCCCGAGAGCTGCCTTCTAGATCGTCGCGTCGAACTTCACGGGTACGCCCATGGAGCAGGCGCCCTCGCTCGAAAGCCGCCTATCTCCCAGAGTGGCCTTCGCTTTCGGACTCTGTGTGGCCCGTGCAACTCGCATCTAGGCGGCAAGTTCGACCACGCGATGGAAGCCTTCTGCAACACCGTGCGCGCTCACTTAGGCGCCGCCTCTACGCACTCGGAGAGCTGGACGGCATGGTGTAAGCCAGGGCTCCTCATCCGTTCGCTGTTCGGTCACCTGCTGGCGGCATCGACCGACGATGCGCAGACCGCGTTTGATCACGAGATGCGGAAGGGGTTGCTGAATGCCTCCGAGGCCATCTCGCCGACGCTTCGCGTGTTCTATTGGCTGCACCCACATCGGGAGGTCCGTGTCCGCAGAAGCATCGCGATGCCCTCCGTCCGTGGCATGGTTCGGAGCGCGCCTACGGTCTTCGAGATCCTCAAGTTCCCGCCCATTGGATTGATGGTCACGGACCTCGACGAGTACCAGGGTCTTCCGAGACTCGACGTCCACTGCGGCCGACGTGCCGATGCCGATGTGGAGATGCCCTTCTCGCATCGGCTCGCCGCGCCCTCTGACTGGCCTGAGCGGGTCGACGAAGGCAACTTCGTCATGGGAGGCCGCGCGCTTTCGGACGCTGTGCTGGCTCGCCCAAGAACGAGCCGACGGAATCGCGACCGCCGAGAGCCTTAGCGACGCGACCGACGCGACGACGGACGACAAAAAGCTCCGAGGGGCCTCGCACGCGCGTTTGCGGGACCCCTCGTCGCTTCATTGAGACGGCACCGCCGTCATCATCTCGCAGGTCGTTCGAGCGCCCCAGCGCTCAGGGTGACCAGATACCCACGTCACTCGACGGCACTGCCGTCATCGTCTCGCAGGTCTTTCGAGCGCTCAGCGCTCAGGGTGACCAGTTGCCCCACGGATTCTCGGAGTCGGGAGGGCCATCGTCATCCGGGTACTCGTACTCCGGCGTGACCTCGCGCTCGTCGTCATCCTCAGTGTCTTCTGCGTCCTCGTCGTCGTCAGGATCGAGGATGTCTCCGTTGCTCACGTCGCCGACGTCTTGGGTTGGGCCGACCTACGGCCAAACCAATACGCGCCACCAACGAGTACCGCCCCGGCCGCGACCACCGCGATCGCCGGAAGGCCGAACCCGCCGATGATCGGCGCCGCGAACCAAACCAATCTTCCCATCTGCTACCTCCCGCCCAACAGAACTGCTGGGCTCGGAAGGGGTAAGCACGGCATGGGCAGCGTCAACATGCCTCCGTCCACGATGCTTGCCGCGCGTCGAAACGTCGGGAGAAACGTCGGGAGCCGAGATCGGAGGTTGACCCGCCTCGACCGCTACGCGAGAAATCGCGGCTCGGAGGAGTGGCCGAGTGGTCGAAGGCAGCGGTTTTGAAAACCGCCGATGGGCAACCATCCAGGGGTTCGAATCCCTTCTCCTCCGCCGAGTGACTCGGGGAATCGTTCCTAGACCATGGCCGGCGTGACGCTCGACACCTCGTCGGACGACGCCATACGCTCTGCATCCCGCGACCGAACCTTGCACGAAGTTCGGCCCGGAGGTTGCCGTGGAAGACCTGCGAGGCCTGAACTACAAGCCGGTGCGCGCCCTCGGCGAGGGTTCGCACGGGGTCGTGCTGCTGGTGGAGCACACGCGGCTGGCGAAGCCGTTCGTGATGAAGCTGATCCAGCAGAAGTTTCTCGCCAACAAAGACGTCGTGGCCCGATTCGTCGCCGAAGCGCAGCGAGGGGCGAAGCTCAATCACGACGCGTTCGCGCCGATCGTCGACCTCGGCGAGACGCAAGACGGGCGCACGTACTTCGTCATGGAGTACGTCGAGGGGACCACGCTCCAACACGCGCTTCGCGATCGCGGCGCGTTCCCCGTCGATCAAGCGCTCGTTCTCGGGCTGCAGCTCCTCGACGGCCTCGCGGCTGCGCACGACGCTCACCTCATTCACCGCGACATCAAGCCCGCGAACTTGTTCCTCACCACGCGCGGGCGGCTGAAGATCCTGGACCTCGGGATCTCCAAGTCGATCATCGACTCGGGCACCGGTCCGAACACGGCGCACGGCATCGCGATCGGGACGCCGAAGTACATGAGCCCCGAGCAGGCGAAGGGCGAGCCGGTCAGCTACGCGACCGATCTGTACGCGGTCGCGCTCGTGCTCTTCGAGATGCTGAGCGGTCTGCCCGCGTTCGACGCGCCCGGCGCGCAGGAGCTCTTGCGTCGGCACCTGTTCGCGCAGCCGCCGACCCTCGCTGCGCGGACCGGTCGCGTGTTCCCGCAGGCGCTCGAGGATCTGATCGCGTGCGCGCTGCGCAAGAGTCCTGCGGAGAGATTCCAGACCGCGCGCGAGATGCAGGCCGCGCTTCATGCGGTGCTCGAGTCGACGCGCGCCGAGTCAACGCCGGTCGTGTCGCGAAGCGTTCCGCCGAGCCCGCCCGGAGCCGATCGCATGACGGACGAGCGCGCGTCGCCGACAGCGAAGGTCGATGACGCGGTGACTCGTCCCGTAAGTGCCGACGCCCTGGTCATCGGCTCTGCCTCGACAGCGCAGCAAGTGGTGGTCAGCCACGCGGGCGCGCAAGCCGACGACCCAACGGCGCCGACCCAGGCGCTGCAAGCCCTCAGCGATGCAAAGCCCGTGGAGACAGGCGGTGCGACGACTCGGACACACGACGACCTCGGCGGCGCGACTGTTCGCGAAGCGGCGCGAACCGGGAGACCCTTGCTCCTGGTGGCGGCGATTCTCGGCGCGTTGGCGATCATGGTCGCGAGCGTGACCGCGCTCATCTTCGTGGTGCGAGGGACCGAGAGAGCGCAGCCGGCCGCGACGCACCCGAGCGAGCCGAGTCCGGCGAGCGCGTCCACGTCGTCGTCCGCACCGGCGCCCGTCATCCCGAGCGCGATGCCGAGTGCGCCGGCTTCCGCCAGCGTCGAGCCGTCCGCGGCCGCGAAGGTGGCCACGGCAATCAAGCCGAAGGGCCCGAGCCACTACCAAGCAGCGGTCGATGCGATGAACGCTGGTGATCTGGAGACCGCCGACTCGGAGGCGCGCCTTGCGGTCGCCGGTGGGGGCGGCACACCGGCACAGCTCCTTCACGCGCAGATCCTCGAGCGGCGGGGAAAGAAGGCGGGCGCGAAGGAGATTTACCGCCAGATCCTCGAGAAGGATCCCACGATGGCCGCCGCGGTCGCCGGTCTCAAACGTTGCGGCGGCTGAACAAATGACCGGTCCACTCGGGTTGCTCACCCCGTGGACCGGCGGTAATCGGGGCGGCCCGCAACTCGAAGCTCCGTTTTGGCGACCTACCTCCGATGTCGAAGCGAACCTTCCCAGTTCTCATCATCGCGGCATCGCTCGCGACCACTCCCGTGTTCGCCGGCCCGACGCCCAAGGGCGCACCGGTCGGGTACGAGTCGAAGTTCAAGGCGGTCGTCGAGGCCGAGAAGAACGAGGAGTACGAGAAGGCGCTCGCCCTCCTCGATGAGATCCCCGCGGAGAAGCACAACGTCTACACGCGGTTGAAGCGGGCGACCCTGCTGGTGCGGCTCGGCCGGTTCATCGAGGCCGAGGAGATCCTCTCAACGCTCATGAAGGATCCGAAGGCGGACGCGATCCGCGCGACCGTGCAGGGCGATCTCGACGACCTCCGCGCGCGCATGCCGAAGCTTACGATTCGTCTCTCGGCGAAGAGCAAGGCCGACGCGTGGGTCACCGTCGACGACAAACCGGTCGGGCCGCCCGTGACGATTCCGGTCAACCCGGGCACTCATATCGTCGTCGCGAAGCGCGGCGACGCAGAGGTCTTCCGACAGAAGGTCACGCTGCAGGACAGCCAGACGCTCGAGGTCGAGATCGACACGTCGATGGCACCGCCGGTCGGCAGCGTGTCGGCCGCGAAGACCGCGCCCTCTGCGGCGCCGGCGAGCTCGGACCCTTCGACCAAGTCGGGCGGCATCGGCGCGACGCCGTTCTTCATCGGCGGAGGCGTGCTCGTCGTCGGCTCGGTGGTGTCGTTCGTACTCGCCAAGTCGGCGCAGAGCGATGTCGAGTCGAACTGTTCGATGCAGAAGACCCGCGCCTGCGACACGGATCTCGCGGGCGCGTCTCGGGTGCGCACGTGGGAGACGGTCGGCTGGATCTCCGGCGGCCTCTCGCTCGCTTCGATCGGCGTGGGGATCGCGATCCTCGGATCACGCGGCACGGAGAGCGCGAAGCCGACGGCGATGGTGACGCCGATGGTGGGGTCGACGATGGGGTTGTCGTTCGAGGGGAGGTTTTGAGCATGCGCGTCCCCCTGCTGCTCGCACTCCTCGTTCAAGGGTGCTTTCAGACCGACTTCCCGACCGCGTGCTCGCAGGACGAAGCGCAGTGCGACGAGCCGACCACCGATAGCTCCGTGAGCGAGACGTCGGCGACCGAGACCACGCCCGGCGAGGAGACGTCGGGCGAGGACTCGCCGGTCGATGCCGATGAAGACACCTCGACGGCAGATTCCTCGATCGACGCGGCCGATGCCGAGACCGGCGCCGATTCCACCCTCGTTGACTCGATGCCCGATACCGCGCCCCCGCCCGACACGGCGACTCCGCCCGACACGGCGCCTCCGCCCGATACCACGCCCGTTGACAGCGCTGTGTGCGCCGCGAGCTCGTACTCGTGCGCCGGTGATCAGCTTCGCCGCTGCAAGACCGACTCGTCGGGATACGACAACATCGTCGCGTGTCCGACGGGCACCTGCAGCGCTGCGCTCGGGCGATGTACCTATTGCGCGCCGGGATCTCGTAGTTGCTCCGGCGCGCAGCCAACGCTCTGCAATGCCCTGGGCTCGGCCTACGCTGCAGACGGCGCCGCCTGCGCCGCGCCCCAGACCTGTGGCGGCGGCGGCACCCCCGGCGTGTGCGGCTGCACGGCGAGCCCGACCGCCTGTTCCGGCAAGGAATGCGGGATGGTCGACAACGGCTGCGGCACGATGATCAGCTGCGGCAGTTGCACCGCGCCACGCACGTGCGGCGGCGGTGGAACGGCGAACAAGTGCGGTGGATGCAGCGGCACGTTGCCGGGACCGACGATGGTGGGCGTCGGCACGTACTGCGTCGACAGCACCGAGGTGACGCAATCGCAGTACGCGGCGTTCGTCACGGCGAAGGGCTCGGACTTGAGCGGTCAGCCCTCGACCTGTGGCTTCAACACGACCTTCGCGCCCGGCACAGCGGCGTCCTGCTACACGCCGTCGACGACGCCCTCGAAGCCCGTCACCTGCGTGGATTGGTGCGACGCGAGCATGTACTGCAAGTGGGCTGGCAAGCGGCTCTGCGGGAAGATCGGTGGCGGACCGAACGCGTATCTCGAGCCGGCCGACGCCACGAAATCGCAATGGTTCGCAGCCTGCACGAGCACGAGCGGCTACCTCTTCCCCTACGGCAACGTCTATGTCAGCGGCTTCTGTCACACGCCGGGTGACACTGCGGGCACCACGGTCGACGTGAAGACCAGGCCGTCGTGTACGGGAACCTCGGCGCCCTACACGAACATCTTCGACATGAGCGGCAACGCGAGCGAGTGGGAAGACTCCTGCGGGAACCTTTCGGGCACGTGGTACTGCCACACCCGCGGCGGCAACTTCACGGATGCCACCGCGGGTGCCGTTCAGTGCAAGGACGAATCGGTGTGGCCCGTCGACTTCAGCGCGAAGTGGCTCGGATTCCGCTGCTGCGCCGATTGATCGCGGGTCGCTTGCACGGCAGGGGTCGGCCGCGCATGATGGAACGCGATGAGGTTCGCAGCTGCCGCTTTGTTGCTGCTCGCGTCGTGCGCGGGCGAGAGCGACTCGGGCAATGTCGCCACCGAGGACTCTGTGGCGACCGATACCTCGGGGTCCACCGACACGACGCCTCCCGTGGACGATACCGGCACGACGATCGCGGACTCTTCGTCGACCGACTCGGGCACCGCGCCGGATGGTGCCGCTGATGCTGACCCCTACGGCGCGTATCCCCCCGGCCCCTACGGGACCAAGGTCGGGCAGACGCTCGCGCCGCTGGATTGGGTCGGATACGTCAACCTCAAGGGCGACGCCGTTTCGACCACGAAGACCTACGGGCCGACGTCACTCGATGCGCTGCGCCGGACAGGAAAGGGCTATGGGCTCGTTCACCTGTCCGAATTTGGGTGACCCGGCTGCAAGAACGCGGCCCGTGATCTGGCCGCGAAAGGGAAATCAATCCTCGATGCCGGTGGCGTGATCATCGAGGTCCTGCAGACGCGGGCATTCGCCGCGCCGACCAAGAGCGATCTCGATACCTGGATCAACGGATACTCGCTTCCGGTCACGTCGGTCATCGATCCTCCCTCGAAGCCGAAAGCGACGTTCGACACCTACGGCGGTCGCGAGCAGGTCTTCGTGCTCGACATGCGCACCATGAAGATCTTGAGGTATGTGCAGGGTTCCGTTGTAGGGACGGGCGATTCCAGCGTCACCCAGGCGATCCCGTTCCTGATGGACCTGCTTTCGAAGGCCTGACACAGCGCGGGCAGCTCTGGCCGCGAAGCGCGCGGTTCTTGATGGCCGCGCGCCACACGTGGCCGCGCTTGCACCGCCACCAAGCGAGCGCCTTCGATCCGGCGAACACGTCCGTTGGCGAAGATCGATTTCGCGTCGGATGCCACTCGCCGGCGATCGCGGGAGCGCGCACGGCGAGGCTGCGAGCGTTGGTGATTTGCTTGCCGGCGCAGAGGGGGCAGCCCGTGGTCGCCCTCGGCGCGGAGCGCCACACGTGAGAAGCGTCGCGACCGCACTGCCAATACACCGCCCGGTGCGACTGGGCGGTCACCGATCGCGGCGACGCGATGCCGTTGCGCGACGGATGCCAGAGCGCCGCGAGCTCCGGGCGCACTCGCTCGAGCGAGTTCGTGACCGAGACGCGTTGGCCTGCGCAGAAGGGGCACCCTCGACCTGCCGTCCGCTTGTTCGGCTGCGCGGACCAGACGTGATCGGGTCCCGCATCGCACTGCCACCAGACTCGCTTGTGCGAGCTGAAGGAGACCTCATCGGGGAAGAGGTCGCCGTTTCGCGTCGGATGCCACTGCGCAACGAGCTCGGGATAGCCGGCGACCCAGTGCTTCGAGGTGCGCGTGCGCATCCGCTGCTGGCGGGCGAGGTCGCGCGCGCGCCGCAGCGTCTGCGCATCAAGCGTGCTCGGGTCGGCATCGCCCGGAATGAACCCGTTCTCGTGCAGCTCCCGCAGTAGAACGTTGGGGCGAACACCCAGCTCCTCGCACAGGCGAGCGAAGGGGGAGCTGCGGTCGTGCCTCTTCTTCATCACCGCGTGTAGGGCGCCGAGTCGCCGCGCCACGAAATTGTAGCGTAAGTCTGCACGGCGCTCGGTGTTCATCCCGTCTTCTCGACGCAGAGATCGATCAGGCCCAGCAGAACGGCGTACTTGTACGTAGCTGTGAAGCGACCGCGATCGAGAATCGCGAGAAGGCGCTCCGCCAGCCGGATGAGATCTCCGTCGTCGTTGCTGAGTGTGGTACGCACCATCGGATCGGCCCTCACCGTCCCGCGAACCACGGCGGGGGCACCAGTATCGTCACCGGTCGCCGCAGCGCCACGCGCGCGCCGAGCTTCGCGTGCCACACGGCGAAGGCGTCGCCGAGCTGGCCATCGAGCTGCCGCTCGACGAACGCGAGTCGCTGCGTGAGGTGTCTGCGCGCGCGGTGACCATCGAAACGTGGGTCATCCTCACCGAGCGTCACGTACGCGTCGTGCGTCATGGTCGGCGGCACTGGATCGGCTGAGGCTCCACGCGCCGGCAGGAACGCGCAGAACTTGGCGGGCGCGAACAAGCCACCAATCGGGTCGGACACGAAGTACTGCACCCGTCGCCGCTCCCACGACAGCGCTGGGTCGCGTTGGAGCTCGTCATTCCACCGCCAGAGACTGGCCACGACGTCGGACACGTCGCCCGCAAAGTGAATGCGGTGTCCCTCGGCGGCGAGCGGCATCGCGACAGAGAGCACGCGCGCAAGCTCGGCCTTCGCATCGAGCGAGAGCGCCGAGGCGCTCGATTGATTCAGGCTGGAGACCTCCGCGCCGGTGTAGTGCGGCAGCAAGCTCACGCAGAACGCGCTGCTGCCGTGGGTCCGCATGTGGCGCGTGAAGAACGCGGCAAGGTTGCGGCGCCCTCGCTGCAAGTGCGGGCTGAGCATGCTCACGAAGGTGTCGGTGGGCGCGAGATATCCCTCGGCGAACGCGATGAGGATCTTCGCTTGGTTCGCGACGGGATCGGCGCGGCTGATCTCGAGCTCGACCACGATCCGCTGACCCGTCGGTCCGCGCAGCACGAGATCCGCGTTGGCCTGGTACCCGATGCGGCGCTGAAACTCCGCCGGGAACAGCTCGCACTCGGGCTCTGGGACCCAGCCCTTCGGAGCGCGCAGCGAGAACTCGCGAACCAGGTGTGCGGCGAGTCCTCCCATCGGGCGCTTTCCTTGCCGATGGTACTCGCCCTCCTGAGCGACGTATCCACCCAACCGGGTTCTGATAAACCAAGCCATGCCCCTCCCCGCCTGGGTCGAACGCGTCGGGAACCTCGCGCACGGCATGAAGCGCCGTCGCGAGGACGACGCTCGCACTCGGTGGAGCCGCGACAGACTCGAGGCGTTCCAGAGAGAGCGGCTGTCGCGCCTCGTCGCGTGGGCGAGCGAGCGCTCGCCGTTCTACCGCGAGCTGTATGGCGGCCCGGTGCGAGGGCCGGTGGAGCTCTCGTCGCTGCCGGTCGTCACCAAGAACGCGATGATGGGCGCGTTCGATCGGTTCGTCACGGCACCCGAGCTGCGGCTCGCGGACCTCGAGCGTTCGATCGAGCACCTGCACGGCGACGAGCTCTTCGCAGGGCGCTACCGGATCATGACCTCGAGCGGGAGCTCGGGCCGAAAGGCCATCTACGTCTACGACCGCGACGCCTGGCGCGACGGCATCGTGCCCGCGCTCCTCCGGTCGTCGCGGATGATGGGCCTGGCGCCGCGGCTCCCTCGTCCACGTGTGCTCGGCGTGTCTGCGCCCGACGGCAAGCACATGACTTTTCGCGGCAGTCTCTCCCTCGACGTCGGCGCCTTCGCCGCGCTGCGGGTGCCCGCCTCGACGCCGTTGCCGGAGCTCTGCGCGCGCGCGGAGGCGCACCAGCCGGAGTACCTGTTCGGGTATCCGTCCGTCGTCGCGATGCTCGCCGAGGAGCAGCGCGCCGGCCGACTGCGCATCGCGCCGCGCGTCGTGGTCACCTCCAGCGAGGTCTGCACGCCCGCGATGAAGGACGCCATCCGCGAAGCGTGGGGCGTTCGGCCCTTCGACATGCTCGGGCTCACCGAGACGGGGATCACCGCGATGGACTGCGCCCACCACACGGGCCTGCACGTCTTCGAGGATCTGGCGCTGCTCGAGGTCGTCGACGACGAGGGCCGCGCGGTCCCGCCGGGCACCCACGGCGCCAAGGTGCTCGTCACGAACCTCTACAACCTCGTGCAGCCGATCATCCGCTTCGAGGTGAGCGATCTGATCGCCATCGACGACGCTCCCTGCCCGTGCGGCATGACCCTGCGCCGAATCGTCGCGCTCGACGGTCGGAGCGACGACGTGCTCGAGCTCCCGGGCCCCGCCGGCCCCGTGCGCATCCACCCCATCCACCTCCGAAGCGCGCTCGCCTCGGATCGTCGCGTCCTGCAGTACCAGATCGTCCAGCAGGCCAACGCCCTCGACGTTCAGGTCGTCCTCGCCGGCGACGCGGGAGCAGCCGACGAGATTGCCGTGCAGCTCTCCAAGCAGCTGCGCGAACGCGGCGCCGAGGTGAGGGTGCGCGTGCGCGCCGTCGCGGAGATCCCCCGCGAAGCGGGCGCGGGCAAGCTCAAGCTGGTGAAGCGGCTCGCGTGAGCCCTTCGAACCTACAACGCCGAAACCACCATCACCTCGCCGTTCGACGCCCCGAACGCAAAACCGCCATCGGCCCTGCCCGCGAACGCAGACGCGCCGATCGGATCGCGGCGTCGGCCGCCGATCGGGCCCTTCTCCAGATCCCAATAGAGCACCGAGCCCGCGTCGTCGCCGGTGGCGGTGAAGTCGTCGGCGGTGGAGACGCCGACGATCGTCCCATGGTGACCTCGAAGGATGGGCCCCGCCTCGAGCGCGTCGAGCGTCCAGCTCCGCACCACCGTCGAGATCGCGACGAGGCGCTGGGTGACGGGCTCGATGGCGAAGTCTCGCACGCGCGAGTCGTTCGCGAGCTCTCGCACCTTCGCGCGCTTTTCGACGTCCCAGACCTCGATCGGACCGTCGTTGCGACCGACGAAGACCCTGCGCCCATCCGGCGAGAGCGCGAGCGCGGCCCACTCGACGTCGACCCTGGCGCGCGCGACGAGCTTACCGGTCTCGAGATCCCAGACGCGCATCGCGCCGAGGCGCTCGAGGGTGGCGAGGCGACGTTCGTCGTGGGAGACCGCCAGCGCGACGACCCACTCCTTGCATCCGCCGAAGGTGCGCAGCACTTCGCGACGCGACACGTCCCACAACAGCACGCGGCGATCGAAGCCGGCGGACACCAGGCGATTCCTCGAGAGGGCGCGCACCCCGGAGACGTTGTGATCGTGCGCGCGCAGCGAGGTCACGAAGCCGCCGTCGGCGCCCCACAGCTTGATCGTGGCGTCACCGCTGCAGGTCGCGAAGCCGTCGCCGAGAGCACACGCGCCGTACACAAAGTCGGCGTGACGCGCGCGAATTTCGATCGGCTCGGCCGGCATCAGTGGAACCCCGAAAAGCCGACCAACACCATTCCGTCGCGCGCACCCTTCTTGAAACCGACGAGGGTCTTGTCCTTCGTGGCGATCGCGAGGTCCTTCGGCGTGAGGTGCCCGATCGTGCCCAGCGCGGAGAGCGGCGCGAGACGCGCGAGCGGCGGCCCGTTCGAGCACAACCGGGTCACGCGCCCGGTCTTGTCGCGACGCGCGATCTGCTCGTCGGTCAGGTTGCCGTACGGTCCGACCTCGGCCGGCACGCCGATGCGGCGACAGAGGAGCTCGAGCGCGACCTCGTAGGGGCGCGGATGCTCGGGGACGCTGAGCCGGCCGTCGATCAGCTCACCGATCGCGTCGTGCAGGCTGACCTGGCGCTCGTCGGCGTCGTCGCGAAGGTCCGACGATCGGCGCCGCACCTCGGGCTCAAAGCGCGTGCGCAGCTCGTGAACGAGCTTCTCGTCGCCGGAGCCGACGGCGCGATCGAGCGTGGCGAGCTCGACCCAATAGGCCTGCAGCAGGCGAAGCATCGGCGCCGGAGGATAGATCCTTCAGCACTTCGCCCCTACCATCCCCCCCGGATGCACCTCGACCCGATCATCGAAGGCAACGAGCACGGCGAGACCCTCGTCTTCGTGCAGGGCTGGCCGGACGACTCGTCGCTGTGGGACGAGGCGGTCGCCGCGCTCAAGGATCGCTACCGCTGCGTCCGCGTGAACATGCCGAACTACCCCGGCGGAGCAGACGCGCCCGGCGGGTGCACCACCGAGGAAATCGTCGACGCGCTCGTCGAGCTCCTTCGGGCGCAGGGCAAGCCGGTCACCCTCGTGCTCCACGACTGGGGCTCGTACTGGGGACACGCCGCGCACCACCGCTGCCCCGAGGCGGTGTCGCGGCTGTGCGGCATCGACGTGGCGCCGCACTTCAAGCCCAACGCCAAGGAGATGGCGGCGATCGTCGCCTACCAGAGCTGGCTCTTCGGCGCGTTCGTGATCGGCGGCTCCGTGGGCGACTGGATGACGCGTCGCTTCGCGAAGCTCGGCGGCGCCCCCGCGCCCGAGGAGAAGATCCGCGCACGGATGAACTACCCGTACCGCAACATCTGGCTCGACCTCTTCTCCGGCCGCGCGGCGAAGATGACGAAGGGCTACTGGCCGAAGCTCCCGCTCCTCTTCCTCTACGGCGAGCGCAAGCCGTGGAACTTCCACTCGCACCACTGGGTCGACCACGTGCGCAGCGTGGGCGGCGAGGTCGTGGCGGTGCCGAGCGGTCACTGGGTCCCGCGCCACCCCTCGTTCGTGCCCACGCTCACGCGCTGGCTCGACGCGACGTCTGCGGCGAGCAGCTCGCGTGCCGCCGAATAGGCGCTCGCTTACGCGCGCGCCTGTTTAGGCGACGCGCGACGGGTTCATCGTCGCGAGGCGCCGATACAGCGTGGCGCGACCCATGCCGAGCATGCGCGCGGCCTTCTCGACGCTCCCGCGCGAGGCGGCGAGCGCCTTCTCGATCGCGCGGCGCTCGAGCTCGCGCAGCGGAACGACGCCCTCGTCGTGCCCGTTGAGCTGGCTCTGCAGCGACTTCAGCTTGCGTGCGAGCTCCTGCCGCTCGCGGGCGCGGCGGACCGCGGCCTGCACGCGCTCGGCGTCGAGCGGCTCGCCGAGGACGTCGTAGGCACCGGCGCGCAGCGCCGCGAGGGCGGTGGCCGAGTCGCTCGCGATCGCGAGGACGGCCACGTCCGGGTGCTGGGCGACCGTCGCCGCGACCCTCGAAGCCTCGACGATCACCAGGTCGACGCCCTCGGGCAGCGATCCATCGGCATCGACGACGAGGTCATCGAGCCACGGGCGAAGTCGGGCGCGACGTCCTGCGTCGCCATCGAGCAGGGCAATGCGGGGAGCGTGTGCGAGCTGGTCCATGCGTGATCTCGTCCGCCTCTCTGGTCTTGTTGAGAGAAGACGGCCAATCCGGGTGCGGACTTGAGGCCTCGCGCCGAAAAAAGCGCGCTCGATCTGAGACAACGTTCCGCCCAGCTTGTGGCGGCTGGCCTTTCGTGTATGTATGCCGTCCCTTTTTGGCCGTGCTGTTGGAGAGGTGACCGAGAGGCCGAAGGTACCCGCTTGCTAAGCGGGCGTTCCCTAACCCGGAACCGCGGGTTCGAATCCCGCCCTCTCCGCAACTTAGAGGTACTGGCCGAGACGCTTCTTCATCACGGAGATGGCGTCTCGGCTCTCGTCGATGAGCAAGAAGTCACGGTCGTGCTTGGCCGCCGCCTCGCCGGTGGTCCCGCTGCCCGCGAAGGGATCGAGCACCACGTCGCCCTTGCGGGAGTGCACGCGGACGATCCGCTCGAGGATGGCGAGGGGCTTCTGCGTCGGATACCCCGTCTTCTCCCGGCTGTTGGTCGGCACGATCGTCTGCCACCACACGTCGGTCGGCGTCTTGCCGCGCGCGGCCTTCTCCTTGGTGACGAGCCCCGGCGCCATGTACGGGATGCGATCGATCGCGTCGTAGTCGAACACGTAGCGCTTGGGATCGAGCGCGTACCACAGGATGGTGTCGTGCTTCTGCGGCCAACGCGTCTTCGACCGACCGCCGAAGTCGTACGACCAGATGATCTCGTTGAGGAACCGGTCGCGACCGAGCAACTGATCGAGCGCAACCTTCACGTAGTGCACCTCGCGCGCGTCGAGGTGCACGAACAGCGAGCCGTCCGGCGTCAGGCAGCGCACCGTGGCCTCGAGCCGCGGCATGAGGAACGCGGTGAAGTCGTCGAAGCGGTCGTTGAACTCGGCGCTCCGCTTGCGCTCGACCGCGTAGCGCTCGCCGTGGAAGCCACCGCGCGTGCCCGCCTCGTCGCGCCGCACCGTCATGCGGTCGCGGCGCTGGGCCCGACCGCTGTTGAACGGCGGATCGAGGTAGGCGAGCCGCGCGAACGCCGCCGGCAGCGTGGCCAGGACCGCGAGGTTGTCGCCGTGAACGATGCGCCGCACGGGCGGGAGTCTACCTGCGGCGAGCTCGCGGGAGAGGCGTCGGGCGGTCGGCCGCGCGCAGCACCGCGTCGACGAACGCGTCGGGATCGCTCCGACGGAAGTAGCTGAGCGAGCCCGTGCCGCGCGCGCCCGTGGTGGTGAGCATGGGGGCGACCGCTTTGTTGTCGGCCGGGGTGGCGCCGAGGGCGATGACGTCGATCGGCTTCGTCTGCGCGTCGCTGCGCAGCGCGGCGATGACGCGCTTGCCGTCGCCGTGGGCGAGGTGGAGGTCGACGACGACCACGTCGGGCCGCAGGCGCGCGACCAGGAGCAGGGCCGCGTAGGGATCGCCCTCGACCTCGACGCGCGTGCGCGCCGACAGCGTGCGCTTCATTTGCTTCACCCACGCAGCGTCGGTGTCGAGCATCACGACCACGGGCTTACGGCGCGCGAGACCGGGCGGGACGGGCCGCCCCTGCTCCTCGAGCAGCTTGACGACCGAGGACGCAGCGATGCGTCGGTGTCCACCGACAGTCCGCGCGGCGAGGAGCTGGCCCGCGTCGACCCAGTTCTTGATCGTGACCTCGGTGACCCCGAAGTACTCCGCCACGACACCGACGGTGAGGAAGCGCTCTCCCGCCGCGAACTGCGGGGCCGCGGACCGCGCTGGACCCCGAGGGGGCAGGCTCGCCATGTCCGCAGCATCGTCGAAATCGTCGGCCGCACAAGGAAAGACTCGGGCGTTTGCAGCATTTTGTCGGTTTTTCGATCATGCCCAACTCGCTCGCGCAAAGCGTGCCTCGTTCACGAGGGGCGACGAACGGCCCTTTGGTGGTTACGCTCCGCGTCTCGAAGTACGGCGCTGCGCGGGGTGGAATGGCCAAGGTCCTCGTCGTCGACGATCAGAAGAACATGTGTCGCACCGTGGCGATGCTGCTGCGTGGCGCCGGCTACGAGGTCGAAGAGGCCACCGACGGCCCCACGGCGATCGACCTCGGCGGTAAGGGCGCCTACGACGTCGTCCTCACCGACCTCAAGCTCGGCGCCCACGACGGCATGGACGTGCTCCGCGCGATCAAGGAGTCGTCGCCGATGACCGAGGTCATCGTGATGACCGCGTTCGCGACGATCGAGAGCGCCGTCGAAGCGATGCGCATCGGCGCGTTCGACTACATCCAGAAGCCGTTCAGCGAGCAGGAGCTCCTCGTCAAAACGGCCAAGGCCGCCGAGAACCGCCGCATGAGCGGCACCATCTCGTTGATGGCGAGCGAGTTCCGCGATCGCTACAAGTTCGAGTCGATCATCGGCCGCTCGCAGGCCATCCGCGAGGTCCTCGGCCGCATCGTGAAGATCGCGCCCACCGACGCCACCGTCCTCATCACCGGCGAGAGCGGCACCGGCAAGGAGCTCGTCGCCAAGGCGATCCACGCCAACAGCAAGCGCGCCCAGCGCCCGTTCGTGCCGGTCAACTGCGCGGCCATCACCGAGACGCTGCTCGAGAGCGAGCTGTTCGGTCACGCCCGCGGCGCGTTCACCGGCGCCGTCGCCGCGCGCAAGGGTCTCTTCGAAGAGGCCGAGGGCGGCACCTTCTTCTTCGACGAAATCGCCGAAACGCCGATGTCGTTCCAGGCCAAGCTCCTGCGCGCCATCCAGGAGGGCGAGGTGCGGCGCGTCGGCGAGAACAAGCCGATCAAGGTCGACGTCCGCATCATCGCGGCCACCAACCAAGATCTGCTGCCGATGATCCAGGAGAAGCGGTTCCGCCAGGACCTCTACTACCGCCTCAACGTCGCGCGGTTCGTGCTGCCGCCGCTCCGCGATCGCCGCGAGGACATCCCGCTGCTCGCCGAGTTCTTCCTCGACAAGTTCCGCCGCAAGATGAACCTCAAGGCCCGCTTCGGGGACGGCGTGCTCGACGCGCTGATGCAGCACGAGTTCCCCGGCAACATCCGCGAGCTCGAGAACATGGTCGAGCAGGCCGTCGCCCTCGCCGGCGACGGCCCGATCAACCGCGACGATCTGCCGCTCACCGCGCCGCCGCCGATGTCGTCCGCGCCGGGCTCCGCCGGCAAGACGTTGTCCGACGTGGTCGACGTCGCCGAGCGTCAGGCGATCGAGACCGCCCTCCGCGAAGCCGACGGCTCACGCGAGCGCGCCGCCGAGCTCCTCGGCATCTCGCCGACCACGCTGTGGCGGAAGATGACCCGCTTCAACATCACGTACTAAGTGGCTAGGCGCGCGCGTCAGCCTGAGTATTGATCTTTACCCAGGTGGTGGCGGCGGACTTTTCGATGCGGCTGCGGCGAGCACTTCCTCGGCGAAGAGGAGCTTCT
>JALHOE010000038.1 GCA_022843175.1 Deltaproteobacteria bacterium
CGGTCGCGAGCGGCAGGCCCGGCGGCGCGGACTTCGCGGCCACGAGACCTCCGCCGCCGCCGTAGCCCATGCCGCCGACGGTCCCGAAGCCGACGCCGCTCTTGTCGCCGAACGCAGCCGAGGGCGTCGGGGCGTTCTTCGAGGGATCGCCCATCATCCCCTCGGCGCCCTTGTGCTTCGCGCCGGTCCCTCCCTCCTTCTCGTCGACCGCAGCCCGGGTCGACGCGGGCGCCTGCTCGTTGCGTCCGACCGCGCAGTGCGTGCCGGCCACGAACGCAAGACAGATCACTGCAACCGCCCGTGCGTGCGCACGGGTGCAACTCGTCGGCAACATGGCCTTCTCCCTTTGAAACGCCTTCGCGGCGTTGCTTCCGTCAGTTCCGACCCGTCACGGCCGCGCTTCTTGGTGACGTGTGCAGACCACCGTTCTCGCCCGGAGTTCCCGCTACACTGCCCCCCCCCATGTCCGAGCCGAACCCGCTCCTCAGTCCGGCGCTTCCCCTCCCCTTCGACCGCGTTCGCGCCGAGCACGTCGGCCCTGCCGCCGACGCCCTGCTCGAAGACGCGCGCGCGCGGATGACGGCGATCGCCGCGACCAGCGAGCGCACCTGGGACGCCACGCTCGGCGCCTTCGACGCGATGACCGAGCGGCTCGACGACGCGATGGGCCTCGCCGGTCACCTCGAGTCCGTCGCGACCGAGCCGGCGCTCCGCGACGCCTACAACGCCGTGCAGCCCCGCGTGAGCGCGTTCTACAGCACCATCCCGCTCGACGCCGGCCTCTATCGCACCATGAAGAGCTACGCCGAGACGACCGAGGCACGGGCGCTGTCGGGCACCCGCCGGCGCTATCTCGACAAGACGCTCGCCGACTTCCGCCGCCACGGCGCCGAGCTCGACGAGCAGGGCAAGAAACGCCTGAGCGCGATCGACGTCGAGCTCACCGAGATCACGCTGAAGTTCTCGCAGAACACGCTCGACGCCACCAACGCGTTCGAGCTGATCGTCGAGGACAAGAACCGGCTCGCCGGCCTCCCCGAGAACGCGATCGAAGCCGCGCGCGAGAGCGCCCAGAAGGCCGGCCGCGCCGGCTATCGCTTCACGCTCGCGGCGCCGAGCTACGTGCCGGCGATGACCTACCTCGACGACGGCGCGCTCCGCGAGCAGCTCTATCGCGCGTTCAACACCCGCGCGACGGCGGCGCCGTGGGACAACCGCCCGCTCGTCCGCAAGATCCTCGAGCTGCGCCGCGAGAAGGCCACGCTGCTCGGGTTCAAGAGCTTCGCCGATCTCGTGCTCGAGGACCGCATGGCGAAGTCCGGGGACGCCGCGCGCAAGTTCGTCGCCACCCTGCGCGACAAGACCACGCCCCACTTCGCCCGTGAGAACGAGGAGCTGAGGCGGTTCGCCGGCGTCGCCAAGCTCGAGCCGTGGGACGTCGGCTACTACTCCGAGAAGCAGCGCCGCGCCCTCTACGACTTCGACGAAGAGGCGCTGCGCCCGTACTTCGCCCTCGAGAGCGTGCTCAACGGCCTGTTCGAGGTCGCGCATCGCCTCTACGGCGTGCGGGTCGAGCGCGATCCGAGCGCGCCGGTGTGGCACCCCGACGTGCGCGCGTTCCAGCTGCGCGACGACAAGGGCCCGATCGCCACCTTCTACGTCGACGTGTTCCCGCGCGAGAGCAAGCGCGACGGCGCGTGGATGCACGGCCTCATCACCGCCTCGTCGCGGCGCGACACCGCGGTCGAGGCGCTCATCGCCAACGTCACGCCGCCCCTCGGCGACCGCCCCGCGCTGCTCAATCACCGCGAGGTCGAGACGATGTTCCACGAGTTCGGCCACCTGCTCCACCACGCGCTCGGGCGAGTCGAGGTGCGCGGGCTCGCCGGCACCAACGTGGCGTGGGACTTCGTCGAGCTGCCCTCGCAGATCATGGAGAACTGGTGCTGGGAGCGCGAGGCGCTCGACCTGTTCGCGCGCCATCACGAGAGCGGCGCCACCATCCCCGACGCGCTGCTCGAGAAGATGCGCCGCGCACGCACGTTCCGCGCCGCCAACCACATGATGCGTCAGCTCGGGTTCGCCGAGCTCGACCTCGCGCTCCACGTCGACCTCGATCCGCGCGATCCGGGGGCCGATCCGATCGAGCTCGCGCGGACGCTCCTCGAGCAGCACTCGGCGACCAAGCTGCCGGCCGACCACGCGATGATCGCGTCGTTCGGTCACCTGTTCGGCGCTCCGGTCGGCTACGCCGCAGGCTACTACTCGTACAAATGGGCCGAGGTCCTCGACGCCGACGCGTTCGCCACGTTCCGCGAGAAGGGCATCTTCAGTCGCGAGGTCGGCGACCGCTTCCGCAACGAGATCCTCTCCAAGGGCGACAGCGAGGATCCGGCGGTTCTCTACCAGCGCTTCGCCGGCCGCGAGGCGCGCCTCGAGCCGCTGTTCGAGCGCTCGGGCCTGACCGAACCGACGGGGCCGCGCGCGTAAGCGTGCGGTAGCCCAATCGAGCGGCGAGGAGCAACCGCGGGCTTACGCCGCGGCCCCGTCGTGATCACGTCGGGCAGGCTGCTGCGGTGACGCACACCGCGAACTTGTGGCCGGGGGGCGCCGGGCAGCACAGCGAGCCGGGGACGTAGGCCTCGCACAGCGCGCAGGGGCACGTCGCGCAACCGACCGCCGGCGTGTATGCGACGCAATTGCCGCTCACGCACATCTGGCCGGTGGTGCACGCGCGCCCGCACGAGCCGCAGTTGAGCTCGTCCTTCTGCAGATCGACGCAGCCGCGGCCGCACTGGAACAAACCGCCGGTGCAGTTCTTCGTGCACGAGCCGCCGCTGCAGGTGTCGTTCGCGCCGGAGCTGCACACCCGCCCGCACGAGCCGCAGTTGAGGCCGTCCGCGCGGGTGTCGACGCAGTTGGCGCCGCAGCGGGTGAGTCCGGGGCGGCAGAGGCACTTGCCGGTGCCGTCGCAGTGCTCACGCGGACCGCACGCGGTGGTGCAGCCGCCGCAGGCGAGCGAGTCGTCGGTGGTGGCGGCGCACCGATCGGTGCACAGCGTGCTCCCGGCGCCGCACCCGCACACGCTCGCGGTGCAGCCCGAGAACTTGGTCGTGCACTTGGTGCCGCACGCGGCGCAGTTGAGCGGATCCTTCGTGAGGTCGACGCAGATGCCGCCGCAGTCGTTGAACCCGCTCTTGCAGACGCACTTGCTGTCGACGCAGTCGCCGCCCGCTCCGCACGACTTGCCGCACATGCCGCAGTGCGCGTTGGTGGTCTTGGTGTCGACGCACGCGCCGCCGCACTCGGTGAGGCCGTCCGGGCACACGCACGCGCCGGCGGTGCAGGTGGCACCCGCCGGGCAGACCTTGCCGCACATGCCGCAGTGGGCGTTGTTGGTCTTGGTGTCGACGCACGAGCCGGAGCACGCGCTCAACCCGGAGGGGCACTGGCACGTGCCGCCCACGCAGGGAACGCCGCTCGGACACGGGTTGCCGCAGCGCCCGCAGTGCTCGCTGCTGGTCGCGGGATCGGCGCACACCGCACCGCAGCGCAGCTCGGTCGCGCCGCAGGTGACCGACGCGTCGCCGTCGACCGCGCCGTCGACGGCGGTCTCGTCGAGCGAGCCGTCGGGCGGATAGGGCTCGGCGCCGTTGAGCCCGGCGATCGACTGACAGCCGAGGAGCAGCACCGCGAGCGCCCACCTCATTGGAACACCCCGGTGAGCGCCGCGCCCGCGAAGCCGGGGCCGAACATCGGCGCGACGCGCGCCGTCTCTTTGGGGGCCGACGGCGTGAGCAGATACCAGGTGACGCCGCCGACGAGCACCGCCGCACCCACCCCGGTGACGATGTTGGAGGTGCGCGCTGCCGAGCGGGCGTCCTCGAGCGCAGCGGGCTCGCACAGCTTGGTGTCGCCGCACGCGTCCTTCTTGCCGCTGATCGCCATGTAGCCGAACGCCAGCCCGACGATGACGGTGGCGCCGCCGACCCCGGCGACGACCAGCGGAGCGACGCGCGACGGCTTCTCTGCGACCTTCGGCGGCGGCGGTGGCGGCGGCGGCGCGGCCTTGTCGCCGAACGTGATCGTGACCGTCTTCGACTCCTTCTCTGCGAGCGTGATGCTCTCGTGGAAGGGCGCGACATCCTTGCCCTCGGCGTGCACCTGATGGGTGCCCGGGTCGATCTCGACGGCGGTACCCCACGCGCCCGCGGGCAACGGCTTGCCGTCGATGGTGACCGACGTGGCCGACGCCGGCGCGTTGACCGTGACGTGCGGGATGAGCGGCCCGAGCGTCTCGAGCTCTTTCATCGCGTACTCGGCCCAGATGTGGCGCTTGGGGTTCGGGTCCTGCGGCGCCCTCTGTTGCAGCTCGCGAAAGCGCCGCGCGGCGCTGGCGAGGCGGCCGAGCCCGCGTTCGACGTACGCGAGGTTGCGCAGCGCGCCGAGCCCCGCGGGGTAGATGTCGTAGGCGCGGGTGAAGTGCTCGCGCGCTTCGTCGCAGATCGCCTTGTCGGTGATCTGCGGCTGGTCGCACTTGCCCTCTTCCATCTTCTTCACGCCCTTGGCGAAGAGCTCGGTGGCGAGGGCCTTGTCGTCCTCGGGGTTCGCCGACGCGGCGCGCGGCAGCGCCGGCAGTGCGACGAGGGCGAGGAGGATCCAGCGCAGCTTCATATCAGAGCTCGTGTTTGTTACCCCAACCAGAGCCGTCCTTCTTCTTGACCTTGGGGGGCGCGGAGATTTTTCCCGCGCTCGTGGATGCCGCACTCGCCGCTCCGGTAGCGGCAGCCACCGATGAAGAGGGAGACGGAGGGGGAGAAGTCGTGGTCGCGCTCGGTGCCGGCTCGGCAACAGTCGGCGCGGGCTGAGGCGGGGCGGCGCCAGCGGCAGGCTGCTCGCCTCCCGATTTGCGCGTGGCCGCGAAGACGATGACGAGGATGACGAGCAGCGCGCCGCCGATCGCGACCGGGACCACCTTGCGCGTACGCGCCGGCGGCGGCGACGACTGCACGTGCGAGCCGGTGGTGTTGTGGCTCGCGCCGGTGTCGTCGAGCGGAGTCGCTGGCGTGGCGCGCGGCGCGGCTGCGCCGGTGGCCGTGACGCCCGCGACGGTGGCGAGGAAGTCCGCGAGCTCGCGCGCGCTCTGGAACCGCTCCTCGGGGTTCTTCGCGAGACCGCGCTGCATCCACATGTCGAGCTCGATGGGGAGGTCGTTCCACACCTGCGACGGCGGGATCGTCTCGGTCGACATGATGCGGAGCGCGATCTCCTGCACCCGCCCGGAGCCGAACGGCGCGCGGCCCACCGTCATGCGGTAGACGATCGCCGCGACGGCCCACAGGTCGGAGCGCGCATCGACCGGCTTCTCGCTGACGATCTGCTCGGGGCTCATATAGCTCGGGGTGCCGAGGACCTGCCCCTGCCCCGTCTGCTCGTCGGCGTCCTCGAGCGCCTTGGCGACGCCGAAATCGAGCAGCTTCACCTCGACCTCGTCGCCCTGCTCGGGGTTGCACAGAAAGACGTTGGCCGGCTTGAGATCGCGATGCACGACGCCCGCCGAGTGCGCGACGTGGAGGGCGCGCGCGAGCTGCTGCACGATGCGGGTGGCGAGGACGAGCGGGAGGCGCCGCTCGCGCTTCAGGCATTCGGAGAGCGACTCGCCCCGCAGCAGCTCCATGACGAGGAACGGGACGTTGCCCTCGTGGATGCCGTGGTCGATGACGCGGGTGATATGGCGCGACGCCTCGCCCAGGCGCGCGGCGAGCTTGGCCTCTCGCTCGAAGCGCGCGCGCGCCACGTCGCTCGCGGCGATCGAGTTGAGGAGGAACTTGATCGCCACCTGGTGACCGAGCGTGACGTGGGTGGCGTTCCACACGACGCCCATCGCGCCGACACCGAGCTCGGAGGAGAGGCGGTACTTGCCCCCGACGATCACGCCCTCCCTGAGCGCGATCTCCCCCCCTGCGGTCGCGGCTGCGTGGTCCCCGGACACGACCGCGAGAGCTTAGCTCAGGAGCGGCGCCGACGCCCCCGCGCGATCAGGCCGAACGCAAAGATCGAAAGCAGCCACGAAACCCGTGACGAGTGATGCCCGGGGATCTCACATCCGCACGCGCCACCTTCGACAACGTCCTGCCCCGGCGGCGTCTCGGCAGAGGGCCCGATTCCCGCGTCGGGATCGGGCGCGCTGCCGCACACCGTTCCATCGCCCACGCGCGATGCGAAGGGCGTGTTGGTGATGCCCTCGAAGCCGATGTCGTCGACCTCCCAGGCGCCGCTCGCCGTGCCCTCGTCGGTGCCGGAGCGGAACCGCACGAGCACCGTCTTGCCCGCGTAGGTCGTCCCGAGATCGAGCTTCACGCTCGTGAGCTCGGGGTACCCCGCGCTGCGGAAGACGAACGCCTTGCGACCCTTGAGCGGGTTGTCGTTCTCGTTGGTCGTGAGGGTGCCGTTGTAGACCGACGCGCCGGCGTCCTCCCACGTCGTGCCGTCGTCGGTGCTGATCTCGATCACGCCACCGTCCCAGTTGAGCCCGCGCGACTGCTCGAACGAGTGACGGTGCTTGAAGGTCATCACCAGCGGCTTGCCGTCGGAGACCACGAGCGGCGGCGAGATGAGGCTGCGATCCGAGCGGTCGGGGTTACCGATGATCGACCAGCGCTGGTTGATCCCGTCCTTGATCCGCGTCCATGTGGTCTTTCCGGTCGAGGCGCGCCACGCGGTCTCCTCGGTGTCGACGGAGTCGAGCGCCGAGGACTCGAGCTTGGTGTCGGCGTCGACGATCAGGGGCAGGCTCGCGGTGATCACGCGCGGGACCGCGAGGCCCATCGCCTCGACGGAGACCTCGATGTCCTGCTTCGACGCCGGCGCGGCGTTGTTGAGGGTGACGTCGACCTTGACCTCGGCCGACTCGAACGGCTTGAGCGTCGGGAGCGTGACGACGCCGCCGCTGGCGAAGGCGAAGTTGCCGCTCTTGGAGGTGAGCTTGCCGCTGGCGGTCTCGATCGTCTCGGTGCCGACGTTGCGAATCTTGATGGTGACGACGCCGGTCTCGCCGTTGTCGAGCGTGCCGTCCTCGTCGCACGAAGTGCTCTCCGCGATCGTGATGCTCTCGACCTCGATGTCGCCGCCGACCGCGAAGCTCTCCTTCACCCCGACGTTGGTGCGAGACGCGCGGTCGGGGCCCGTCGCGCCGACGCCCGCGCCGCGCTCGGCAAAGCCCTTGGCGCACACCTTGAAATCGAGCTGATCGGCCTGGTACATGGCGGTGAGCAGCGCGTCGCGCGCCTCGATGATCGTCGGGCTGACCGGCGTCACCTTCAGGCTCGCGACGTAGTACGCGCGCATCCGCTTGTTGGCCTCTTCGTACGTGTGGCGCTTGTCGCGGAGGAGGCCGACGTAGCACTGCCACAACATCGCGGCCCACACCTCGCCGGTCGCGTGCACCTCGGCGTTGTTGCTGCCCGACTCGCCGTACGCGAGGGGCACGTCCTTGGGGAGCGCCGTGCCGTTCTGGATGTGCTTGAACGTGAGCGGGTTCTTGTTGAGGTCGGCCGAGTACGGGTAGCGGCGAATGCCGAAGTAGCTGCCCGCGCCCGACGCGCCGTCGACCCAGCCACCCATCGAGTAGGTGCCGTTCCAGCCCTCGGCGGCGGAGGCCGCGATGTCGCTCGCGTGCACCGTCGTCAGGAGCGCGGTGAAGTCGCCCCAGCCCTCGCCGAGCCCGCCGCCCTGCGTGTTGATGAGGCCGTTGCCGTTGCCGACCAAGCGGTTGGTGAGCACGTGGCCCCACTCGTGGGAGACGATCCCGGTGTCGAGGCCGCCGTCGCGATCGAGCGCCGTCTCGCGGAACATCGTCACGCTGACGCCGCTCGCGCCCTTGAGCTTGGTGCCGTCGGCCTGCGAGATGGAGAGGGTGGGGATCTTGATCGCCACGCCCGCGGTGCCGCCGAGGTACGGCGCGCCGCCGGACGCGGTGTTGTTCGCGATGAGGACGCCCGCAGCGCCGGCGAGCTCCGCGTTGAGCACTTTGTCGGTGAACGCGCAGACGCCGCGGTCGATGAGCGCGATCTTGCCCTTGATGGCTGCCGCGTTGACGAACGGCTTCTCGCAGCCGTCGCTGGTGGTCCCGGCGCCGTCGTCGACGACCACGACGTCGGCCGTGAGGTCGAAGTTGGCCGGGCCGAAGGGAGCGCTCCGCGTCGAGAGCGCGCCCGCGATGGTGTCCGGCGCCTTCACCGTCAGCTTCGACGTCCCCGCGCCGTTGAAGAGGAACATCTGGATGCGCGGCGACGCGCCGTCGGCGGGCGTGGTGGCGTTCGCGTTGTTGCGGCCGCTGTAGTCCTGCGCCTCCATCTTCAGCGGGTCTCGACCGACGCCGCCACGACCGAGGTTGTCGGCCTGGTGGTTGCGCGACGCCTCGGTGAAGCCGGCGTCGTAGAACCAGTCGTGCATGTAGTTGCCGACGTAGAACAGCTGCGTCGACACCGCGTCGATGTTGGTGGGGTTGGCGTTCGGGTTCTTCGTCGCGTCGTAGGCGAAGTCGAACGTGTTGGCCGCGGTGGTCTTCGGCTGCGGATCGGTGCCGGAGAGTCCGTCGGGCGCGAGCAGGTCGGCGTATGCGCTCACGTTGTTGCCGTCGGTCTTCGTCGCCCCTGCCGGCAGCCACGGATCGTTCTTGCTGAACGGCGCGTTCTGCAGCTTCACCGCGACCATCTCCTTGGAGGTGACCGTGGTGCTGTCGAGGGTGCCGGTCGGGTGCGGCGTGAGCTGCGAGCCGTGCGGCCCCGCCCAGGGCACGAACGTCCCGGCGGGCTCGGCGTAGACCTTGTAGGTGAAGGAGTCGTCGGCGGTGAGGTCGTGCTCGAAGAGGATCGCGCCATCGACGGCGGACACCACGAACGAACGCACGACGGAGTCGGTCGACGACACGTCGGAGACATCGAGCTCGACGTAGTGCGCGGCGGTGAGGCGCTTGCCCTGGAACCAGACCGGCTTGCTGCGGGCGCTCTGGACGCGCTTGGCCCCGGTGAGGCGGACGTCGAAGTGGGCGTAGTCGCCGTTGCCCTGCATCGGCGCGATCGCGGCCGGCGTCTCGCCGGTCATCGCGAGGAGCGCGGCGCGGAGGGTCGTGAGCGGATCGAGCTTGAACGCCGACGCGGGGTGCACCGTCGAAACCGGCTGGCCCGACAGCGTGACCGAACCGTCCCGGCCGACGATCATGCCGAAGCCGCCGAGGAAGACCTCGTGGCCCGCGATGCGCTGCGAGATCTGCGCGACGCGGACGCCGGGCGCGTACTCGTGGACGTTCTCGACGACGAGCGTCGCGACGACGTCGGCGCTCCAGCCCCTCGCGCGGCCGATGGCCGAGAGCGACAGCTCGCTGGTGGACCGGGCGGTCTCGGTCCCTACGGGGGACGGAGCGGAGCAGGCAGCGAGCGCGACAATGGACACGAGGGCGAGGCAGCGACGCATGGTTGGGTGTGGCTGTGCCGCGTCTCCCCACATTTCACAAGCAGTTCGGCGCGATTTGACGGCCGTCGGGGAATTTTTCACACCCGTTCGACGTATTTGGCGAACGACTCCTTGTCGATCGCCTTCTCGAGCGCGGCTTCGGCTTTGACGCGCCCCTTCGACACCAGCGCCTCGAGGGCCTGATCCATCGTCTGCATCCCGAGCGCTCGGGAGCCCTGCATGATGCTCGGGATCTGGAAGGTCTTGCCCTCGCGGATCATCGAGGCGAGCGCGCTCGTGCCGATGAGGATCTCGTGCGCGGCGACCCGCCCCTTGCCGTCGGCCGTCTTGAGCAGCTGCTGGGCGACGATGCCGGAGAGGCTCTCGGCGAGCATGCCGCGCACCTGCGGCTGCTCGTCGGCGGGGAACGCGTTGATGATGCGGTCGATGGTGGAGGGCGCGCTGTTGGTGTGCAGCGTCGCGAACACCAGCACGCCGAAGCTCGCGAGCTGCAGCGCGAGCTTCATGGTCTCGTTGTTGCGCAGCTCGCCGATGAGGATCACGTCCGGATCCTCCCGGCCCGCGCTGCGGATCGCCGCGGCGAAGCTCGCGGCGTGGGCGCCGATCTCACGATGGGTGATCTGCGCCTTCTGCGATTGGTGCACGAACTCGACCGGATCCTCGATGGTCAGCACGTGGCAAGCGCGCAGCTTGTTGATGTGGTCGACCATCGCCGCGAGCGTGGTCGACTTGCCGGAGCCGGTCGGTCCGGTGACGAGCACGAGGCCGGTGCGGCGCTCGGAGAGCTTGCGAATCGCGTCCGGGCACTCGAGCTGCGCGAGCGTGAGGATCTTGGTCGGGATGGTGCGGAACACGGCCGCGAGGCCGGACGTCTTCCAGAAGTAGTTGGCGCGAAAGCGGGCGTGGTGCTTGTAGGCGTAGGCGAAATCGAGATCGAGGTCGTCGTCGATCTGCCGCTTCTGCTCGGGCGAGATGATCTCGTAGAGGAGCGATTCGATCTCCTCCTTGGTGACCTCGTTCGGACGGGCCGGGTGCAGCTCGCCCCGCGAGCGAATGAGCGGGGGCATCCCCACGCCGAGGTGGAGATCGCTGCCACCCTCGCGCAGCAGCTCCTCGAACAGCGCGTCGATCCGGGCCATCACGACACCTTCTGGTTGATGGCGGCCTTGAAGGTGTCGGGCGACTCGGCGAAGAACGCGGCCTGGTCGGCCGAGCACTTGCCGGCGCGCACGAGCCCCGCGAGCGAGTCGTCGAGGCGGATGATCCCGAGCGAGCGACCGCGCTGCTGCAGGGAGGGGATCTGATAGGTCTTCTCCTCGCGGATCAGGTTCCACAGGGCAACGGTGCCGGTGAGGAGCTCGACCGCCGCGTGCACGCCCTTGCGATCGACGCTCGGCACGAGACGCTGGCCGATCACGAGCTTGAGGCCGCCGGCGAGCGTACGCCGCACCTGCGCCTGATCGCCCGGCGGGAACATGTCGATCAACCGATCGATGGTCTTGGCCGCGCTCGGCGTGTTCATGGTGCCGACCACGAGGTGCCCCGTCTCGCTCGCGGCGACGGCCATCGAGACGGTCTCGGTGTCGCGGAGCTCGCCGACGACGATGACGTCCGGATCCTCGCGGAGCGCGCCCTTGAGCGCGCGGGCGAACGACTTGGTGTGGGTGCCGACCTCGCGCTGACTCATCATCGCGCGCTTGCGCGGGTGCACGAACTCCACTGGATCCTCGACCGTCACCACGTGGTGGGTGCTCTCGCGGTTGATGTGATCGACGATCGCGGTGAGGGTGGTGGTCTTGCCGTGACCGGTCGGGCCGGTCACCAGGATGAGGCCCTGGTGGTGCTTGGTCGCTTTCGCGACCTCCTCGGGGAGCCCGAGCGAGCCCAGCGTGGGGATCTCGGCGGGGATGAGACGAAACGTCGCCTTGAGGCCGGTGCGCTGCCTCGCGACGTTGACCCGCGCGCGTCCGAGGCGGGCGTCGGCGAGCGCGAAGTCGCATGAGCCGTCGCGCTCGAGATCGGCGAGCAGGCGCGCGGGGACCAAGGGGATGAGCATCGCCTCGACCTTGTCGGCCGCCAGCGGCTCGCCCTGCGGCAGGAGCTCGCCGGCGATGCGCATCAGCACCGGGCGCTCGGCGATGATGTGCAGATCGCTCGCCGCGGCCCGGCGCGCGTTGCTGAAGATCTCCGCGAACGCCGCGTTGCCGGTCGAGGACTGCTTCTTGAGCCCGCCGTACAGCGACGCGTCGGCGTCACGGTCGAGCATCAGCGCGGCCTGCCGGCGATCGATGTCGAGCTCGGGCGGCGCGGCCGGCGGCGGCGACACGCTGATCGCCTTCATCTTCATCGACTTGGCCTTGGGCGGACGGACGGTCGCGGCCTTGGGGGGGCGGACGGTCGCGGGCTTCTTCGCCACCTCCCGCTGGGTGACCGCGAAGCGCGCGCGGATCTCCCCGCCGCGCTGAGTCGCCGAGACGCTCACCAGCCCGAGCCCGCGCGAGCGGAACGTCCAGCTGACCGGCGCCTCCCCGATCGACTCCACGTGCCGGTCGCCCCCGAGAGCGACCAGGATCCCGAGGATGTCGTCGGTCGAGACGGCGTCCTCGGCGAGCGCCTGCCACTTGTCGGCGGCGCGCGCGGCGGGAAACCGCCCGGTGGCGAGCGCGCACTCGGTGACGTCTTCGCGGTGGAGCGACCGGAGCAGGGTTTGAACGAGGGACAAGTCCCTCAATTAACGGCCGCGCGCGCCGAACCCTTAGGGGTCAGAAGGCGAAGCCGCCGCCGAGGGTGATTCGGCGCTCGCCGAGGAACGCGATCTCGATCGCGCCGTCGAGCCCCTTGCCGAACACCAGGAGGCCCGCGCCCACCTGATAGCGGTAGCGGTCGGTCCCGACGTCGCCGAGGAAATACACCGGGCCACCGAACGTGCGAGCGACGACGAAGGGCGCGATCGGCCCGAACGTCTTGCCGAGCGCCACGCCGAGCCGCGCGTCGCTGGCCCTCAGCGACGCGTCTCCGGCGCGGACGAACGACTGCGCAATCGAGAGCGTGGTCACGAGGAACGGGCTCCGCGGACCGTCGTCGAGGAGGCGCACCGAGAGCGCGAGCGAGGCGAGGGGCCCGGGCTTGACCCGATGCTCCACTCCGTTGCGCACGACGTGTCCGGCGAGCGCGGAGCCGAGCGCGAGTTGCAGCGTGAACCGCTCGCCGAGCCGCCGGTCGAGCGAGGCGGCGACCCCGAGCTGCTGGAAGGCGGCCAGGCCCGCGTCGCGGAACCGGATCGTGGTGTCGAACGCAGCGACGCCCGCGCCCACGCGCCAGCGGCGGTCGTGATCGCCCTCGCAGGTCTGCGGCAGACCGGTCGGACCGACCGGCGGTGACATCCCTCACGCCTCGGCGTCACGCGGGTGCACGAGCAGGGCGACGAAGAACGCTAGAGCTGGAACACGCACCCGCCCAGCATAGTCACTCTCACGGCAACCCGATCGCGACTATCCTCCCCGCCCATGGGGCTGCCCGGCGTCGCTCGCCTGCTCGACCTCCCGATGGAACTCTGCGGCGCGCTCGCCGCACGCCTGCGCGCCGCCGGCCTTCGCGAGGGCGCGACCGCGCCGTACGCGATGAGCGGCGAGAACATGCCGGAGCGGATGCGCGCGCCGCTGCGCAACTGGCACCTGCGCCGCAAGCGCACCCCGCTCACGCTGGCGGCGCGGATGTTCATGTTCATGGACCCGATCGATCGCGCGGGCGCCGTCGAGGTGCTCGGCGAGCTGCTGCCCGCGCTCGTCGAGCACGGCCTGGTCGTCGAGCGTGACGGCGGTCTGGTGTGCCCGTTCCTCCTCAACCTCGTGAACGAGCTGCTCGTCTTCTGCGACGACCTCGCGGAGGGCGGCGACGCGGTCATGGGCGCGGGGGAGACCACCGCCGACTTGATCCGGGCGGCGTACCCGCGCACGCGCCACCGGAGCGCGCTCGACGTCGGGTGCGGCGCGGGGACGGCCGCGCTGCTCCTCGCCGCGCAAGTCGATCGGGCGGTGGGCGTCGACATCAACCCCCGCGCCATCGTGCTCGCGCAGTTCAACGCGCGCCTCAACGCGATCCACAACGTCGAGTTTCGCGCCGGAGACCTCTTCGCGCCCGTCGCCGGCGAGCGGTTCGACCTGATCGTGTCGCAGCCCGCGTTCGTGTCTGCGCCCGACGACGCCAAGCAGATCACGTTCCTCCACGGCGGTCGCCGCGGCGACGAGATGACGATGCGCATCCTCGGAGAGCTGCAGCCGCACCTCGCCGAGGGAGGTCGCGCGGTGATCCTCCACGACCACCCGACCGTCGGCGACGAGCCCCCGGTCGCCCGGCTCCGCCCGGCGATCCCCGCGGCGATGAACCTGCTGCTGCTCGTGTCGACGCCCAAGGATCTCGACGCCTATTGCGCGTTCTACGCGGCCGGCCGGCACCGCACGCTCGGGCCCGAGTTCGAGCGCGACGCCGTCATGCACCGCGAGCACCTCGCGCGGCTCGGCGTCGAGGCGCTGCAGTTCATCTTCGTCGTCATCGACAACGCCGGCGCCGAACGCCCGTGGACCGCCGCCATCGAGACGCGCAGCTTCGCCGAGGTCGACGTGACGAGCGCACAGATCGACCGGCTGCTCGCGAGCCAGCGCCTCCTCTTCGGCGACGACGCGGGGATCCTCCGCGCGACGCTGCGCCCGGTCGAGGGAATGACGTTCGTCGACGAGGGCAGCCGCCTCGTGGCGAGGCTGCCCGCTCGCGCGTTGGTGCCCGAGGTCACCTGCAGCACCGACGCGGTCGGGCTGCTGTCGACGTTCGGCGACGGCATCACGGTCGAAGCGGCGGTCTCCGCGTTCGCAGCGCAGGTGAACGCTGCGCCCGACGCGCTGCGTCCGCAGATCGTGCCGGCCGTGCGCCAGGCGCTCGCCGCGGGTCTCCTCGAGGTGCCCTGAGCACAAAAACGACGACGCCGGGGAAACCCCGGCGTCCTCGCAGACGACCGCCTCAGTCGCGGCGATACATCGTCATCACGCACGCGCCGCCCAACCCGAGGTTGTGCTGGAGCGCGACCTTCGCGTTCGGGACCTGGCGCTGATCGGCCTGGCCGCGCAGCTGCCACACCAGCTCGGTGCACTGCGCGAGGCCCGTGGCGCCGAGCGGGTGGCCCTTGGAGAGCAGCCCGCCGGACGGGTTGGTGACGTGCTTGCCGCCGTAGGTGTTCTGCCCCTCGGTGATGTACTTCTCGGCTTCGCCCTCTTTGCAGAGACCGAGCGCCTCGTAGGTGAGGAGCTCGTTGGCGGTGAAGCAGTCGTGCAGCTCGACGACCTGCACGTCGTTCGGGCCGAGGCCCGACTTCTCGTAGACCTGCTTCGCGGCGGCAACGGCCATGTCCCAGCCGACCATCTTGATCATGCTGTCCTGGAAGGACGTCTGGTAGTCGGTGGTCATCGACTGCGCGGCGATCCACACCGGGTTGCTGATGCCCTTCTTCTTGGCGAACTCGTCGCTGCAGAGGATGGCCGCGGCGGCGCCGCAGGTGGGCGGGCAGCACTGATAGCGGGTGAGCGGGTCGAAGACCTCTTCGCTCGCCATGATCTCGTCGACGCTGAGCACGTTGCTGAAGAGCGCGAGCGGGTTCTTGCTCGCGTGCTGGCGGGCCTTCGCGCTGATCTTGGCGAAGGTTTCCTTCTTGGTGCCGTAGCGCCAGCGGTACTCGCGGCCGGCGCCGCCGAACATCTGCGCGGCCGGGGGCGCCTGGTTGAAGCCCTGCACGCGGGACATGACCTCGGCGTGCTTGTCGAGCGGGTTGGTGCGGTCGGTGAACTTGGAGCCGAGGGCGCCCTTCTCCATCTTCTCGAAGCCGACGGCGAGGACGCACTCGGCGCCCGCTTCGATCGCCTGGCGCGCGAGGAAGAGCGCCGTCGAGCCGGTGGAGCAGTTGTTGTTGACGTTGACCACCGGGATGCCGGTGAGGCCGACCTCGTAGACCGAACGCTGGCCGCACGTGCTGTCGCCGTAGACGTAGCCGGCGAACGCCTGCTCGATGTCCTTGAAGTCGACCTTCGAGTCGGCGATGGCGGCCCTGATCGCGTTGGAGGCCATGACGTTGTACTCGTCGCTCGCTCCCGGCTTCTGGAACTTGACCATGCCGACGCCGATGACGTTCACCCTACGAGCCATGGGACACTCCTTGGTTTCCTGCCGCTCCCGCGCGGGATGAGGTGGGACGGAGACTGTAGCGCCCGCCCCCGCCGCCGCCCAGGGGGGAATGAATGGCCGTTCATTCGGGCGGGCGGCCACTGCCCAGCTGTACGGTCCCTGGCGTCATCCTTGCTGGACCCCTGGAAATGGCTGGCATCGTCACCAAGGACTTCGCGGTCCTCGCCCGCTTCGTGCGCGAGGTCAGCATGATCGAACAGGTCGTCCCGCCCGACGTCACCGACGGCGGAACCCTGCGCTCCCTGACGGCGGCGGGCAGCGAGCCCCCCCCGCCGCCGACGTCGTCCCGCAGGCACGTCCTCAACGACTCGGGGCGCTACTCCATCATCCACCCGCGCACCCGTTCCCGCGCAGCCACGTAGCGCATTCCCTGCGTTCCCCCCCGCAGCGCGTGCGGGCGGACGGCAGGCGCTCGCTTACGCGCGCGCCTATCAGGGCGGGCAGGCGCTCGCTTACGCGCGCGCCTATCAGGTGGGCGGGCGCGGCGTGAACGCCGGCCCCGGCACCGCGAACACCGGTCGCCCCGCGAGCGGGTTCACGAGCAGCGCGAACGCGATGTAGAGCGCGAGGAGCGCGAGCGCCACCGTGCACGCGGCGATCGCCGGGCCGAGCGCGCGCGCGTGGGTGAGCTCGCGCGCGATGCGCAGCACGTAGAGGAGGTCGATGTCGAGGAGGAACGCCACGAGCAGCTTGCTGACGAACCCGAACGCGTAGGTGAGCACGACGAAGATCACGAGGAAGCACACGTCGACCGACAGCACGACCGAAGCGTTCGGCACCCGCCCCTGCGACAGCTCGCTCAGCGCCCACCAATTCATCACCCAGTTGAAGGAGAACGTGGTGAACAGCGTGCCGCCGAGGGTGTTCTTGTTGGCGAGCGCCATCATTCCGGCCAGGAACTGACCGCCCCCGCCGAACAGGAGGCAGAACCACGCCGCGGTCCGCAGCGCATCGGCCGTGAGCGTGAGGCCGAGAGCGATCGGCATGAGCGCCGCGCACCCCACGGCGAGGCCCAAAAGCCCGAGTGGCGTGGGCTCCGCGAAGCTTGGAGCGGGGGCGGTCTGGGGATGGTCCATCGCGCCCCCAGCACTACCACGCCTCGCGCTTCGCGCGGGCTCACGTAGACTGAACGCATGATCGCAGGGGCTCGCTTCTGGATCGTCGTCCTGCTCGCTCTGCCGCTCTCGTGCACCGCCGAGACGGGCGGCCTCGCCGAGACCGTCGACGAGGACGCGCAGCCCGACACGGCCCTCGTCGACGACAGCGTCGTGACGGTCGACAGCGCGGTCGAGGAGATCGCCACCGACAGCACGGTCGCAGACACCACCGTCGCGGACACCACGGTCACCGACACCGCCGTCGCCGACACCGCCGTCGCCGACACCAAGCCCCCCGTCGATACGACCCCGATCGATACCGGCCCCGAGGTGCTCATGTGCCCCGCGGGCTCCTCCGACTGCTCCGGCACCTGTCGCGATCTGCAGGCCGATCCCGCCAACTGCGGCACGTGCGGCGCTCCGAAATGCGCGAGCGGCTCGATGTGCGCGAGCGGCGCCTGCGCCTGTCAGCCCGGCCTCACCTCGTGCGGCAGCGTATGCGTCGACACCAAGGGCTCCGTCGAGGCGTGCGGCGGGTGCGGCGCCATGCGCCGCTGCGACAAGAACGACCGCTGCGTCGACGGCGCGTGCGTGGGCGCCGGCGGCTCGAGCTGCCCGAGCACGCGCCCGGACGAATGCCCCGCGAGCGACGGGCGCAAGAGCTGCTTCAACACCAAGCGCGATCCGATGCACTGCGGCGGCTGCGGGATGGACAAGCGCTGCACCTCCGACGAGGTCTGCGTCGACGGCGGGTGCGAGAAGTACGTCGTCGGCGTCGGCTGCACGACGTGCCCCTGCGCTGCGTGCACGACGCTCTTGATGGGCTCGCGCTGCTGTCCGGCACCGCCCGGCTCCGCCGCCGGACGCGTGTTCTGCGTCGACGCCGCGGACTGCCCCGCGTGGTTGCCGTAGTGCCGCTCGGCGGAAATTTCGCCAAAAGTTCTGCCTCGTGGGCGTGCTCGTCCGCGTGCACGGGCACGTGAGCGGGCTCGGGCACGCGCACGGGCACGAGGCCTCACCGGCACGTTCGGGTAAGCATGGCCGCGATTCGACTCAGCATGCCTCGATCGAGCTGATCAGCCGATGCGCGTCCGAGCAGTGCGCAGACGTCGAGCGCCGCGCCATACTCCAGCGCGCTGCCGCGCCGTCGCGTAGTAGCGCGTGCGATCCGCTGCCGTCGCGGTGCCTCGGCGATGTTGAGCGGAATCGACATCGCGCCGCGTTCGAGCTGTGAACGAAGCTCGCGCCGTTGCGGGGGACGGTTGCGTGCGCAGCTGAATCGCGAGCCGATCGAGCCCACGTGCCCGCTCACGACCACGGAATAGGCGCGCGCGTAAGCGAGCGCCTACCGGTGCGAGGGTGCGAATCACCGAGGCGCTCGCTGACGCGCGCGCCCAAGGGTCGGCACGTCGACGGTCGACGGTCGACGGCGGCGAAAGGGCAGCGCCCGCGTCGATCATCGAAAGCGGGAAGTGCTCTAGAGTAGATCTACCCAGCTCGACGGCGTGGTCGTCGTTCGCGCGCGCGCGTCGCGCGCAGTTGCCCCCACTCCCCCGCCGCCCTACTCCGCAACCATGCGCCGCACCACCTTCGCCGTCTGCGCGCTCGCGCTCGCGCTCGCCGCCTGTAAGAAGGGCAGCGCCAAGGGGGCGCGGCTCGCGACGGAGCGACTCCGGCCGCACGTCGCCAAGCTCGACGGCGTCGACCCGAGCGCGGTCGCGGTCACGATGGACGAAGAGGTGTTCCGCAACGTGTGGTTCGCGCGCGCGTCCGCCAAGGGCGAGTGGCGCTGCTTCGTCGACGTGCTCGAGATCTTCTGCGACCACGGCGAGGGCAAGATCTTCCCCGCGCTCGTCGCGCACCGCCGCCTGGGGGACAACCGCGGCAGCATCGACGATCCGGTGTGGGTCTCGATGATCCGCTACGCCTACGGCCTCAAGTCGGTCTACCCGGACAAGGACTTCGCCACGCTCACCGACAAGAGCAAGCTCGCCTTCCCCAAGATCGAGCGCCCCAGGGACGGCGGGGTGACGATCACGTTCTTCGCCATCGACCCCAGTGACAAGACGGTGCGGGTCGAGGCCGACGTCCGTGGTGAGGGCTCGGCGGCGGTCCGCCTGTTGCCCCTCTGATCGACTGCCCTGCGCAACTATCGCGACGACTCGAGCACGATCTCCCGAGCGCTCGCGGGGACCAGCACGCCGAGGAGGGCGCCGTAGGTGGGGAACGTGCGGGCAGCTCGGCCGTCGATCCGGACCGAGGCGGTCGCCAGGTAGTTGGTCGCGAGCGTGAGCACGCACTCGGTGCGGGTGGTCACGGAGACGGACACCCGCCCCTCCCCCGTCACGCTCTCCACCGCGCCCTCGCACGCGAACGCGTTCGTGGGCCCGTCGTCGCCGACCAGCCACGCGACGTCGTGGGCGGCCGACGAAAGCTTCGGCGCGTTGGCATGCAGCACGCGGGCGAGCTCGGCGAACGACGCGACACGCTCGGTGCGCGCGCTGAACCAGGCCGCCCCCGCGGTCGCTCCCGGACGGGTGACGACCCCGCCCGGCCCGACCAGCGCGCGCACGTTGTAGAGCTGTCCCATGATCGCGAACGCGCGGGTGCGCGGATCGAACACCAGGATGGTGTGTCGGGGATCGTAGGGGACCCCGCTCACCGCCGCTGCGAGGGCGACGAACCGGCGCGCCGGATAGCCATAGCCGTCGATCGACGAGAGCCCCGCCGCCCACGCCGTGTTGGGGCCGTAGAGCGGCGACGAGAGCTGGAGGCTCACCCGGTCGAGCGGCGTCGCGAGGTCCGACGCGTGCGCGCGGACGACGGCGCCGAGCTCGCGCGGCTCGTCGACGAGCGCGGCGCGGGTGGGGAACGGGAGCAGCTTCTCGCGGAACGAGAGCACCGACCCCACGGCCAGGAGCGCGGTGACGATGCGGAGATCGAACCGCATGCGGCGCGCGTAGAGCGACGCGACCGCGACGATCGGCAGCGCCGTGGCGAACACGAGGAGCGCGCGCAGGGGCACGCGAAACGCGCCCATCGGCGGGAACAAGAGGAACAGCGAGGACACCGGGCGCACGTCGGTCGCGAACAACACCGCCCCCACGAACGCGAACAGCAGCGCGGCGGCGACGAGCGGCGCGCGCCGGAGAGGGAACCAGGCGAGCAGCAGCAGCGGGGCGCCGAGCGGATAGTGCGTGTCGTGCAGCAGCTGCGGCGCCCGAACGCTCGCCCACGGCGTCCAGGTCAGCGAAGCGAGCACGTCGCGGGAGGTGCCCGTGAGGTACGCGAACCCGGAGGCGTCGCCCGCGCGCCGCGTCGCGTCCGGACCGAGCGAGTAGCGGAGCATCGCCGAGAGGGCCGGGAGCGATAGCAGGAGCGCGAGCGCGATCACGAGCGCCGACGCCGAGAGCGCGCGGAGGGCGTCGCGACGAGGCGCCCGATGCAGCGCGACGGCCACCAGCAGCGGCCCACCGAACACCGCGGTGTAGAGCATCACCTGGAAGCCGTGCGAACGGAACGTGTGCACCAGCGCGAGGAGCGCGAGCGCTTGCGTCAGCCGCGACGGGCGCACGCGCGCCGACACGATCAGCGCGAGCGGCGCCGTCACGAGGAACGTCGCCCACACGAGGTTGAGGTGCCCGTACGAGAGCCGCCAGCCGAGCACCGGCGCGAACGCGAGGGCGAGCGCCAGCGGGATCGCGTGCGAGCGCGGCCGCGGGGACCCGCCGAGCAGCCGCGCGAGATCGAGCGCCGCGAACGCGCCGAGCACCCCGTGCAGCACCTGCGTCTCGAGCACCGCGACGTTGAACGCGGCGACGCTGCCGATGGGGAGAAACGGCGGCGCGCCGTACACCCCCGCGGTCGCGACGCCGCCGAGCACCGCCGGCTGGTAGGCGGCGCCCCGGTGCTCGAGGAGCAGGAAATAGAGCGTCGAGTCGTGTGCGCCGAGCAGCTCGCCGCGCCAGCCGAGGAGCAGCCATACGAGCGGGACGAGCGCCGCGACCGCCGCGACCACGGCCAGATCGCGCTTCACCGCCACGCCCTCTCGAGGATGGGGATCGCGTCAGTGTTGGGGGCGAGTCGTGCGAGCCGCGCGAGCGCGGCGCGAAAGGTCGGCTCGTCGTGGATCGACAGCGCGCCGATCGCGTGCGCGGTGACGGCGCGCACGCTGTTCGGGGCTTGCGCCGCGGCGAGCGCGCCGTCGTGCGAGAGGTCCACGCCCTGCTGCGCGAGCGCGAGGAGCTGGGGGGCGGTGGAGAGGTGGTGCAGCACGCGGTAGCCGCCCGCCGCGAGGGCTGCGTTGTCGCCGGTGTCGCGCACGTAGATCGCGGCGACGTCGTCGAGGAACACCATCCGCCACCCCTGCTTCGCGGCGAGCGGTTGGCTGAAGCCCTTGCAGAGGGGCTGGATGGTGCAGGTGATCGCCCACTGCATCTGGAAGTCGCGCGTGAGGAACTCGAACTCGGCGCTGTCGGCCATGCTCAGGCGGGCGCGGGTGACGATCGCGCGGTCGCGGGCGAGCGCGTTGCGACCGTCGTTGAACACGCGATACGTCGGGTGCAGCCGCCACGCCAGGTAGCCGCCGAACGGCATGAAGTTCCACATGTTGCCCGCGGGGCGTCGCTGCTCGACGAACTGCACCGCCCCCTCGGGGAAGTACGGCCAATACCACCCGACCCCGAGGAACGACTCGAGCGAGAGCGCGATCACGAACGGCGGTACGAGCGCGGCCAACCCGCACGCGAGCTCACCCGGTCTCGTGAGGCGCGGCTGCAGCCGGGCGCCGATGAACGGCGCCACCATCACCGCGAACACCGGCACGAACCGGATCGCGGAGACGAGGAGACCGGTGGCGAGGAGCAGCACGGAGGCCTCGAACAGCGTGGGCCGCCGCACGAACAGTGCCGCCAAGAGCAGCGCAAAGAGCAGGTAGATCGCGGGCGAGACCTGCCACAGCATCGCGGGCGTCGGGCGGAGCCACTCGCTGATCCCGACCAGGTCCTCGTCGAACCGGCGGACCATGATCAAGAGCCGCGGCCCCGCCGTGGAGAGCATGGTCGCCACCGTGACGAGCACCGCGATCACCAAGGGGCGGCGCGTGGCGGTGCGGGGTTGACCGGCGTTGAACCATCGTTCGCTCGCGGTCGCCGCGGCGAGGTGCAGCCACACCAGGATCACCCCGAGCGGCGCGTACCCGTGCGTGTTGGCCCACACGAGCTGCAACGGAATCAGCCACCCGTACCGGCGCGTCTCGAGCAGCCACAGCACCACCGCGACGAACACCAGCGAGACCGTCGCCGGCCGGATGTACTGCCAGGGCGCGATGGTCACGAGGACCAAGCCGATCAGCGGGTACGCCACGGGGTGGCGGATCAACCGATAGAGCGCGAGCGCGAGCCCGACCGCTACAAGGCCGTTGAGCACCTGCAGCCCGAGCGGCCCGGCCGCGCGCATCGTCAGATACATCCCGACGTCGCTCACGACCTCGGTGTACTTGAGCGCGCCGTGCGTGAACGCGAGGTCGTCGACGCGGGGGATGCTCCGCGTCTGCGCGATGATCCGCCCTGTCGCGAGGTGCCAGGGCAGATCCCAGTCGTCGAGCCGCCGCAGCGTGAGGACGACGAACGTGAGCGCGAGACCGAGCGCTGCGAGGAGGCGGTGCCTCATCCGTTCCTCGCTGCCACAGCCGCTTCCCTGCTAGGCGCGCGCCTTCTTCACGATCGCCGCGACCTGATTGCGCTGCAGCCCCGCGGCCGAGCCGATCTTCTCGAGCATCTGCGCCTCGGCCTTCTCGATGCCGTTGCTCGCGTAGGCGACGATCGCGCCGATGAGGATGCCGGCCTCGGCGTTGCCGAGCTCGGCGAGGCGCGCGCCGATCGCGCTGCAGCGGGCGTCGGCGCCCTCGGCCTGCACGCGCGCGGACGATTGCTCGAGGAAGTGCGCCGTCTCCCACTCGATGACGAGGCCCTTCGACAGCAGCTCGAGGGCGCTCGCGAGGGCCTTCTTCTCCTCTTCGTCGTCGTTGCCGTCGGCGATCGCCGTGAGGTAGCCGGCCTCGGCCGCGAGCGCGAACACCTCGTCGGCGCGGTGCGCCGGCAGCGAGTTGCGCACCGCGCTCGCCTGCGCCTCGAGATACGCCTCGTTGACCTTGCCCGGAGCCTTCTTCGCTGCTGCCATGGCGGCGAGCCTATCCAAAAACAGCGACGCCGTCCCGGGAAGGACGGCGCCGCGCTCGGGAGAGTGCTCGGTCAGATCAGCTTGTTCAGAAACCCGAGCCGGTGGGCGACGGTCACGTCCCCATCCACGCGCAGCTTCCCCTGCTGGAACAGCGACTGCGCCGAAGCCGTCCCCTTCACCAGCTCGACCAGATCCTCGTCGCTGATCGTGAGCGTCACGCTCGGATCGGAGACCGTCCCCTCGGTCACCGAGCCCTTGCCGGTCTTCAGATCGACGACATACGCCGCCGCCGGATCCTTCACCTTGAACTGAATGACGGCCGCGACCTCGCCGAGCAGCGCCGGCGTCTCCGCGACGCGCTTGGTGAGGGCGTCGAAGATCGCCTTCGACTGCGCGCCCGCGCTGGCGTGGCTCGCGGTGCCGGTGGCGACGGGCGTGCCCTTGCTGCGCACGGCGTCGAGGGCCTTCTTCGACTCCTCGGGCGTCATCGCCTTGAAGAGCGTCTCGAGCTTCTGCGACGCCATGACGTTGCCGCTGATCTTCAGCTTGCCGCCGAAGTAGAGCTTCTGCGGATCGGCCTTGCCGGCGGTGAGCGCCATGAAGTCGGCGTCGCTGATCTCGAGCGTGCAGTCGGCCTTCGCCTCGCCCGGCGAGACGACGCCCTGCTTCAGATCGAGCAGGTACGCCGAGTCGGGGGACTTGAGCTTGAAGGCGAAGGTGGTCTGCACCTTGGCCGCGATCTCCGGGTGGTCCTTGAGGAACTCGCCCATCGCCGCGAACACCTCGGCGCTCGTCGGCTCGCCGCCGCTGCTCGGGGTGGTGGGCGGATCGGACGCGACCTCGGCGCCGCGCTCGGCGCGAACCTTGGCGAGGAGCTTCTCGGCCTCGGCGGGCGTCATGCTCTTGAACAGCGTCTCGAGCTTCTGCGACGCCATGACGTTGCCGCTGATCTTGAGCTTGCCGCCGAAGTAGAGCTTCTGCGCGTCGGCCTTGCCCTGCGTGAGCGCGAGGAAGTCGCTCTCGGCGATCTCGAGGGTGCAGTCGGCCTTGGCGTCGCCCTTGGCGACCTTGCCCTCCTTGAGGTCGACGAGCCACGCGCTGTCAGGGCTCTTGAGCTTGAACGCGAAGGTGGTCTGGACCTTCTGCGCGATCTCGGGGTGGTGCTTGAGGTGCTCGCCGATCGAGAGGAAGACCTCTTCGCTCGTGGGCGCGCCGGTGTTCGGAGCGGGCGCGGGCTTCGCGGCGGCGGCCTTCGGCGCCTGCGCCTTCGGGATCTCCTTGTAGAGCTCCACCGCGGCGTTGCTGATCACGACCTTGTTCCGCTCCACGACCGAGCAGCGGACGAGGATCTTGTCCCCCTCCTTCCACATCTCGGTCTTCAGGGTCTCGCCGGGGAACACGCTGTCGGCGAAGCGGGCCTTGATCGACTTGAACAGGCGCGCGTCGTTGCCCGCGAACTGCTTGATGACGTGGCGGGCGACGAACCCGTAGGTGCAGAGGCCGTGGAGGATCGGCTTCTCGAAGCCGAACGCCTTGGCGAACGACGGGTCGGCGTGGAGCGGGTTCCAGTCGCCGGTGAGGCGATAGAGGAGCGCCTGGTTCTCCGACGTCTTCTCGGTGATGACCGCGTCGGGCGCGCGCTCGGGCGCCACGTTCTGCTCGGCGCTCGGACCGCGATCGCCGCCCCACCCGCCGGCGCCGCGCACGAAGGTGACGAACTCGTTGTAGATGAGCTCCTCGCCGGTGGCCGCGTCGTACGAGGTGACGGCCTGAATCACGAGGGCGTTCTTGCCCTTGTCGAAGATGTCCTTGATCTTCGCCTTGTGCTTCAGCTTCGCGTTGGGCGGCAGCGGCCGCTTGATCTCGGTGTACTGCTCGCCGTGGAGGATGCGGTCGAAGCCGTAGTTGAGGCCGGGGGCCTTCTCGCCCTTCTTCGCCATCTCCATCATGGTGCGCATCACCGGGATGACGCCGAAGGTGGGCGACACCTGGAAGCCGTCCCCGTGCATCTCGTAGACGAACTTGAGGTCGTTCATGTCGCTCGGATCGCGACCGGCGCCGATCGCGAGCCCGTAGAGCGCGGCGTCGCGCTCGTCGTAGCCGCCCTCGACGACCGGGAACTCGTAGCCGAGCGCCTCGTCGAGATCGATGAGCTCGTTGCCGCCCTTCGACTTGCTCTGGATGTTGGCGAGGATGGGCTGCATCGACGACGTGATGTCGGTCGGGTGCTCGCTCTTGCTGAAGTCGGTGATCTGCTCCCACGCCTTGGCGACGTCGTCGGGCTTGATCTCCTTGCCGAGCTTGAACGTCTTGCCCGCGGTGCGCTCCCAGCGGAGCTTGCCGATGAACCCGCCGCCGACCTCGAAGGTGCCGCCGGTCTCCTTGCAGTCCTCGTGACAGAGCCACGCGGCCAGCGGCGACACGTACTCCGGCTTGAGCGCCGCGATGATCTCGGGCGGGAGCACCGTCTCGGTCAGGCGTGAGCCGGCGATCGGCGCGATCGTGTTGACATGGACGTTCTTCTTCTTGCCCTCGAGCGCGAGCGTCTGCGCGAAGCCGATGAGGCCCATCTTGGCGAGGGCGTAGTTGGCCTGGCCGAAGTTGCCGTAGATGCCGGCGGCCGACGCCGTCATGAGGATGCGGCCGAAGCCCTGGTCGCGCATCAGGTTCCACACCGCGGCGGTGCACTTGTAGGCGCCGTTGACGTGGACCTTGAGGATGAGGTTCCAGTCCTCCTCGCTCATCTTCTGGAACGAGGTGTCGCGGAGGATGCCGGCGTTGTTGATGAGGATGTCGACGCGGCCAAACGCGTCGAGCGCGGTCTTGACGATCTTGTCGCCGTCCTCGACCGAGTCGTAGTTCGCCACGGCCTCTCCGCCGGCGTCCTTGATCTGCTTCACGACCGCGTCCGCCGCCGCCGACGACTTCCCGCCGCCGTGGATCGACCCGCCGAGGTCGTTGACGATCACCTTCGCGCCGCGCGACGCCAGCAGGAGCGCGTGGGATCGGCCGAGGCCGTTTCCTGCGCCGGTGACGATCGCGACTTTCCCATCGAAGCGGAGCTCGTTGGCCATGTGCGGAACCTCTGGTTCTCCCGGCCTGCGGACGTGCGGGTCCGGGGAGGGAGAGCGAGGGTAGCCCGGGGCTGAGTGAATGGCCATTCAGTCCAAATCACTTCCATGGAGGCCCCGCGAGGGCCAAGGGGACCGGCCCACGCGGGTCGAACGGGCCATGAAGCGGAAGGTCGCGCGCTCGATCGAGCACGGTCACGAGGTCCGCGCGCTGGCGCCGGCGGTGTCGACCCGCGCCCTCGCCCTACGCGCCGTCCTCCTCGCCGCGGTCGCCGCGTCGGCCGGGTGCGATCCGGTGCGCGAGATCAACCGCGCCGGGGTGTGGCTCGGGGTGATCGACGCGCCGCGCATGGCCGGGGAGATGGCGCCCGTTCGCGCCTATCCGGGCGGCGCGATCGCCGTCCCGTCCACCCACGCGAGCGGCAGCGCGTCGTCCGCCCACAGCGCTGTCACGAAGTAGCCGGCCTTGCGCGAGCGATCGATCGCCACGGCGCCATTGAGCGGCTCGTCGGTCACCTCCTGTGCCCCGGTGTAGCTCGCGTGAACGAAGCGGACGGCGGGGCCCCGCACGACCACGAAGCCGACGTGCACGTCGAGGCCGATCACGTACAGCCCGTCGCCGAGCGCGCGGAGGCGGCGCTCGAGCTCGAACGGCGGGACACTGAGAATGCGGTGGTGCGCGTGCGCCGCGGGCACGAGCGCGGTCTGGATCGCGCGGGCCGTCGCACGCCCGAAGCGGCCGCGATCCACGAGCCGAAGGCCCGCGGCCTGCAGGACCGTCGCCACGAAGTAGCCGCACGCGATGCCCTCTTGCGCGTGCGGGCGGGTGGCGGTGCCGTGGAACGACCAGCGGGTGCCGAGCCACGCCGGGAAGAGGTCGTCGACGATCGCGGAGTGGAGCGCCGCGCGCGCCTCGTCGACGGTGCTGGCCGCGGCGCGGCGCTTCTTGATCGAGGCGAGGAGCTGCTCGTAGGTGCGCGCCGGCTTCTGCGCCCTCACCGTCGGCGGCGTGCAGCCGAGTGCCAGCATTGCCGTGAGCCAGGCGCGGCGGTGCATGGCGGGGTAACGACTGGGCGAGCCCGGCGCTTCCTCCGTCGGTGAGCCGACTCGCCTACCCTCCGTCCGACTCCTCCCAATCCACCCACTCCACGCCGTTCCGCTCGAGGAACGCCTTCACCGCGACGCCGATCGTCGGGAAGAAGTACTCGCGACCGATCTTCACCGCGAGGCCGTAGCGGTGGAGTCGGTCCTTGACCGGGTCCTTGAGCTCGGCGAACGCGAGCTCGACGCCCCGCGCAGCGAGCTCGGCGTCGAGCTCGTGGATCATCTCGGCCGCCGTGCTGTCGACGTCGGTGATCGGCTCGGCCGCGATCACCACCCACAGCACCCGGGTCGTCGCCTCGTCGACCACGTCGACGACGCGCTCGCGGAAGGTATCGGCGTTGGCGAAGAAGAGGGGCGCGTCCCAGCGGAAGATGACGAGGCCGGGGACCTGCCGTGCGTGGGGGTAGCGCGTGACGTCGTGGTAGCCCTTCACGCCGGCTGCTCGGCCGAGGATGGCGTCGTGCGGGCGCCACGCGCGGCGCACGAAATCGAGCAGCGAGACCGCGACCGCGAGCGCGATTCCGGGGATCACGCCGAGCGCAGCGACGCCGAGGAACCCCACCACCGAGAGCGCGAGATCGGAGCGACGCACGCGATAGAAGATGGAGAGCTCCTTGAAGTCGAAGATGCGCAACGCGGCGGCGATGACGACCGCCGCGAGCGCGGTGGTCGGGAGGTTGCGCAACAGCCCCGGCGCGGCGACGAGCAGCAGCGTGATCGCGAGCGCGCCGACGACGCCGGTCACCTGCGTGCGCGAGCCAGCCGACTCGGCCACCGGCGTACGCGACGAGCTGCTCGAGATCGGGAATCCCTGAAAGAAGCCGGCGGCGAGGTTGGCGATCCCGAGCCCGATGAGCTCCTGGTTCGGATCGACGCGGTAGCCACCTCGTCCGGCGAACGTCCGCGAGATGACGCTGGTGTCGGCGAACGAGACGAGCGCGATTCCGAGCGCCGCGCCGACGAGCTGACCGACGTCGGCGAGCGTGACCGCCGGGAGCGCCGGGAGCGGCATCCCCCGTGGGACCGCGCCGACCACCCCGATGCGCCCCCCGAGGTGCAGCCACTCGACCGCGATCGTCGCCAGAAACACGGCGATGAGGATGCCGGGGATCTTCGGCACCACGGCCCGCAGCAACAGGATGAGGGCGAGACAGGCGCCACCGATCGCGAGCGCCGCGAGCACGGCCCTTCCCTGGTGGACGCCGCGGACGAAGTCCACCATCCCGTCGAACACGTTCACCGCCTTCACGGAGAACCCGAACAGCTTCGGCAGCTGCGTGACGACGACGGTCAGCGCGATGCCATTCATGTAGCCGACTCGAACCGGCTTGGAGAGCAGCTGGGTGACGAACCCCGCGCGCGCAAGACCGGCGGCGATGAAGAAGACGCCGGTGAGGATCGCGAGCATCGACGCCAGCGCCACCGCTCGCTGCGGACTGCCCCCGGACATCCCGAGGGTCGTCGTGGCGATGAGGGCCGCGAGCGCCGAATCCGGTCCGAGCACCATGATGCGCGACGGGCCGAACAGCGCGTAGGCGATGAGCGGGACGACGGTCGCATACAGGCCGGTGATCGCCGGGAGCCCCGACGCCTCGGCGTACCCCATGCCCGCCGGCACGAGCAGCGAGGTGAGGACGAGCCCCGCGGTCACGTCCCGGGCCAGCCACGAGCGCTTGTAGTTGCGGAGCACCCAGAAGCCGGGCAGCCATCGGCTCAGGCCCGCGGACGGCGCCCGGGGTATGCCGACCCCAGCTGCAGAGACGGGTCCGTTGTCGGGTGACGGCGTGTCGCCCATCCGACGAGACGATAGCGGACCTCTTCGCCTCAGCGCTTGGGCTTCTTCTGCGAACGCCGCTCGTTCTCCGCCATCCGCGCCCGAAAGATCTTCTTCACCAGCGCGGCCGGGAGCGGCTTGTCGTGGGGGAAGCGAATGGTGCCCTTCGACGTGTAGTCGGCGAGCGCTCGAACGCCGGCACCTGATAGCGGATGACCTCGGTGGCCCCCGGCGCCGCGGTGGATTGCCTCGCGCAGCTTCTCGAGCGTCGCGCGCGCCGCCGCGGGCGCCCTGGCGAGGCAGGCGTCGATCTCCGTCATCACCGAGGCTTCGCACAGCGCGATCGAACGCGAGGCTCCGAGGCGCACTATGCTGCCGCGATGCGGCGTCTCGCGATCGCCCTCTTTGCGTGCACACCCGCCGTCACCGCGCCGGCCCCGGTGGCGCCGAGCGTGGGCGAGACCAAGGGCGAGCCGCCGCCCGTCGTCGCGGAGCCCACGTGGTCTGCGCTCCCGGTGCCCTGCGCGAAGGTCGCCGCCGTGAGCCCGAAGTCGCCTGCACCCCAATGGTCCGCGCGCGCGTCGGGGACGGCCGAGGCGCTCAACGCGGTGCACGGTCGCGGCGACGACGTGACCATCGTGGGGAACGCGGGCGTCGTGCTCCGCACCACCGACGGCGGCTACTCGATGGAGCGATGCACCCTCCCCGAGGATCTCCACGCCGTCGCGGTGGTGGCGGATGGCGAGGCGTGGATCGGCGGCGAGAAGAACCTCTATCGACGCACGAGCAAGGGTTGGTTCGCGCGCTCGCCCGCGACCGGCGGCGTGTCCTCCCTCTCGGCGCTCTCGCGCGACGACGTATGGATCGTCGCCGATCGCAAGCTACTGCTCCACGCCACGGCCGACGGCTCCAAGTGGAAGACCGACCAGCACTGCATGCACACCGAGCACGTGTGGGCGAAGAGCGCGAACGAGCTCTACCTGGAGTGCTCGTTCTTCGTCGAACAGAGCCTCGACGGCGGCGCCACCTGGGCTTCGTCCGCGTTCGAGCCGCACGTCGAGTCCGGCTTTCGGATTCACGGCGCAGCCAACGAGATCTGGATCGCCGGGACCGCGGGCACGCTCGACGCGTCCTTCGATGGCGGCGCCACCTTCGCGCCCGTCCCCGCGCCCGCCGCGCCCGGCTTCTTCAGCGTGTGGGCCCTCGGCCAGGGTCGCGCGATCGTCGTTGGCGCCGGGCTGCACACGCGCTTGGCCAAGACGTGGTCCACCGAGCTGTCCGACGACGTCGGCATCGCCGCGGTGTGGGCGAGCAGCGCGCTCGATGTCTGGGCCGTCGGCCGCGCCGGCACCGTCCTCCATCGGCCCTGACTCGGGCGCGAAGGGGGGAGCGAGCGCGCCGCGGTCGCGTTGGCCATGCTTCGCTCGCGCGCGGTGGATCGCGTGATGCACCCCCGGCAGGCGCTGTGAGCGATTCGCGCAAAAGCATTCTCCTCATCGACGACGAGCCCGAGTTGCGCGATCTCGCGCTCCTCGGGCTCGACTCGTTCCACTACCGCGTCGTGGTCGCGGAGGGTGTCCCTGCGGCGGTCACGCTCATGCAGCAGCAAGCGTTCGACCTGATGGTGTGCGCACGCCTCGGGACGCTCTCCGCGTTCCGCGCCGCGACGCGCAACGCAGAGGTCGCGATCCTCGTGCTCAGCAGTGGCCGGCGGTGGACGATGACGGAGACCGTCGCGTTCGCCGTGTGCCCGAACGACGCCGTGGCGCTGCGAGAGCTCGTGTCCGGTTACGTGGCCTCGAACGTGAGCGGCCCGAGGAAGTCCCGTTTGCCGACGTCCACGCCGTTGCTGCGCAAGATGGCGTAGGCCGTGGTGATGTGGAAGTAGAAGTTGGGCACGGCGTGCTCGAGGAAGTAGTTCGCGCCGGTCATCTTCTTACCCTCCCAGCGGGGCTGGGTGATCTCGCGCTTGGCGGCCTGCTCGAAGTCGGCGGCGGAGAACGTGTCGAGGTAGGCGAGCGTGCTCGCGATGCGGGCGCGGAGCTCTTCGATCGTCTTCTCGTTGTCCTCGTTCTTCGGCGCCTCCTTGCCGGTGAGGCGTGAGGCGGTGAGCTTCGCGGTGTCGCACACCGCCTGCACCTGACGCGAGAACGGGAACTGGTCCGGCGCCAGGCGCGTGCCGAGCCACACCGCCGAGTCGAACTTCTTCGCCTCGGCGAACCTGGCCGCCGCCTCGAGCCACTTGTCGAGCTGACCGAGGTGCTTCTTGAACTGACCGAGCATCTGGAAGTACATGGGCGGCAGGGTAGTCCCTCCATCGGGCGACGAGAACCATCGTCGCCCGAATGCGCGCTCGTGCTGCTAGGCCGCCACGGCCCGGGCCACGACTTCGGCGTCGATCTCGATGGTGACCTTCTCGCCGATCATCACGCCGCCCGCCTCGAGCACGGCGTTGAAGTTCACGCCGAAGTCCTTGCGGTTGAGTGTCGCGCGTGCGCTGAGGCCGGCGACGGTCTGGCCGTAGGGGCTCTTGGTGGGGCCGGCGATCTCGGCGTCGAGCGTGATCGGCTTGGTGACCCCGCGGATCGTGAGCTCGCCGTGCACGCGGTAGTCGCTGCCGCCGAGGGCTTCGACGCGGGTGCTCTTGAAGGTGATCTTGGGGTGGTTCGGCGCGTCGAAGAAGTCGTTGGTGCGCAGGTGCGCGTCGCGCTGCTCGTTGTTGGTGTCGATGCTCTCGACGTCGATCTCGCCCTCGAACGTCGAGCGCGTGAGGTCTTGCGGGTCGAGCGCGACCTCGCCGCGGTAGCTCCTGAACTTGCCACGCACGGTGGAGACCATCAGGTGTTTGACCGCGAAGCCGATGGTCGAATGAACGGTGTCGATTTGCCAGGACATGATGTGCACCTCTCGTTTGCAGGTGAGATGGGCGCCGCACCTCGGCAGTGACGCATGCGTTCGGCAACGCTCCGTTGCTGAATCGACAACGCCCGCCGTATCCTCGCCGGCATGTCGCGAGCGGTGATTGCGCTACTTCTCCTCGGCTGCGGCAGCTCGAACGCCACGACCGCAGCTTCCAAGAGTCCCCCGCCGGTCACCGCCGCGGACGACGACGACGAGGTGCCGGAGCCCATGAAGGCCACGGCGACCGCCGAGCCCAAGGGCCACGACGTGCACGAGGACGGGAGCGTCATCTTCGAGAACTTGTTCAAGGCCGGCGCGGCCGGCTTCCCCAAGGCGGTCACCAGCGACGCCGAGTGCAGCAAGGGCGTCGGCTACACCGGCAGCTCCGCCAAGGACTACTCCGAGCTCACGGACAAGTGCGGCACCGGCACCGGCATGAAGGAGTTCGTCACGCGCCATGCGGGCAAGCTCGACGAGAAGCACCCAAGCGAGACCTACGCGTTCAAGATGCTCGGCGGCTTCTGCTACCGCTTCTTCGCCGTGGCCGACGACACGGTGAAGGGAATCAAGATCCGCGTGCAGCGTCCCGGTGGTGCGCTCCTCTCGATCGCGGCGAGCAAGAGCTTCGTCACGATGATGAACCCCGACAGCGTGTGGTGCAAAAAGAAGGACCGCGAGTTCCGCCTCGTCGTCGAGAGCGGCGGCGGCCAGGGCAGCTACACGTTCGGGATCTGGGCGCGCCCGAAGTGAGCGTCAGAACCGACTGAAGAAGCCCCACGCGGCCTGCGCGCCGAAGCTCGGCCACTCGTGGCCGCCGGCGTGGCTGCAGAACTCCACCGGGCGCAGCGGATCCGGGCACGTGTACGCGACGCACGTGGGCGCAGGCGGCACCACGGTGGTCATCGTCGTGCACTCGTTGCGCGTGCGCCAGAAGTCGCGGAACTCGATGCGACCCGCCACCGCCTCGCCGTCGCCAATCGTGATCCACGCCGCGGGCTTGCTGACGCACTTGGCCTTGTCGAAGTAGATCACCGCGCCACCGCTCGCGATGGCGCGGATGTCGGTGCGGTTGCACCCGAGATAGCCGGAGAACGAGCCGCCGCCGCTGAAGCCCATCGAGAAGATGCGGCTCGTGTCGACGCACAGCTCCTTCTCGAGGAGCGCGATGAGCGCGTCGATGTATGCGGCGTCGACCAGCGTGCTCTCGCGCCAGTCGCCGGTCCTCGCCTCGGGCAGCACGAGGAGCGCCTTGTCCTTCACGAGCGGGCGGATCGCGCGGCCGCCGGTGGTGACGTCGAAGTAGCTCATGTTCGAGCCGTTGGGGTGGAGCGCGAGGACGAGCGGCCACGCCCTGTCCCTCGTGTAGCCCGTGGGCTTGCGGAGCGTGTATTTACGGCTCGTGCCGCCGACGGTGAGCGTGAGCGCGCCCTCGGCGAGCTCCTTGCCGGTCATGCAGCCGGCGCTCTTCGACTCGACCGGCGCGTCCACCGCGACGTCGGCGGGTGGCGCGTCGGCCGGCGGGACAGCGGAGTCCTCGATCGGCGCGGTGCCGGTGTCGTCCACCGGCAGGGTGCCGGTGTCGGCCGCGGTGCCGGTGTCGTCGCCCGCAGCGTCGACCTCCGCGGGGGAGGTCGACGCACCGGATGAGCATCCCAGCATCGCGAGCACGACGAGTCGCCGCATCACCGCATTGTGGCAGGCATCCTTCGACGACGCACGCAGACCGCCGCGGCGACGAGCGCGAACGCCGCGAGCCCGCCCGCGGGCGCGCGCGGATCGCCGGTCGTACGACACGAGCAGCCCGAGTCCTCCGCGACCGCCGGATCGGTGGGCGTCTCGCCAGCGTCGTCGCCGCTCGAGCCGTCGAGGGTGCTCGAACCCGTGTCGGTGGCGATCGCGGTGTCGTCGAGCGAGGTGTCAGCGAGCGCGCTGTCCTCGGTCGAGCCATCTGCAACGGTCGCGGTGTCGGAGGCCGCGTCGGTCATCGATGCGTCGGGGAGCACCGCCGTGTCGCCGGGCGAGGCGTCGCCGCTGTTGGCGACGGTGACGTTGACCTCCATCGAGCCGGTCTTGCCGGTCGTGTCGGTCACCGTCATCCGCAGCTTGTGCGCGCCGTTCGCGAGCGTGAACGTGTTGAACAGCGCGTGGCCTCCGTTGATGTGATAGTGACCCGTGGCGTTCACGTCGGTGTAGGCGAGCACGCCATCCACGTAGAACTGCGCCCGGGTGCAGCCCACGTCGTCGACGCAGTCGCCGTAGAACTCCGCGTTCGCGCCGGACATCACCATGCCCTCGGTCGGCGACGTAATCGAAGCGGTCGGGGCCATGTCGGCGGTCACCACGATCGTGAACGTCTGCGTCGCGTCGGGGAGCGAGCCGTTGCTCGCGCGCACCGTGACCGAGAACGAGCCCGCCGCGGTCGGCGTCCAGGCGATGGCGCCGGTGGTCGCGTTGATGGTCATGCCGGCCGGGGGCGAGGTCAGCGAGAACGTCGGCGCCGGCGTGCCCGAAGCGGTGACGTTGTAGACGTAGGGCGCGCCGACGACGCCCTTGAGGTTCGGCGTCGAGGTGATCGTCGGCGTCGACGCGCTCACGTCCCGCGCGATCACGCTGACCGTGCGGGTCGCGATGCCAGCCGACGTCACCGAGAGCGTCGCGGTGTCGTCGGTGGTGTCGACGTCGCTCGCGGCGGCGACGCTGACCGTCTGCGGCGTCGCGTAGTTCGCGGTGGTGAAGGTGAGCGCGGCGCCGCCGGTGACGGTGATGTCGGCGTCGCCCGCGGTGCGCGCGACGTTGACGGTGACCGAGGCCGCGGGCGCGCGCGCGAGGGCGACGGTGAACGTCCCGCCGGCTCCCTCGTTGATGTTGAGGGTCGCGGTCGAGATGACGAACGACTGGTTGGTGTTGTCGGTCGCCCGCACCGTCACCGTCTCCGAGGCGAGCCCCGCGCTGGTCGCGGTGAAGGTCGCGCTGTCGTCGGTCGAGTCGCCGTCGGCCGCGGCGGAGAACGTCACCATCTTCGGCACGTTCCAGTCGGTGGGCCCGAAGGTGAGGCTCGCGCCGGCCGACACGGAGAGATCGGTGTCGCCCGCGGTGCGCGCGACGGCGACCGTCACCGGCCCGGTCGGCGCGATCGCGAGGCTCGCCATCACGACCGCGCGCCCGCCCTCGCTCATGCGCACGTGGCGGTTCGAGAGCACGATCGCCTGCGTCGTCGCCTTGTAGGCGACGCGATAGAACGTGCCGTCGTAGCGCGACCAATAGAGCGCGCCGTCGGGCCCGACCGCGGCGTCGATGTACTGGGTGATGTTGGTCGAGAAGGGATCGACCGAGGCGAACTTGTTCTCGCTGGTGCCGCCCATCACCGCGCGCATCACGCGGCCGCTGCCGAAGTCGCCCCAGAAGTAGTTGCCGCGATAGGCGGCGGGGAACGCGGTGCCGTCGTAGAACGTGCCGCCGAGGACGACGCGTCCAATTCCGTCGACCGAGGCGCTGCCGCCGCCGGAGGTCGCGTCGGCGCCGGCCTGCGCGATCGTGAACTGGGTGGGGCTGAGGACGTTGAGGATGGGCGGGTGCGGCGCGGTGGTGTTGAAGCTCGCGTTGGCGATCCCCGAGAGCTGCACCCGAACGCCCGGCTTGAAGAGCGTGTGCGGCGTGCTGGTGGTGATGGTGACGATGCCGCCGGCGCGCACCGCGCCGCTCGCCGTGACCGTGCGGGTCTCGTCGTAGTCCCAGTAGTTGAGCACCGGCTGGATGTAGGGCGGCACCTGCTGCCCCTCGGTCGCGGCGGTGTCGCGGATGTAGCCCGCGTGGTCGTTGCGATTCACGAGGAAGATCTGCTCGGAGTAGCTCCCGACCACGTTGACCCACAGCTTCTCGGTCGAGGGCTGGAACGTCATCGTGTAGGGGTTGCGGAAGCCGCGCGCCCAGATGAAGTCGTTGTTCGGTCCGCTGCCGTCGAAGAACGGGTTGTCGTTCGGCGCGGTGCCGTCGGGGTTCATCCGACCGACCTTCGAGTTGAGCGTCGCGGTGTCGGTGAGGGGCACGTTCGCGCCCGCCTCGCCGATCGACCAATACAGCTTCCCGTCGGGGCCGAACGCGAGCGCGCCGCCGTTGTGGTTGCCTCCCTGCGGAAGGTTCGTGAGCAGCACGGTGCGGTCGACGCCGACGTCGCCGGTGGCGCGGTAGCGAATGATCTCGCCCTTGCCGTACGTCGTGGTGACGAAGACGTAGACGAACTGGTTGTCGACGAAGTTCGGATCGAAGGCGAGCCCGATGAGGCCCTCTTCGCCGCCCGTTCGGATCGGCGACATCGTCGCGAAGGGCGTGGCGACGGGGGTGCCGTTCTTGATGATGCGGACGGTGCCGTCCTGCTTCGTCCAGAAGAGGCGGCTCGAGCCGTCGGGCGCCCAGGCCATCGTCGTCGGGCCATACCCGCCGCCGCTCGGGATCGTCGCGAAGACCGTCTCGGTGAAGTTGGTGGTGTCGACGAGCGTCGCCTCCGCCATCGTTGTCCACGCCGCGGAGACGGCGAGCGGCAGGAGAAGGGGGAGCGCACGGATAAGGGAAGGCATCGGGCGAGCTTACGCCGCGCTCGAGCGACTCCGCGCGTGCGGAGCCTGCGCGCCGTCACCGTTCGGCGCAGATTTCCCGGACGGGGACGCGTGCGTGCTACGCTTTTTGGGTTCGGAGGCCTCGATGCCGCGTGTCGCTTGGTGGGTAGTAACTTCGCTTTTGTTCGGTTGCTCCAGCGCGAACTTCGACGTCGCGAGCGCCACCGACGGAGGCCAGGACGACTCCGGCGACGGGTCGAGCGAGACCGGTGCGCCGCCCGGCGACGGCGATCCGCTCGACACCTACACGCCCCCGCCCGACAGCGGCTGCGTCGAGGTGACGCCCGAATCACCCGACGTGTTCGTCGATCTCACCGCGCCCGCGGGGGGCAAGGGCACGAGCGGCTGTCCCTTCCGCAAGCTCTCCGACGCGGCCGCGGCGCCGCTCGCACCGGGCACCGCCCGCGTGGTCCACGTCAGCAAGGGCGCCTACAGCGAGGCGTCGTTCGTCCGCGTTCGGCCCGGCGAGACGTACCGCGGCGAGGGCGGCGTCGCGAAGCTCGTCGGCGGGGGCGGGAGCGACTGCCCCGGCACCGACGAGCCCTGCGTGGTGTTGATCGACGGCGGCGGCAAGCTCGAGGGCTTCTGGATCGAGGGCGCGACGTACGGCGTCGTGATGATCGCGGCGACGAACACCCCGCCCGTGGTCAGCGGCACCACCGTGCGCGGGGCGGTCAAGGCCGGCATCTTCGTCGGCGGCACCACGGCGACGATCGGGCCCGGCATGCACGTGGATTCGAACTTGAACTCCGGCGTGATCATGAAGGGCAGCGGCAAGCTCTCGATCACGGGCGCCGGCAACACCTTCGACAGCAACGCCGGCGCCTTCGGCACCGCCGGGATCGTGATGTTCAGCGGCCAACTGTCGATCGACGGCGGCAGCAGCGCGAGCAACAACAACAACGGCGTGCTCTTCGACGCGTCGGGTCTGTCGACGGCCGAGCACGTCATCAGTCAGCTCGTGGCGCAGGGCAACCGCAACGCGGGGGTCGCGCTCAACAAGGCCTGGGGCCGCCTCGTGGTCCGCAAGTCGACCCTCACCAAGAACGCGAACTTCGGCCTCCAGGCCGTGCTCCTCGACAACACCCTCGATCTCGGCACGGCGGGCGCGCCCGGCAACAACGTGTTCGGCGGCCTCACGGGCAAGAACACCAAGGCCGGCATCATGCTCTGCAACTCCGGCGACACCGGCTCGGTGAAGGCCGATGCCAACAAGTGGTCGCTCTGTCCGCTGCTTCAGGTGAAGAGCACGAGCTGCGACGCCCCGGCGGCCTACGCCGACGTCGCGTACGTGGCGCGCGCGGGCGCCCCCGATCCGATCGCCACCCCGAGCGCGTGCGCGGTCGGCCCGTAGGCGCCACGCTGGCGTTCGGCACGTCGTCGCGACAAGGTCACTCGGCGGCGCCGAAGTACGGCTGCTCGTCGTCGCTTCGCGCGCTCGACAGACCCGACTGCGAGCTCTTGCGCGAGGATGGGCAGCCGCGCACGCCGCGCGGGAGGTAGAGGGTGATCTGCGTGCCCTCGCCGAGCTCGCTCTGCACCTCGAGCCGGCCGCCGGCCTCGCGAACGAAACGATTCACGACCCACAAGCCGAGCCCGCCCCCGGCGGTCTTGGTGGTGAACAGCGGCTCGAACGCGCGGGCGCGCTCGGCGGGCGACATGCCCGCGCCCTCGTCGGTCACGCTCACTGCCACGAACTGCTCGCCGTCGATCAGCGCGGAGTAGGTGCGGATGATCAGCCGTCCGCCGGACGGCATCGCGTCGCGGGCGTTGGCGACCAGGTTGAGGAGGCCGCGCTCGAAGCGCCCACGCTCGATCGTCACCGCGCCGACCTCGTCGTTGAGCGCGAGGACCACGCCCACGCCCTCGCCGACCAGCCGCTCGATGAGGGGCCTCATCTCGAGGACCACCTCGTTGAGCTGCACCTCCTGCGGCTCGAGCGGCCGCCCGCGGAGAAACGCCCGCACGCCGCGAACCAGCTCGCTGGCGGAGGTCGTCGCGCGCCGGAGCTCGGTGACCGTCGCGGCCCCTGTGTCGCCCGCGACCTCGCGGGAGAGCGCCTCGGTGAGCGCGGAGAGCGGAGTGATCAGGTTGCCGACGTCGTGAACGAAGGCGCCGGCGAACGCGCCGATCGAGGCGAGCCCCCACAGGCGCGCGACGTCGTCCGCGGCGTCGCGCGCGACGGTCACGTCGGAGAGGAAGAGGATCGTGCGCGCGCCGCAGGTCCGGCCGTTCACGAGGATCGAACGCTCGCCGACCCGCGCCTCCAGCGTGGCGCGACCGCGCGCGCGAAGCTCGACGCGGAACGCCATCCACTGCGGATCGCTCCGGAACGCGGCGATCACGTCCTCGCGACACGCGAGCTCGCGCGCCGCGGCGTTGGCGAGGATCGCGCGGCCCTCCTCGTCCATCAGCAGGACCGCGTCGGGTGCGGTCTCGAACACGACTCGCTGCACATCGCTGAGGTCTTCGGCGGTAAGCGTCATGAAGGGAACCTACGGTCGCTCAGCGAGCCGGACCGTCGGAGCGACCCCCGCGCGCTCGGTCAGACGTTCGGTAGGTGGCCGTCGGACGGACTGCTCGACGCGACAAGCTCGGCCACAAGGGCGAACATCGCGTCGAGCTCGACCGTCTTGTCGAAGAAGTGATCCGCGCCGAGCAGCTTCGACTGACGCCGGTGGTGTCCGGTCGCCTCGTTGGTGAGGACGATGAACGACGGACGCCTGCTCGCGTACTGATAGTGAGAGAGCACCTCGAGCCCGCTGCGCTTCGGCAGGTGGAGGTCGAGCACCACGAGGTCCGGGCGAAGGGCGTCGATTTGGGCGATCGCTGCGTTGCCGTCGGACGCCTCGGCGACGCTGTCGACGCCCTCCTGCTCGGCGAACATCGCGACGAGCCGCGAGCGGACCGCGGTCGAATCGTCGACGACGAGGATCCTCACGTGTCGAAGCCTAAGGGCACGCTCGGGTGGACTCATGGGCCGTTACCACCCTTCGGCCGTAGGAGCTGCGGCCGAAGGCTTGTCGGTGTTCGTCCTACGACGCGTAGGCGCAGGCCATCGGCGCGGGTCCGCGAGCGCCTGACTCGATCCGGCGCGGAGCTCAGCCCACCAACCCGGCGCGCACGGCGTAGTGGGTCAGCTCGGCGTTCGTCTTCATGCCCATCTTGCTGAGGATCCGCGTGCGATGGGTGCTCACGGTCTTGACGCTGAGCGAGAGCTCCTGCGCGGCCTGCGACACCGTCTTCCCCGAGGCGAGCAGCTTCATGACCTCGAACTCGCGATCGGAGAGCCGCTCGTGCGGCGCGCCGCGGGCCTCGCCGGCGAGCATCGACGCGAGCGCCTCGGCGAGCTCCGGGCTCACCCAGCGGCCGCGCGCCGCGACCTTGCGAACCGCTTCGATCAGCTTGTCGGGAGCGCTCTCCTTGTTGAGGAACCCCGCCGCGCCGGCCTTGATCGCGCGGACGGCGTACTGGTCCTCGGGGAACACGGTGAGGATGAGGACGGGCGGCGGGTTCGGCTCCTTGCGGATCTGACCGATGAGATCGATCCCGTTGCCGCCCGGCATGTTGATGTCGAGGACGACGACGTGGAAGCGCTGCTCGCGCACGAGGCGCATGATCTCGTCGGCGGTGCCGGCCTCGGCGGCGACCTCGATGTCGGAGGTCTCGCTGAGGATCTGCCGGAGACCGCGGCGGACGATCGCGTGGTCGTCGCCGACGAGCACGCGGATCATCGCCCGCCCTTGCCGCGCGACCGCCCGCTCTCGAAGGGCTCGCGCCCTACGCCCGCATGTGCCCCCACCGAACGAGCATACGTCAGCGCGCGCCGTAGGGGATCGACCAGGTCAGTCGGGCGACGAACTCGAAGAAGCCGCGCCCTCCGAGCCCGCCGCCGCCGGGGAGGTTGTCGTCGTCGCAGCGCGTGTCGGTGCCCGTGCAACCAAAGCGGTCGCCGCTGCGGACGGCGGTGCCGAACACGCGCGCCGACGCGCCCACCGCCCAGGCGCGCGCGATCGGGAAATCGAGGCCGGCCGCGAGACCGAGCGCGGGCGAAGTGGCCGCCCACTCGAACCCGGACAGCGTGCTCCCCGACGTCGGCGAGAAGCGCCAGGTCTCGCGCCACACGCCCACGTCGACCCCGATCCACCCGTCGAAGTACTTGTCGCGGAGCACGTGGAGACGACCGCGCACGCCACCGATGCCGAAGGAGTATTGGCCGGTGGGGTCGATCTGCTCGGAGGTGCTGACGCTCGATTTGAGCTCGACCCGGCCCGCGGCGCCGCCGATGAAGGCTCCGACCGACCAGAGCGGGTGCAGGCGCCAGCCGCCCGACAGCTCCACGCCGCCGAGCACGTCGAGCCGGCCGCGCGCGACCTGCGACATCGGCGCGGCGATGCCCACCGAGAGCGCGACGTGAAAGGCGCGCGCGGGCAGGCCGCCCTCCTCGCGAGGCGCGGGCGGGGGCTCGTTCTTCGGCTCGGGCGCGAGCACGACCGCGACCTCCTTGGTGTCGCCGGCGGCGATGAGGAGCTCCTTGCTGAAGACGGTCTTGTTGTCGCGCTCGAGGGCGATGACGTGCCTACCGGCGCCGACCGCGATCGGCTTCTTGAGCGGGGTGGTGGCGGCGGCGCGCCCGTCGACGAGGACCGTCGCGCCCGCGGGGGCGTTCGAGAGCGTGACGTACGCGATTCGTTGGCGGAGCTTCTCGAGGTCCTGCTCGACCGCGGCGCGACGCTCCGCCGGTACGTCGTCTCCGCCGCGCGTGAGGTATTGCTCGAACGCCGCGATCGCCTCGGGATCGCGGCGGAGCATGACCAGCGTCTGCCCGCGGTTGTAGAGGATCTTCCAGTTGCTCGAGAGCGCGTAGGCCTTGTCGTACTCGACGAGCGCGTCGTCGTAGCGGCCCTCGGCGTAGAGCTGGTTGCCGAGGTCGAAGTGTTTCTGCACCTCGGGGTCGACGGCCGGCTGCGCGCGCGCCGGCGCGGCGACCGCCACGATGCCGCTCGCGAGGAGGTAGCGGTGCATTCCGCGAGACGTCATTGGGGCGCGTTCTTGCCGTCGCATGGACACGACTTCGGCGGTTGCTGCTGCGGGCAGCCAGAGAGCAACAGAGCGGCGACGAGCAACCGGATGAGCATGGGCGGTCCGCACTACATCGTACCCCTCCTCGGCGCCGCGCCGGCCCGACGATTGCTCCCGTCGGTCGCCCATGCCGTCTTCCTTTCGCGTTTTGCCCGTGATCGCCGTGACTTTGCTCGGCTGCTCCGGCGCCGACTTCGAGATCGCCCCTGCCACGGATGCCGCAACCGGTGCGGACTCCGCCAACATAGTTGCAGACAGCCGGGCGAGCACCGACACCGGCGCACAAGGGGCAAGCGACGCGGTCGGCACGCCGCCGGCCGAAGCGGGCCCCCCGCCGGAGTGCAAGACGCCCGCGCTCGCGTGCACGCCCTCGGACAACTACTTCGCGCACCACGATCTCGCGCCGGGCGCGGCGCTGCCGGTCAACGTCAACCTCGAGAACAAGCACGTCGTCAGCTTCCTCACGTCGCATCGCGGCCGCATCGAGAAGATCGGCCTCCGGCTGCGCCGCAACGATCTGGGCTCCGGGGTCGACGGCAACTTCACCATCTCGGCGTTCTTCCTCCCCTGCCCCGACACCTGGATCCCGATCGGCAAGCACGTGCGGGGTGCCGGGGAGGTCTCTGGCGACACCACGTTCTACTTCAACCCCGATACGACCGGCGGGCTCGTGCCGTTCCTACCGACCGCGGAGAAGGGCGCGCGCATCGCGTTCGTCATCGAGACCACCTCCACGCGCTACTCATGGACGATGATGTCGGCCGCCGTGCCCTCGCCGAACCCCCTCGGCCATTCGTGGGGCGTGAAGACGGGAACCGCGGCGTGGAAGCTCGGGCCGCAGATCGCCGCGACGATGACCTACATCCGTAGCTGCGCGGACTGACCGGCGAGGGCGCGCGCGACCGAGAGCGCGGCGCCGTGCCGCGCGCCGGTGCGGTAGGGCGCCCACGACGCGATGGGAGGCGCCCCGAGCGCGGTCGCCATCTCGTCGACGTCGCCGGCGCGCCGGCCGAGGTGCGCCATCGCCCGGGCGCGGAGCTCGACGCTCGGCTCGAAGCCCTCGCCACGGAACATGACCAACGTGAACGAGCCCCACACCGCGAGCGCGTCCCCCTCGCGGAGGAACGCGGCGAACCGCTGGCGAAAGCTCTCGCGGCTCTCGCCCGCGAGCACGCGCTCGGCGGGGATCTGCGTGTGGCAGGTGAAGCCGGGTGAGAGCGGCCGCGACGGCGCGACGTAGGCCTCGAAGCGCTCGCCCGTCGACACCCGCTCGGCCACCGCGTGCACGAGCTCGGGGTGTGGTCCGTGCTCGCTGCCGCGTGGCCATGCGTTGGCCTCGCAGTAGGCGACGACGAGCTCGCGTCCCTCGAGCGGCGGGCGCTTCACCCGCGGTGGACGCTGCGCCTGCCGCGCGATGGCCGCTTTGAGGTGGCGGTTGTTGCGCTGCTCGTCGGCGATCCGCACCTGGTGCTCGACCATCGCCTCGAACGGCGCGAGCACCCGTGCGGCGTCGAGGTCCTCGAGACAGGTGAGCGCCGCGACCGTGGCCTCGATCGTCGACACACAGTGGGCCGCGGGCTCGCGGCGGATGCGATACCGACTCGGCGCCGAGGGCTCGAACGCGTAGCGTGGCAGGCGCGCGAGCGTGGGGTTCGTGCGGAGCAGCTTGCGCGCCTGCGGCCACGTGCCGTCGACCACGATGAGCGTGACCGGCGCGCTCGGGGGGTCTCGGCGCAGATCGATCGCGGACGGCCCCGGCGCGAGGAGGATCGCCGCGCCGGACACCGCTTCGACGAACGCCGGATCGTTCTCCAGCTCCACGCCGACGATGCGCTGCGCCCCGAGGCAACGCTCCACCATCCACGCGGTGCCAATCGGGTTGCCGGCTTCGCGCGGGTGTTGGAGCACCACGACGCGCGTGCGGGTCTTTACGGTGACGAGGTGCGCGCAGATGCAGACGATCGGCGGACGACCGCACCCCTCGCAGTAGGCGCGATACATCTAGTTGCAGGGACAGCAGTAGTACGTCGACCCGCCGCTCGTGAGCGCGGCGGTGCAGCCGACGGGCTTGCCGGTGTCGTGACAGCCGACCGTGTATTGGCCGGCGCCGCACAGCGTGCCGCCGGTGGTGCGGCTGCACCCCGCCGGAAACGACGACGGCGCGCGACACTCGACGCTCGACTCGACGGGAGCGTCGACCGCCGCGTCGGCGGCGACCTCGGCTGCGTCGGACTCGGCGTCGACCGCGGTCTCGGGCGCGGTCTCGGAAACTACGTCGGACGCGCCGGCGTCGGGCGCGGGCGGCGACGCCGGGCAGTCGCTCGGCTCCCAGTTCCAGCGGAACGTCGCGCCGCAGGCGCCGGGGCCGCTCGCGCACCGGCCGCTGCCGTCGGCGAACGAGCACCAGCCGCAGCCGATCACCGGGGTGCAGGTGTCGCAGGTGAGGTTCTGCGAGCAGTCCAGCGCGACGGGGCGCTTGCCGTGGTGGTGGTCGTCGTCGTCCGGCGAGCACCCGACGGCCGACAGACCGAGCGCAGCGATCACGAGCCAACGGGTCATGACCGACAGTGTAGCGCGTCGCGGCTACTCGTCATCGGCCTCCAGAAACGCGCGGAGGCCCTCGTTCTCCACGTGGATTCCGAGGGCGATGACGATCTTGCGGAGGGCGATCTTCTCTTCCTCGCTGATCGGCCGGCCGAACCAGAGGAAGCCGCCGGACGCGGCCGCGACCCGCACCGCCATACCGAGCACGAAGTCCTCGTAGCGGCGGCGGAGATCGGGCTCCATCTTCCGCAGCACGTCTCTCAGCTGGAGCAGGCGCCCGTGGAAGCCGGCCTCCTTGGGGTTGCGCGCCATCGGAGAGATGCGCTCGAACGCCGCCTGCGCCGACGTCGACCAATGGAACTCGACGCCGAGCTTCTCGCCCGCCTCGAACATCTCGTCGACCGCTTGGCCGACCTCGAACTCGTCGAACTCGCCGTCGGCCCCGGCCACCATCGCGATGATCATGGGGATGGAGGCGAAGAGCGTGTCGCGCTCGTCGTCGCTCAGGGTCTCGGCGAACTCCGCGAAGGTGGTCATGTCGCGGCATTGTAGTACCGTGGGGGCCGTTGCCGACCGTCGACTTGTTCTTCTTCGACGCCGCCGAGCGCGAGACGGTCGGCGCGGCCATGCGCGCCGTCGAGGCCACGAGCCCCGAGGACGCCGCGGTGCTGCTCGCGAACTTGATCCGGCTCTCCCAGACGGCGGCCGTCGTCCGCGACAGCCCGCCGATCGCCTCGTCGCTGCCGGGCCGCACCTCGCGCCCCTCGTTCTCGAGCGAGTCGCTCGTCGATCTGCTGTGCCGCGTGCCCGACTACGACTTCGATCTGCACATCCCCACCAAGGCGATCCTCGGTCAGGCCTTCCTCGTCGCGAAGATCAACTTCTTCAAGGCCCTCGGCTACGCGCTCGACTCGGTCGGCGGCTCGCGCGAGGAGCTCGACAACGAGCTCGGGCAGTCGATCTACTCCAAGCTCGCCGAGGAGCTGTTCATCTCGATCGTGAGCGACCCCACCGCGCTCGACGAAGTGAAGCGCGCCGGCGCGCGCGCGCTCTTTCGCATCTGGGACGAGCGGCTCACCACCGAGATCGACGACTTCGCCCCCTTCCTCGAGTCGCTGTGGCGCGCGAGAGACAAGCTCCGCCCGGTCCTCGGCACCATGCGCGGCACCGCCGAGATGTTCCGACTGATCGAGGAGACGAAGGACGCGCGCGTGCTCGACTACTTCACCGAGGACGTCCCCAGCGAGCAGCTGCAGGCGTTCGAGGAGTTCCTCTTCGGCATCTCCCACGAGGAGATCGAGCGCCTCCGCGACCACCTCGTCGAGCAGTCGGTCGCGGTCGTCAGCCACGAGGACGCGCGGCGACTGCTCGGCCGGCACAAGGAGTCGTGGGTGCCCACCGGCGGCCCGCAGTCGTTCTATTCGAGCTACAAGCGGCGGCGCGTACGGGCCGCCTACCGCCTCCTCACCAACACCCCCGGCCCGAAGAAGACCGCCGAGGAGTACGTGATGACAGCGTTCCTCCTCCGCGGGATCGCGCGATAGCGGCCGGTAGCGGCGCTACGAAGGCATCGTGAGCAGGCGTTTGCGGGCGCCCTCGAGGGAGTCGGCGTCGAGCTTGTGGAGCAGCGTGCGGACCTGGGTCTTGTAGGTGTTGCGCGTGATGCCGCGCTTGCGCTGGACCTCTTCGGCCGCGTGGCCGGCGAGATAGGAGACCAGCAGATCGGCCTCCGGTCCGCTCAGGCGGTGCTTCGCCGCGGCGCGCGCGACGCGGGCGCGAAGGATCGGGTCGATTCCGGCCTCGCCGGCCAGCGCTTCGATGACGAAGCGGGAGAGCTCGCCCGGCCCCATCGGCTTGAGCAAGCACGAAGCGCCGAGGCGGTAGGCCTCGTTGACGGCGTCGGGCTCGAGCTCGCCGGTGAGGATCAGCGCGGGCGCGTGCGGCGCGGTCTCGCGCGCCACGCGGAGGAACTCGATGCCCGAGCCGTCCGGGAGCTTGAGGTCGATGACGAAGCCGCTGATCCGCCGCCGGCTCGCCGAGAGTCGCGCCGTCGCCGTGCTCAGATCGGACGCGTCGATGCACTCGCGCGAGGGCGCGAGCAGACGCGAGAGCGAGCGCGTGACCGTGGGGTCATCGTCGACGAGGAAGAACACTCCCGGTGCGGTCGTCGCTAACTGCATGCTCGCTCCGCGGACTCCGCCGCGGCCCACGCCCACTGTACGCGATCGTGCCCGGGGGAAGCACGCGCAGCTCGGGGGATGGCTCGGTGCCGGCCTCGAAGGCGTTGGCGATGAACACCGGTTGGTTGAGGAAATGGATGATCGCAGCGGACTCAACCGGATCGAATCCCATGTCGAGGAGGAGCGCGGCGGTGCCGATCCCGATGTTGGGCGGCAGCCGCCGCTCGTTTTTTACGACTTCGGTGAGAACTTCCTGGAGTCGAAAATACGGAAGCTGGGCGCGACCGCGGAGGACGACGCGCTCGCGAAGTGCGACGAAGCGCTCGTCATAGGCTCGGAACGGGATGCCGTAGCCGATCAACCGCTTACGCCCCTGGACGAGCTGTCGCGCCTGCTCGGCGACCACGTCGCGGTCGTCGAGGCGATCCCCGACGGCGTCACGCAGGCTGACGAGCAGCTCCGCCGCATACCTCGCGGTGGGCGGTCCGATGCGATCGCCCTCGACGACCATGTGCCCCGCCGCGTAGCCGGCGAGGATGCCGCCGTAGGAAGCGACGACGCGGATCAGCTTGAGCGGCCAGATCCGAGGGTCGGCCACGAGCAGCACCGCGGCGAGATCGTCGAGGATGGCCACTTCTTCGGGCGTGAGGCGACGCCCGCCGATCGCGAGCGCGATGAGGCCCGCGGTGCTCTCGTGCGCGACGAGCTCGCCGAACACCGCGTACCCGCGGAATCGGTGCTCCGGGAAGCCGAGCGCTGCGACGCGCGTCGTGATCATGGCTCCTCGTAGCGAACGGCGGGCAGGTTGAGCGGGTAGTCGCGGAAGCTCGCGGGCGGCGTCGCGAGCCCCTCGGCCGCGACGACCGCGATCCGCGCGACCAGCCACACCGCCTCGAGCTGCTCGTCGCGCTCGATGCCGCACTCCGCGAGCATCGCGAAGATCGGCGACAGCGTCTCGTCGTCGCGCCCGTTGCGCACCATGAACCGCGCCTGCTCGGCGAGCGCGATGGCGCCCGTCCCGAGCACGGCGCTGTGACTGGCGTCGCACACGCGGGCGAGCGACGCGGCGTGGCTCGGCGCCTCGGCGACCGAGATCGGCGCGAGGAGGATGAGCGCCTGCTCGAACGTGCTCGACTGCTCCTCGGTCGGCAGCTCACCGGTTAGGGAGAGGAACACGACGTCGCTGAAGCGGTAGTGTCGCGCGAGGTCGGAGCGAACCGCGTAGCCATGGATGCGCGGGTCGGGCTCCGGCGAGACGACCCGCGCGGTGAGCTTCGCGGGCCACGCGTGCTCGTCGAACGGCGTCCGCTGCTCTCGGTCCCACGGCGCTCGACTGCGCATCAGCTCTCGATGAACCCGGCGAGGGACTTGGCGCGGTCTCCGAGGGGCGGACAGACCGAGCCGTCGACGCGGACCTCGATGACCGCGGGCCCGCCGCGGCGCAGCGCCTCGGTGACCGCGCCCTGAATCTGGCCGGGCGAGTCGACGACCCACGACGAGAGCCCCATCGCGCGCGCGATCGCCGCGACCTCGAGGGGGCGACGATACTTCGCCGCGCGCATCGGGGTGCCCTTGCTGAGGATCTTGCTGCAGTGCCAGGTGATGCCGTGCATGTTGTTGTTCTCGACGATCCAGATCACCGGGACGTCGCTCTCGGCGGCGGTCAACAGGTCCATCCCGTTCATCGTGAAGCAGCCGTCGCCGATGATCGCGAACACCGGGCGCGAGGGCTCGGCGAGCGCGGCGCCGATCGGCGCGAGCGTGCCGTGCCCCATCGATCCGAAGCCGAGGTTGATGACGAAGCGCTGGCGCTCGCCGATCGATAGGTGGTGCAGGTTGAACAGCATGTGCCCGCCGATGTCGGAGAACACGATCGCGTTCTCGGGGAGCACCTCTTGCAGATCGACCCGCCACCGCGCCGGGTGCACCGGCACGTTGTCGCTGGTGCGACCGGCCGGGTCCTCGTAGCGGCTGTGCCAGCGCGGGAGCGGGGGCGCGTCGGCCCACGTCGACTCGGGCTTCACGCCCTCGCGGAGCTTGCGATGCGTGTGATACACGAGCTCGACGAGGATGCTCTGGGCGTCCCCGACGAGCGGCACGTCGACCGGGTAGTTGCGGCCGATGCGGTCGGCGTCGATGTCGAGCTGGATGAGGCCCCGCGAGGGGAGGAGCTTCGGGTTCCAGTTCATCGTGGTGGTCTCGTTCAGCGAGGCGCCGACGGTGAACAGCACGTCGACGTCGCTGCCCATGATCGTGTCGCGCGCGGCGCGGTGACCGGCGACGCCGAGCACGCCGAGCGACAACGGGTGGTTCTCGGGGAACACGCCCTTGGCGCGCGGACTCGTCGCCACACGCGCGGGGAACATCTCGACGAGCGTGCGCAGGTGCTCCCTCGCGCCCGCGATCTCGACGCCCGAGCCGACGAGGATCACCGGGCGCTTGGCGGCGAGGAGCAGCTCGGCGGCCCGGGTGACCGCGGCGCGATCGAACGTGGTGGTCTCCGGCCGGTAGGTCTGCGGATCGAACCACTCCTCGACGAGCGGCTTGTCCCAGATGTCGACCGGGACGTTGAGGTGCACCGGCCCGGGGCGCCCGGTGAGCGCGAGGCGGAGCGCGCGACGGAGGTGATGCGCCATCGCGCTCGGCGACGTGACCATCGCGGAGTACTTGGTGATCGGCCGGAACATCGCCACGATGTCGATGTCCTCGCGGGTCGTCTCCTGGGCGGCGCCCTTGCCGAGCGCGTGCGACGCAGCCTGGCCGCTGACGACGAGCAGCGGGACGCCGTCGGCGAACGCGCACGCGACGCCGGTGAGCAGGTTGGTCGCGCCGGGGCCGGACGTGCCGGCGCACACCGACAGGCGCCGGCCGACGCGGGCGTACCCGTCGGCCATGAACGCCGCGCCCTCCTCGTGCTTGGAGACGATCAACGAGATGTCGTCGTCGCCCTCGATCGCCTCGAAGAACGGGTGCAGCAGCCCGCCGGGGATGCCGAACACGAAGCGCACGCCCTCTGCCTTGAGGTACTTGAGGAACACGTCGACCACGCGAGGCGCGGCCACCGGCGGGGCGGACGGCGCGCGGGGCGGAGGCAGATACGAGATCGTGTTGCTCATGCGCTCTTGGCCTTTCGTATCTTCACGATCTTGCCGATGATGTCGCTTCGCGGCTCGGCGTCGTTGGTGGGCGGCAGGGACTTGGCGGTCGGTTTCACCGGCAGATAGATCCAGAACGTGGTGCCCACCGCGGGTTTGGACATGACCTCGAGCCGACCGCCGATCTTGTCGAGGAGCTGAACGACGACCGACAGCCCGAGGCCGTAGCTGTTCGCGCTGCGCGTCGCCTGCTCCGAGCCGCCGGGCTGGAACACCTGGTCGATGGTCTCGGGATCGATGCCGCGACCGCTGTCGGACACCTTGAGGACGAGGAAGCCGGGGCTGCCGTCGACCTCGACCACGATGCTCCCCCGCTCGGTGTACTTCGCGGCGTTGCTGAGGAGGTTGTCGGTGATCCGGTCGACCAGGAGCGAATCGGCCAGGATCGTGTCGGGCGCCTCGCGGGTGCGGAACACGCTCGCGCGGATGTCGCGACCGTGCACCATCGCGCGGAGGCGACGACGAAGGCGCTCGGTGAGAGCTTCGACCTCGAGCGGCTCGGGCGCGAGCTGGTGCGCGAGCGACGTCTGGCCGGCGGAGATCTCCATCAGCTCGCGCAGCATGCGGCGCATGCGCTCGACCGCGTCCTCGAGCTCCTGGAGCACCTGCGGCCCCTCGTTGCCGAGTCGGTGGGCGTTGGCGCCGAGGTACTCGAGGCCGCTCTGCATCACGAGCAGCGGGCTGCGGAGATCGTGCGAGAAGCCGCGTAGCTCGCGGACCCGCGCCTCTTGCGACTGCTGCATGCGCTCGATCACGCGCTGGATCGTCGCGGCGCGGCCGGCCGCCTCGTGCTCGAGCACGCGGCTCCATTCACGCTGACGATGATGGAACGCGAGGAGCTCGCGGCGCGCTTCGGCCTCTTCGCTCGCGAGCTCGCGCAGCGCACGATTCTGCTCCTCGCCGACGGCGAGGTTGGCGCGTCCGGTGCGGTGCTGCTCGAACGCAAACCCGATCGCGCCGCCCAGGGCCGGCAGCGACATCATCGCCACGGCCTCGAGCACCCCGAACCGCGCGGCGAGCGTCGCGGCGGTGGCACCGGCGACGGTGCCGAGCAAGCTCGGCAGCCAGCTCCTGCGCGTGAAGTAGCGAAGCTGGTACTCGCACGCGGCATCGCCCTTCGCGACACACGAGATCTCGTGCACGGTCGCGCGGGGGAGCTTCCACAGCGTCGGGATGTCGGCCGTCTGCGCCTGGCGCACGAGGCAGTTGAGGCGACTGATCTTGCGGATGCCGTCGAAGCGAACGTGAAGCGCGGTGCGCGAGAGCGAGACGATCTTCGGCTGGCCGATGGTGCACACGAGCTTGTAGGTTTGCTCGGCGAGCGAGTAGATCGCCGAGGGCGTGGTCGCCCACAGGGCGAAGCGCATCGGCCCGTAGCCCTCGGCCATGCGGTAGACCGCCGCCCCGCGGAACTCCTCGTCCGACGTCATCTCGGCGCGTGCGCCCTCGAGGAAGCTCTCGAACTGCGCCTGCGAGATCCAATGATTGCCTCCGTCGAGCTGCGACGGATCGACGCCCGCTTGCGTGCCGATGCGCAGCGGCAGCTCCGCTCCGCGGTTCGCGCCGAGCCAGCGCGCGAAGGGCAGCAGGATCTTCGCGTTGTATTCCGCGCTTCCTGTGGTCGATGGGCTATTCACGCGCGCGGCTCCCTCTGGAGAGATGCGACAGCCCGAGACGAATCTCGTGGGCCGTCCCAGGGTCTTTCGTAAATTTTGCAAAGTGTGTCGCGGCCCCGGTGGGGTGTCAGTCCCCACGGGCGTCACGGGGCAGGCCAAAACGTCTGAACCACACCCTGCGCAGTAGACCTACCGCGCGAGTTCCACGAGGAACCGGGTCACTCTGCTCTATAGAGTTTTGCGAAATCACAAAATGAACAATCTTCCGAGATCACCCCGTGGGGGGAATGCCGGGTCGAATGAACCGCTCGAACATCCCTCCACCCCGTGCGCCCGACGGCTGCGCGTCCTCGCGGTCGTGCCCCGGTGGAGTCGTCACTTCGACTTCAGCGCGACCTCGAAGAAGATGATGCCCGAGTCGTCCTTGCCCTGCGTCCAGCCCGAGGCCGCCTCCTTGAAGCGCTGAGCGACGCAGCGCGCGGCGTTCTCGTCACCCTTGTTGTCGGGAGCGGCGCCCGCGAGCGTGATCTTCCCGACGGGGTGGACATGCACCGCCGCCATGACCTTCTCGTCCTTCGCCCGCCGGCACTCGTCCATCTCGGGGAGCGCCTTCTTGAGCACGCGGCGGATCTCCTTCTCGTCGAGATCGCCGACGACGCGCGGCTCCTCGATCTCGACGCCCGTCGACTTCGCGACGCCGCCCGACTTCTTCGGCTTCGCCTCCGGCTCCGGCGGCTCGGCCGGCTCGGGCTCGGGGTCGGCCGGCGGCTTCTCGCTCTTCTGCTTGGTCTGCGCCGGCTCGGCGGGCGGAGGGGAAGCGGGCGCCACCGCGAAATACACCACGAGCCCGCCGGCCACGGCCGCGAGCACCACGCCCGCCACGATGAGGAGCGCCGCGGGGTTCGACTGCTTCTTCGGCGGCGGCGACGCCGCCATCATCGTCGGCGCGGTCACCGAAACCGGCGGCGCCGACCGATGGTGCGCGAGCTGCGGCGTCACCGAGACGCTGATCGGCGCGTGGACCGCGCCGCGGAGCGCGGTG
>JALHOE010000039.1 GCA_022843175.1 Deltaproteobacteria bacterium
GCACGCGCAGGCGCAGGCGCAGGCGCAGGGCGCAGGCGCAGGCCCACGCGCACGCGCAGGCGCGGGCGCACGCGCCTGCAGCAGGCCCAGATGCCGATCTAACGCGTATAGCGAGTAGATCGGAATCTGGATCGGTCACCCGGCGTCGGGGGCGGCTGGGGCGCACGGCGCTTGCACTGCGGGCGGCATGCGCAGCGACCAACGTGACGCCTTCGTCGGTCTCTCGGTCCTCGCGCTCGCGCTGCTCGCCTGTCAGGAGCAGCGCCCGCCGATGACGAGCGTGCTGCAGTCGCGCGTGAGCCACGAGCTGTCGTGCGGGCCCACCTGGACGAAGATCGTCCCGCTCGGCGCGGGCGGGTATTGGGTCAAGGCGTGCGGGCGGGTCGCCACGTTCTCGTGCGCGCGCCACATCGTGAGCACCTCGAAGTACCACACGAGCTACTCCGAGCAGTGCGTGCGCGAGGGCGAGTGGAAGGAGGTCCCCGAGTAGCCGCGAGTTTTCATCGCGTTTTACGGGCTGCTTGAAATGCGGCCGGGAGGTTTGCTACAAAAGCATTCTTGGTATGACTAAGTTTTACCGCACCCTCCGAGGCCCGGTGGTCGTGACGACCAGCGCGGCAGCGTTGCTGTGGGGTGCGATCGCGCTCGGTCAGCTCACGCCGCCCAAGCCGAAGGGCGACGTCGCGAAGATCGAGTACCCCTCCGAGGGCGATGGTCGCGCGGTCGTCGTGCAGCTCGAGTTGACGATCGACGTCGACGGCAGCGTCAAGAGCGTGAAGGAAGACGCGCGCACGCCCGAGGACGCGCCGGACGTGTTCGCCGAGCGCGCGATCGCGATCGGGCGCACGTTGCGGTTCGACGCGGCGATGAAGGACGGGAAGGCGATCGTCGCGAAGATTCCGTACAAGGTTCGGTTCGAGCCGCCGGTTGTTGCGTCTGCGTCTGCGTCTGCGTCTGCGCCTGCGTCTGCGCCTGCGTCTGCGTCTGCGTCTGCGTCTGCGCCTGCGTCTGCGTCTGCGTCTGCGTCTGCGTCTGCGTCTGCGTCTGCGGCTGCGCCTGCGTTTGCGTCTGCGCCTGCGCCTCCGAGCAGTGACATTCACGTTGCGGGGGACAAGATCCCGCCGCCTCGCGCTGCGTCGGACGTCGTCATCGACAACGACATCCTCGAGGCCGGGCCCCATAAGGGCGGGGGCGATCTCCTTGCCACTGCGCCCGGTGTCTATGTTGGGCACGTCGAGGGCGATGCGGTCGCCAACAACGTCTACCTGCGCGGGTTCAACGCGGAGCACGGGCAGGACATCGAGTTCAAGGTCGGGGGCATCCCGGTCAACATTCCGTCGCACATCCACGGGCAGGGCTACGCCGATCTCAACTTCGTGATCCCCGAGGTGGTGCGGCACCTGCGGGTGATCGAGGGCGTCTACGATCCGCGGCAGGGCGACTTCGCGGTCGCGGGCAGCGCGTACTACGAGCTCGGGATCCTCCCGCGCGGGTACCGCGCCAAGGCCTCGCTCGGCTCCTTCGGCACGCGCCGGCTCGTCGGGATCTGGGCGCCGAAAGAGGAGTCCGAGGAGACGTTCGGGGCGGTCTCGCTGCGCGAGACCAACGGGTTTGGTCCGAGCAACCGCGCCAGCACCTCCGCGAGCGGAATGGTGCAATACGCGTTCGAGCTGCCCGCGAACTATCGGCTGCTGATCTCCGCCAGCGCCTATGGCGCCCGCGCGTCGCTCCCGGGCGCGCTCCGTCGCGACGACTACCTCGCCGGCCGCGTCGGGTTCTTCGACAGCTATCCCTTCCCCACGGCCGCCGGGCAGGGCGCGTCCTCCACGCGCACCCAGATCGGCCTCGAGATCGACCGCCTCGCGGAGACGGGTGCGCACCTCGAGATCGCCACCTACGTCACGTTCACGAACTTCCGCATCCGCCAGAACTTCACCGGGTTCTCGCTGCGCGGCATGGAGGATCCGACCAAGGTCGGCCTCGGCGATCTCATCGAGCAGTCCAACAACGACACCGCGGTCGGCGCGATCGCGCGGTATCGCTCCATGCGGTATCCGCTGTTCAAGTGGCTCTCGTTGTTCGTCGAGCCGGGCATGACGCTGCGCACGAGCTCGCAGGACCAGGCGCAGAACCTGCTGCAGCCACCCGAGAACCAAACCTGGGACCGCCGCGTCGACGCGACCATCCGGGGCACCGCGCTCGGCGGCTACCTCGACTTCGACTTCCGCATCGCCAAGCGCGCGCGGCTCACCGGCGGGTTCCGCGCCGACGCGCTCCACTACGACATCGACGATCGCCTCGGCAACTTCACCCCCGCGTTCCAGAAGAGCCGTCACACGCCGGGCTTCCGTCGCACCGCGATGGGCGTCGCGTGGGGGCCGCGCGCGTCGCTGGTGATCGACGCGACGCCGTGGCTCCAGCCGATGCTCGCCTACGGCGAGGGCTATCGTTCGCCGCAAGCGCGCCAGCTCGCCGAGGGAGAGCAGGCGCCGTTCACCAAGGTGCGCTCGTTCGAGGCCGGCGCGAAGGTGAAGCTGAAGGACGGCCGCTATCTCTTCAGCGCCGCCGCCTACCAGACCAACCTCTCGGACGATCTGGTCTTCGATCCGACCGAGGCCACGCTCGCGCGCGTCGGCCCGAGCCGGCGGCGCGGGTTCCTGCTCTACGCGGTCGCGCGCCCGGCCGAGTGGTTCCTCGCTGCGGTCAGCGCCACATACGTGCACGCCACGCTGCAGGCGCCGCCGCCCTCGTCGGTCAGCGATCCCTCGCCGCCCTACAAAGAAGGGCAGCTCCTCCCGTACGTGCCACCGTGGGTGCTCCGGCTCGACACCTCGCTGCGGCACGCGATCGCCAAGATCGGCTCGGCCACGCTCGATGGCCGCATCGGCGGCGCGTTCCAGGTGATCACCGCGCGGCCCCTGCCCTACGGGCAATCCGCCGCTCCGTTCTCGCTGCTCGATCTCTCCGCGGCCGTCCGGTATCGCGAGGTGGAGCTCGGGATCGACGTCTACAACCTGATGGACCGCCGCTGGAACGACACCGAGCTGGTGTATCGCTCGAGCTGGCCCACGCGCGAGATCCCGTCGTCGCTGCCCGCGCGCCACTTCGTCGCCGGTAACCCGCGGACGATCCTCGCATCCCTCTCGGTGGCGCTATGAAGCGAGCCCTCTTCGCCCTCCTCCTCGTCGCGTGCGGCGACACCGGCCAGCCCGGCATCGAGCACCGAGCCGTTGGCACCGGGGCCGCGGCGCGCGCCGTCGAGCTCGGCGACTATCGCGTCACGCTCGAGGTCGCCCGGGTCGGCTTCGGCCCGGTCATCTTCTGCGCGGGCGGCGCCGCTTCGGACGAGCAGTGTCCGTCGGCGCTCGCCGAGCTCGCGAGCACCGCCTCGATCGATGCGCTGTCACCCGCGCCCCAGCCGCTCGGCACGGTGCAGGGCTTCGTCGGCACCGCCCGCTCCGCCGGCTACGGCTACGCGATCACCTGGCTGCCCACGCAAACGGCGCCGCAGCCCGCGCGGGGCGCTGTCGCCGGGCACTCGGCGCACCTCGAGGGCACGGCCGTGCACAAGACCACCGCCGCGTCGTTCCGCTTCGTGGCCGACGTCGACGTCCTCCCGCTCACGCGCGGCACCCACGCGGTCACCACGTCCGGCCTCGACACCGCGCTCGACGAGCGCACGCGCGGGCTCGACGTGCAGTTCGATCCCAACGCGTGGCTCGCGCAGATCGATTTCGCCGAGCTCGCAACGCTCGGCCCCACCGTCACCATCGCCCCCGGCAGCCGCGCCTACAACGCGCTCGTCACCGGCCTCACCACCCTCGCCCCGCCCAAGTTCAACTTCACCCGTTGAGGATCTCCATGCGCACGCTCGCCCTTTGCACCATCCTGCTCGCCGGCTGCTCCGACGAAGCCGGCGGCAGCACCACCGCCAAGGGCAACGCGCAGGTGTTCGTCACGCCCGAGGAGAGCATCGCCTCCGGCGTCGCGGCGGGCACCGGCGAAGAGAACATGCAGGACGGGTGGACGGTCACCTACGACAAATTCCTCGTCTCGATCGGCGGGTTTCACGCCAAGAGCAGCCAGACCGGCGAGCAGCTGCTCGACCCGACGCTGTTCGTCCTCGACCTGAAGAACGCGCCGGCTTCGGGCTACGTCACCTCCACGTTCAACGAGGTGCCGGCGATCCGCTACGACAAAGTCGGCGAGGACATGCCCATCGCCACGGCCGCCTCGAAGGTCCTCCCGCCGACCACCGAGGCCGACAAGAAGCGAATGGTCGACGGCGGCTTCTCGCTCTACGTCTCCGGCAAGATGACGAAGGCCGACGGCAAGTCGTGCACGCCGGGCAAGCCCGCCGAGTGCGTCGATGCCAAGGAGATCAAGTTCGCCTGGGGCTTCAACATCGCCACCGGCTTCGCGGACTGCGCGCCGGCCAGCGGCGACACCGGCTTCTCGGTGCCGGCCCAGGTCAAGCCGACGATCCACGGCGACCACTGGTTCTTCTCGGACATCACCGCCGGCGCCGAGGTCACCAAGCGCTACGCGCAATACATCGCCGACGCGGATCTCAACCACGACGGCGAGACCACCGTCGACGAGCTCAAGCTGGTGAAGTCGTCCGACGCGTTCCCCGCCGACAGGTACAAGCTCTCCGGCGGCATCGACGGGCCGATCAACACCGCGTGGGACTACGTCCGCTCGCAGGCCCGCACCATCCACGATTTCCAGGGCGACGGCGAGTGCCCCACGCGCCGTGTCATCAAGTGACGATCAAGTGAGCGCGTGATCGTGACCGTCGTGGTCGTGCGCGCAGCCGTGCTCGTGCGAGTGCTCCTCGTGTGACTCGATCGCCATCGCGGCGAACCAGCCGCGCGGCCCCATCCGCACCACGCTCGAGAGCAGCATCAGCGTGAGGACGCCCGCGGCGACCCACTCGACCAAGTGGTGGTCGTGCGCGACGAGCGGGTGGATCGCCGGCACCGACGAGACCGGCACCACCCGGTCGACGATCAGCGCGATGGTCATGGCGATCGCGATGCTGGTGAGGGCGAAGGCCACCGCCGCGCGCGCGCCGAGCTCGCGGCGGAGCACGGCGAGAATGGGCAGGTTGGTGGCCGGACCGACGAGGAGCAGCGCGAGCGCCGCGGCCGTGGAGAACCCCTTGTGGATCATCATCGCAGCGATGGGCGTGCCGCCCTGCGCGCAAACGTAGACCGGGATCGCGAGGGCGATGCTCGCGAACATGTCGAACGGCTTCGGCAGGCGCGCGGCGAGCGAGGGGTCGACCGAGGCCTCGAACACCGCGGCGACGAGGATGCCGACGACGTACCACGCGCCGAGGTGATCGAGGCCGTCGACGAGGCCGTCGCGCACGGCGACGCGGAGGCGCTCGCGGGTGGTGGGCGGGCGCGCGCCGGCGACGTCCTCATCGGGCGGCGGGCCGAACGACGCGAACGAGGACTCGTCGGCCGGCGTGACGAACCGGGCGACCACGATCGCGACCAGGAACGCGAGCACCGCGCTCGCGACGATGCGCGCGAGGGTGAGCGGGACGCCGAGCAGGCGGAAGGAGAGCAGCGCGCTGTCGACGCCGAGCTCCGGCGTGGCCACCGCGAACGCGACCACCGCCGCCGCCGGCACGCCGAGCACGAACAGCTTGCGAGCGACGGGCACGACGCCGCAGGAGCAGATCGGCAGGGGCAGCCCGAACGCGACGCCGCGCGCGGCCTGGGACGCGGTGCCGCCGCCCCGGAGCCAACCCGACACGCGGCGCGGAAGGAACCCGTGCATGGCGCCGGTGGCGACGAGGCCGATGAGGAACGCCGGCGCGGTCTCGATGAACAGCGGGCCGACCGACTGCACGAGCGAGAGCTCGCGGGGCTGGGCGCGCCGGAGGATGCCGATCGGATCGGGCAGGAGCAGGACGAGCCCGATACCGAGCACGAAGGCGAGCCCGCTCGCCGCACGACCGCGCGTGTCGGGCGGGGGGTTGTGCGTATGGAGCACCAGGCGGAGCATCGCGCCGAGGCCGAACGCGACGACGCCGTCGAGCAGCGACTCGGGGAGGAGCGCGAGCACGGTGCCCCCGGAGAGCGCGCCGACGAGGGTGCCTGCCGCGAGGATCGCGACCGGCACCAGCGTGCGCCGCACGTTCCGCTCCATCGACGGAGGAGCGAGCGCGGTCGCGACGAACAGCCCCTCGGGCAGCCGATGGAGGATGAGCGCCGCGCCGAGCAGCCACCCAGCGCTGTGCGTGTGGGCCGCGATCGCGAGTCCCGCGCCGTCGGCGAGCGCGTGAACGAACAACGTGGGCACCACCACCGCGCGGCCGATCCGCGCCTCGAGGCCGTGCCCGCCGCGATGCGCGAAGGAGACCATCACGAAGCCGACCACCGCGATCGCGACCGCCCAACCGCGGAGCTGCTCCATGGTGTGCGGCAAGAGCCGCGTGAGGACGAGCATCGGCAGGATGCCGAGCGTGAGCCCGTCGATCGCGGCCGCGAGCGTGCGTCGCCCATGGCCCATCGCCACGAGCGCGGGCCCGAGCATGAGCCCGCCGATCGACAGCAGCAGCAGCGGCCAGAGCACGAGGCGTTTTACCAGGGATGGCTCAGTTAGGCGCGCGCGTAAGCGAGCGCCTCACGCCGATTACAACGACGTCATACCGCCTTGACCAAGTCCCTCGCACACATCATGAATCAAACACTTCATGAATCGTTCAACTGTTGCCGAGGAGCTCCACGCCCACGGTGCCCGCCCGGTCCCCGCGATCGACACGGCCGCGCTCGAGGCGGCGGCGTCGTTCTTCCGCGCCGCCGGCGACGTCTCCCGCCTCCGCCTGCTCACGTGTCTGCAGCAGGGCGAGTGGTGCGTCACCGAGCTCGCCGAGTCGCTCGGCGAGGGGCTGTCCACGATCTCTCAGCGGTTGAAGGTGCTCCGTGGCGAGGGGCTCGTGGCGCGCCGTCGCGACGGCAAGCACATCCTCTACTCGCTCGCCGACGATCACGTCGCGGCGCTGCTCGCCGCCGCGCTCGAGCACGCGAGGGAGCGATGAGCACGTCCGAGCTGCCTCCCCGCTCGTGTCACACGGCCGACTGCGCGCCGGTCACGACCGAGGCCACGCGGGTCGAGCGACGCACGCGCTGGGTCGTCGGGCTCACGGCCTCGATGATGATCGCCGAGCTCATCGTCGGCACGCTCACCAAGTCGCTCGCGCTCGTGGCCGATGGCTGGCACATGGCCACCCACGCGGGCGCCCTCGGGCTCGCGGCGGTCGCCTATTGGTACGCCCGCACCCGCGCCCGCGAGGCGAGCTTCACGTTCGGCACCGGCAAGGTCCACGCGCTCACCGGCTTCACCAACGCGGTGGTGCTGCTGCTCGTCGCCGTGGCAATGCTCACCGAGGGCGTGACCCGCCTGTTCAAGCCCGAGCAGGTGCGGTTCGACGAGGCGCTCCCCGTCGCCGTTCTCGGCTTCGGCGTGAACATCGTCAGCTTCTTCCTCCTCCACCCCGGCGGCGCGCACGATCACGATCACGGCCCCGGGGGCCACGCGCACGCGCACGGCCACGAGCACGACGTCAACCTGCGCGCCGCGTACATGCACGTCGCGGCCGACGCGCTCACCAGCCTCACCGCGATCGGCGCGCTGCTCGGCGGACGCTATTTCGGGTGGGTGTGGCTCGACCCGGCGATGGCGATCCTCGGCAGCGTCATCATCCTCAAGTGGGGCGTGGGCCTGGTGCGTCAGTCCACCCGTCAGCTCCTCGACGTCGTGCCGTCGCCCGAGGTCGAGCGCTCGATCCGCGAGAAGCTCAACGCGCTCGGCGACGCCGAGGTGCGCGATCTCCACGTGTGGGAGCTCGAGCCCGGCCGCCGCGGCTGCATCGTCTCGATCCTGACCAGCGATCCCCGCCCGCTCGACGACTACCGCGCGGCGATCCTCACCGCCGCGCCGATCGAGCACCTCACGGTGGAGATCGATCACGTGATCCCCGCGTCGCGCGCCTCGTTCTGAGCGTTTGACCTCGCCACAACCACCAGCAAAGCTTGGGCGATGCGCGTTCGCTCGCTGGTCGCGGTGTTGCTCCTCGGGTGCGGCGGGTCGACCGAGGGCGGCGGCGAGCCCCTCGTGCCTGCGGAGGATTCCGCGGTCGACAGCACGCTCCCCTCGACCGACGACGGCGTCGTCGACTCCACGTTCGTCATCGACACCAACCCCGGCGGATGCACCCCGGGCTCGACATGCGGCGACGCGGGCGGCGTGTGCACGGGCGACGGCGTCTGTTGCAGCGCGTCGCTCGCGTGCGGCGCGGTCTGCTGCGCCACCGGCAACGTCTGCTCGTTCGGCAAGTGCGCGGTGCCCGGGCCGGTGTGCGTCGACGCGACCGACTGCAAGGCCGACGAGATCTGCGACTACGCGCTCGGCCCCGCGGTCTCCGGAGACGCCGGCACGGCCGACGCGGCGAGCGACGCGACCTGCGTCGGCGGCAAAGAGCTCAAACGCGGTCGGTGCCTGCCGCGGCAGCCGCGCTGCGCCGACACCATGGGAGACGCCGGGCCCGACAGCGGCGGCGGCGTCACCTGCCTCGACAAGTGCGAGTACCGCCCGCCGATCGGCAAGTTCGAGCCCAAGCTGAAGTACGCGTGGGGCTCGGCCGCCGCGGTGGATACACGGGACAGCGTGATGATGACGCCGATCGTCGTCGAGCTCGACGACGACAACTGCGACGGCGCGGTGGACGAGAAGGACATCCCCGAGATCGTCTTCAGCACCTTCACGGCCGGCAACTACAACTACAGCGGCACGCTCCACGCGATCTCGATCGTGAAGGGGAAGGTCGTCGACAAGTGGGCCGTCCCGCCCGACGCCGTCGATCCGCTGTATCCCGGCGGCCACCTCGCGGGCGGCAACATCGACGGCAAGCCCGGCAACGAGATCGTCACCTGCACCCGCACCACCGCCGGCGTGTTCAAGGTCCGCGCGTACACCGGCGCGGGCAAGGTGCTGTGGACCTCGCCGGCGGTCACGACCTGTCGCGTCCCCAACCTCGCCGACGTCGACGGCGACGGCAAGGTCGAGGTGGTGATCGAGTCGCACATCCTCAACGGCACGACCGGCGCGATCGTCGCGACGCTCGCCGGCGCCGCGGGCGGCGAGACGACGGTCGCCGACGTCACCGGCGATGGCGTGCCGGAGATCGTGTCCCCCACGCGGATCTGGGACAACAAGGGCGTGCTGCTCGCCGACGCGGCGGCCGCGCCGACCGTCAACCCGCTCCCCGGCGGCAGCTACCTCGCCATCGGCGACTTCGACAAGGACGGCGTCCCCGAGATCGTGACCGCCGACAGCGCGCGTCACATGCTGCACGTGTGGCGCTACGACGCGACGGCGCCCGGCAAGGTCAAGATCATCCGCCGCAACGTGGACATCAACGGCACATTGTCGCCGTCGCTGTGCCCCACCGGCAGCGCGGGCAACACACGCGGCGGCGGCCCGCCGACGATCGCGGACTTCAACGGCGACGGCACGCCCGACGTCGCGATGGCCGGCGGCGTCGCGTACGGCGTCTACGACGGCAAGAAGCTGCTCGACGCCACGGTCGTCGATCCCACGCTGTGGCTGAAGCAGACCCACGACTGCTCCTCCGCGGCGACGGGCTCGTCGGTCTTCGACTTCGACGGCGACGGCAAGGCGGAGGTCGTCTACAGCGACGAGTGGTACCTGCGCATCTACCGCGGCACCGACGGCACCGAGCTGTTCCGCACCTGCAACACCACCGGCACGCTCACCGAATACCCGGTGATCGCCGACGTCGACAACGACGGCCACGCCGACATCGTCGTCGCGAGCAACAGCTACTCGTCCATCACCTGCCCCGACGGCATGAGCAAGCAGGCCGGCGTCCGCGTGTTCGGCGACACCGAGGGCAAGTGGGTGCGCACGCGGCGCATCTGGAACCAGCACACCTACCACGTGACCAACGTCCTCGAGAACGGGACGATCCCCGCCGCCGAGCTCCCCAACTGGAAGCAGCCGCGCCTCAACAACTTCCGGCAGAACGTGCAGCCGCTCGGCGAGTTCGCCGCGCCGGACCTGGTGGTCGAGGTGCGACCGAGCTGCGAGGGCGTGTACGCGATCATTGCGCGCGTCCGCAACATCGGCGAGGCCGCGGTCGAGCCGCCGATCGACGTCGGCCTCTACGCGGGCACCACGCTGCTCGGAAAGTCCGCGACGACCAAGACGCTCTACCCCGCCGAGGCCGAGGACCTCGTGTTCTCGTTCGCCACGCCGCCGGCAGGCCTGATGGACGGGACGCTCAAGGTGCACGCGGTCGTCGACGACGGGATGCCCATGCACCCCTGGCACGAGTGCCGCACCGACAACAACAAGTCCCCCGAGGTCAGCGGGCGCTGCTCGGGGCCCAAGTAGCGTTCACCGCCACGAGAGCCCGAGGCCGCCGATCGCGAGCACCGTCGCGCTGACCCGCGCGACGTCGCGATCGAGGACCCGGAGCACCATCGGGCGGGTGAGCACCGCGCCGAGGTCGAGCCACAGATCGAGCGGGCCCACGAGCCGCACCTTGAGCGTCGCCGAGGCGATCGCCGCGGGCGACAGCAGGGTGGTGCTCGACGCCTCGAACGGCGGTGCCGCCGTGGCGCGCGCGAAGCCCGCCGCGAAGCCGCCGCCGAGGCCGAGGTGAAGGAACGGGGCGACGCGGTAGCGGGCGCGCACCGCGGCGACGCCGAGGCCGAGGCGCGCGGTGCCCTCGGGCTCGGCGATCGAGCGCCGGGCGGGCGCGTAGGCGCAGAGGACGTCGAGGTCGAACGCGCCGACGGCGTGCACGCCGAGCTGCGCCGCGAGCCCGAGGGACGAGGACGCGAGCCCGGCGCCGAGCGCGAGCTCGACCGAACGGATGGGTGGCGGCGGAGGCGGGGGTGGTGGTGGCGCGGGCTTCTTCGGAGCCTTCGGCGGAGGCGGGGGTGGCGGGGGTGGCTCGGGCTTCTTCGGCAGCTGCAGCAAGCTCCCGCGGACCACCTCGACGGCCCGCAGCGCGACCTGATCGGTCTTCTTGCCGAGCGGCGTGACCGACTCGCGGAGCACCGGCGCGTGCGTCACGGGGTCGACGACCCACACGTCCGCGCCGGGCGGCCGCACGTGCACGACGGCCTTCGCGTACTCGCGACCGACGAGGATCGTGGTGACCGTCGCGTCGCCGTCGACGATCGCCTCGATCACCTGGAAGCCGAGCGCCTCGAGCTCGTCCTCGGCGCGTGCGGCGATCGGATCGCTCGCATCCGGGGTGGCGACGATCACCGCGTCGGCGGCGCTGGCGCGGCTCGCCCAGAGGGCGAACGAGGCGACCACCATCGCGACGAGGAAGCGAAGCACCCCCCTTCGATTACTCCGAGTGGAGCCCCCGAGCGAGCGCCGCGTGCGGCCCGGTCGGCCAGCGATCGAGATAATTGCGCGCCGCCACCTTCGCGCCGGCGAGATCGCCCGCGGCCTTCTTCGCCTCGATCAATCGTCCGGCGGCGTCGCGCGCGAACGGCCCGCCCTCGCGGAGGGCCGTCTCGAACCAGGTCACCGCCTCTGCGTACGCGTGCTGCCGCTCGAACGCCAAGCGGCCGAGGGAGAACGCCGCCGTCGAGGCGTGGGCCGACTTCGGGAACCTCCGTCTCACCGCGCGATAGGCCTCCTGCGCGCGCGGCACGTCGCCCGCGAGCCGCGCCACGTCGCCGAGGAGGAGGACGTCGGCCGGTCCCGCGTGATCGCACTCGTGACCGAACCCGACCTGCTTCGCGAGCTCGAGCGCGGCGTTGTACTTGCCGGACGCGGCGAGCGGTTGCCAGGTGCGCGCGGGCACCGACGCCGAGGGCGCCGCGTGCGTCGCCGGGGCCGGCGGCGCGGACTCGACCGTGGAAGACGAAGGCGACGGGGGCGGCGCGGGCTCGGCGCTCGGCGCGCTCGTGAGGGTCGACGTCTTCACGAGGTCCATGCGGCCCGCGCGCACGTCGATGCGGAGCGTCTCGCCGGCCGAGACCCGGCTGCCGCGATCGAGCAGCCCGCCCGAGACGACGACCGCGCCCTCGTGGAGATCGAGCCGGAACACCTCGAGCGCCGGATCCCACGAGGCGTCGAAGCGGGTGCCCACGACGTGGACGTCGAACGGCCCCGCGGCGACGTGCCAGTCGGCGTTCGCGCGATGAACGACGCGCGCCGCGACGGTGCCTCGCTCGAGCACGACGCGCGCGCCGGAGTGCGACACGGAGACGAGGCGCGCGTGCGCGTGCGGCATAACGGCGATCTCGGTCCCGTCGTTGAAGCGGATCGGCATCGGCGCCGCGGTGGCCGCCACGAACACGCCCACCGCGGACGGCTCGCCGCCCACCGTCACCGTCAGGTGCCGGCGCTGGAACACGAAGAAGGCGAGGAGCAGCGCGGCCGCCGCCGCGATCGGCGCGAGGTAGGCGAGCGCGGGGACCTTGCGGCGAGCCCGGACTCGCCCCTCGAGGCGTGCGCGCACCCGCGCGAGCTCGTCGCGCTCGGACAGCTCCTCTTCGATCGTTTCGCCGACACGTCGACCGAGCTTCTCGAGGCGATTCAGCTCCATCGAGACCCTCCTTCCATCCACTCGACGAGCGCGGGCTCGCTGCGCGCGAGCTCGACGAAGCGGACCTCCGCCTTCGCGAGTCGTCGTTTGATGGTGGCGAGCGAGACCTCGCACGCGGTCGCCACCTCGGTGAGCTCCATGCCCTGCACGAAGCGCAGAGCGAACGCGATCCGGTCGTCGGCCGGGAGGCGATCGAGCACGGCGTAGAGCCGGCGCACCGCCTCGCGCGCCGCGTGGCTCGGCCCGCTGACCGGCACCTCCGGCGGCTCGTCGACGATGCGGAGCCAGCGCCACCGCGCGCGCTTGCGGATCGTGCCCCGCGCGCTGAACACGGCGATGCTCGTGAGCCACCCCTTGAGCACCGCCGGATCGTTGAGCTGATCGATCCGATCGAGCGCGACGATGAAGACGTCGTGGAGGAGATCGGCGAGCTCGGTGTCGAGACCCATCAAGCGCGCGAGCACCGCGCGCACGTGACCGCCGTAGCGGTCGAAGAGGGCGGTCGTCGCGCCGGGGTGACCGCTCTTGATGGCCGCGACCAGCGCGGCGTCGTCGCCGGTGAACGGGAGGGCGCGCACGACGCCGTGCAGCTCGCGGACGGCGGCGCTCTCTCCCTTCACGAGGGTCAAGTGTCGCACGGCCCGTCGCACGGCTCAGCGGGGGGTGAGCCGTGGCGGGGCCGCCGTGACACTTCACCCCCCATGCGCATCGCTCTCGCCCTGGTTCTCTTGGTCGGCTGCAGCAGCGGCGACGCTCAAACCACCGAGGATTCGTCGCCTGCCGAGGCCTCCCCGACCGAGGACGGAGCGACCGAGACCTCGACGACCGAGGACGGAGCGATAGAGGACGGCGCCACCGCCGACACCGGCACCCCGCCCACCGGCGACGCCTCCCCTCCCCCGGATTCGAGCGCGCCACCCGCCGACACCGCACTACCTCCGCCACCCACCGGCTCGCTGTTCGAGCAGCCGCATCCCTGGACCAAGGACGTGTCGGCGTCGCCCAAGAGCACCGAGTCGGACGCGATCATCAACGGCCTCCAGGCCGCGGGTGGGTGGGGCGGCGGGAGCTTCCGCGTCGACTTCTCGATCGAGGTGCTCCGCGCGACGGCGACCACGCCCTACCGCGACTTCACCGCGACGAGCGATTTCTATAGCCCCGACTGCGACAAGGTCCCGATGCCGGTGCCGGTGGGCGGCGCGCTCGAGGGTGAGTCGGGCTACGCGTGCGCCGGCGACGGCGACTGCCACCTCATCGTCGTCGATTCGATGACCAACAAGCTCTACGAGATGTGGCGCGCGAACATCTCCGGCACCACCTTCCGCGGCGGCTGCGCGGCGGTGTGGGACCTCAAGAAGAAGTACGGCAGCACGCTCCGCGGCAAGGGCTGCAGCTCCGCCGACGCGGCCGGCTTCCCGATCACCGCGATGCTCGGCAACGCAGACGAGGTCGCGGCGGGGAAGATCGATCACGCGCTGCGGTTCATCCTGCCCAACGCGCGGATCCAGAACGGCATGTACGTCGCGCCCGCGACGCACTCCACCGGCCCCACGAGCGGCGGCCCCAACACGCCGCCCTACGGCGTCCGCCTGCGGCTGCGCAGCGGCTTCGCGGTGGACTCGCTGCCCAACGCCGGCGCCAAGGTCGTCGCGCGCGCGCTGCAGAAATACGGGATGTTCCTTGCCGACGGCGGGACCATCACCCTCACGCTGCAGAGCGATCGCTTCACCACCGCGAAATGGAGCTCCAGCGGCCTCACGTCGAGCTCGCTCACGTCGCTCAAGGTCAGCGACTTCGAGGTCGTGGAGATGGGCCCGCGGGTCAACTGGAAGGCGGACACCGACTGCACCCGCAATCCGTGAAGCGTTAGGCTCCCGAGCGTGCGCGTCCTGCTGGTCGTTGCGTTGCTGTGCGGGTGCTCGGACACCGTCGCGCAGGTGATCACGCGGCGCGACGACGCGCCGTCGCAGCTCTTCGCGCCGAACCACCCGTGGACGACGAGCATCGCCGGCGCCGCGGTCGATCCGCGCTCCGCCGCGATGATCGCCGCGCTCGAGGCCGCGGGCGGTTGGGGCACGAGCAATCGCTTCCGCATCGACTTCGGCGCCGAGGTGCTCACCGTCGCTCCGGACACGCCCTTCCGCGAGTTCACGCCCAACTCCGACTTCTACGACGACTGCGATCGCGTCCCCTTCCCGCTCCCGATCGGCGGCGCGCTCGCAGACGAGACCGGCTATCGGTGCACGACGGGCGGCGACTGCTTCCTGCTCGCGCTCGATCCGGCCAGGCGCGTCCTCTACGAGATGTACCGGGCGAGCTTCGACGGCACGACGTTCACCGGCGGCTGCGCGGTCGTGTGGGATCTGCAGAAGACCTACGGCCCCTACCTGCGCGGCAAGGGCTGCAGCTCCGCCGAGGGCGGCGGGCTCCCGCTCACGCCGCTGCTCGCCACCGCCGACGAGGTCGACGCCGGCGCGGTGGCGCACGCGCTCCACCTCGGCCTCCCCAACAACCGATTGCGGCGCGGGATCTACGTGTCGCCCGGGAGTCACTCGAGCCCGCTCACGAGCGCCGGCCCGGACGGCATCCCCTACGGCGCCCGCTTCCGCCTGAAGGCCTCGTTCGATCACACCCGCATCGCGAGCCCCCGCGCGCGCGTGCTCACGCGGGCGATGCAGGAGTACGGGTTGTTCGTCGCGTCGTCGGGGAGCGTGCCGTTGGCGGTGCGGAGCGATCGATCGACGAAGATCAAATGGTCGGCGCTCGGCGTCGACGCGTCCACGCTGGAAGTTCTCACGCCGGCGGATTTCGAGGTCCTTTCGTTGGGCGAGCCCGTCGATTGGCTCGCCGATACGACCTGCCGTCGCGCGCCCTGAGCCGCGGCCGCGGGCTCGCGACACTCCACTCGCCTCATGAACCTGCCCAGAGCGATCTTCGCGGGACTGGTCCTTACCCTCGGGTGCACCGGCCGCATCGGCGACGCCGGCAACGGCGCCGGCAGCAACAAGACGGGCGAGACGCCGGAGGGCGTCTCCGCCGCGGGGCCGCCCACCCGCGTCGCCGTGCGCCGCCTGAGTCGCACCGAGCTCGAACGCTCGCTCCATCGTCTGTTCGGCGCCGACCTGCCGGTCGAGACCAGCGTGTTGCCCGCCGACACGCTCACGCCGTTCGACAACGACATTCTCGAGCAGTCCCCGTCGATGCTGCTCGTCGAGTCGCTCGAGACCATCGCGCGCTCCGCGGCCACCTGGATCACCGCGACGCCCGAGCGGATGGCCCGGGTCGTGCCGTGCAAGCCCGCGGCGCCCGACGACGCGGCGTGCTTCGCGCAGTTCGTCGAGCAGTTCGGCCAGCGCGCCCTGCGCCGGCCGCTCGAGGCCGAGGATCGCAGCGGCTTGGTCGACCTCGTCTCCTACGGGAAGAGCACGGGCGATTTCGGCGAGGCGGTGCGCATGGTGGTGCGCGTGCTGCTCCTCCACCCCGAGTTCATCTATCGCGTCGAGGTCGGCGTGAGCAAAGAGGGCAAGACGATCCGCCTCTCGCCGTACGAGCTCGCGAGCCGGCTCTCGTTCCTGCTCCAGGGCACGACGCCCGACGACGCGCTGCTCGCGAGCGCGAAGAGCGGCGCGCTCGAGACCGACGACGGCGTGCAGAAGGCGGTGACCGCGCTCCTCGCGTCGCCCGAGGCCCGCGAGCAGACGCGCCGCTTCCACGCGTTCTGGCTCGGGTATGCCGCGCTCGAGAGCACGCCGCTGCACAAGAAGCTCCGCGCCGAGACCGACGCGCTGGTCGATCGCGCGACCGAGCCGGGGCGCGACTTCCACTACCTGCTCCTCGCCGACGAGACCTACGTCGACGGCGAGCTCGCCGGTCACTACGGCTTGCCGCCGCCCGCGGGCGCCTTCGCCTGGGTGAAGTACGGCAGCGCGCCGCGCGTGGGGATCCTGTCGCAGGGCGCGTTCGCCGCGGCGGGCGCGAAGTTCGGCGACACGAGCCCGACGCGCCGCGGGAAGTTCATTCGCGAGCGGCTGCTGTGCGAGCCGATCGCGCTGCCGCCCCCCGACGTCACGGTCGACGTCGACCAGCCGCCGGTCGGAAAGACGCCCGGCGCCTGCAAGACCGCGCGCTACGCCGAGCATCGCTCGAACGCGGTGTGCGCCGGGTGCCACAGCCGCGTCGACCCGATCGGCTTCGGCCTCGAGAACTTCGACAAGGACGGCAAGTACCGCACCCACGACGACGACCATCCCGAGTGCCCGATCGACGGCGTGGGCGAGCTGAACAAGGGCCAGTCGTTCACCGGCGCGAAGGGCCTCGCGCCGCTCCTCGCGAGCTCGCCGCAGTTCGTCGCCTGCTTCAGCGAGCACTTCGTGCGCTTCGCGGTCGGTCGCTCGCTCGACAACACCGACGGCGTGCGCATCGAGTGGCTGGCGAGAGAGATGAGCTCGAAGGGCAGCTCCTTCGAGGCGCTGGTCCGCGCGTACGTCACCCACCCCAACTTCCGTGTTCGCGAGGAGGAGTAGCCGATGGCCCGCAACTTCACGTTGGATCGTCGCGCGATGCTCCTCGGCGCGGGCGCCGCGCTCTCGCTGCCCCTCATGGAGGCGATGGTCGGCAAGCGCGCGTTCGGCGCGCCGACCGACACGCCCAAGCGCTTCGTGTTCGCCTACTGCGGCATCCCGCCGGTCGGCGAGCAGGTCGACGGCAAGACCGGCAAGCCGCCGCAGTACGTGCTGCCCGACGCGCCCGGTCCGCTGTCGGTCCCGTTCAAGCTCGGCCTCGAGCCGCTCGAGACGCTCGGCCTGCGGCCCGACAGCACCGTCATCTCCAACATGCGAATCCCGCGCACCGGCTCCGGCAACGGCCGTCGCTACGGGAGCGGCGGCTTCCACTACGAGACGATGGGGCCGCTGGTCTCGGGGACGTCCGAGCTCACCAACAAGTTCTCGCGCTACGCGATGGGCCCGTCGTGCGATTGGCTGCTCGCGCAGCAGATCGGCGCCGCCACGCGCCTGCCGTCGCTCGTTTATATGGTGCAGTCCGCGGCGTTCAGCGGATACACGCTCGATTACATTTCCTACAAGCCGCGCACCGGCAAGTACAACCCCGAGTACGAGCCGCCCACGCTGCGCAACGATCCGATCGTCTCGCCGCGCGCCGCGTTCGACCAGCTGTTCACCGGGTTCACGCCGCCGATGGGCACCGAGCCGCCGCCGGTCGACGCGGAGTCGCTGCGCCGCCGCGAGATCCTCAAGCGGGTCCAGGCCTCCTACGCGCGGCTGCAGCCCAAGCTCGGGCGGGGCGATCGCCTGCGGCTCGACGAGCACGTCGCCAACATCCGCGCCCTCGAGCTGCGGGTGAACGCGTTGATCGACGCGCCGCCGCCGGTCACGACGTCGACCTGCAAGGTGCCGACCCGCCCCGGCGCCGATCCCGCCGCCGCGTCCAACTACGCCGACGAGGACGCCCGCGCGGCCGCGCTCGTCGACCTCACCCACATGGCGTTCGCGTGCGATCTCTCGCGCGTCGTGTCCCTTGAGCTCACATCCAGCATGTCGGGCATCGTGCTCCCCAACTCGCTCGGAATCACCTACCGCAACTGGGACGGCTCCTCGCTCAAGGCGCCGCCGCTGCACGAGGCGACGCACGGCCAGGGCGACAACCTCTCGGTCGCGGAGTGCATCCGCTGGCACATGAAGCACGTGGCGGCGCTCGCGAAGAAGCTCAAGGACACGCCCGACGGCTCGGGCACGATGCTCGACAACACCGTCATCGTGTTCGCGATGGAGGCCGGGATCGGGAACACCCGCCTCGAGAGCGGCTCCGTCGTCGGCGAGCGTCCGCCGCACACGAGCGAGGGAATGGCGGCCGTGATCATCGGCGGCAAGAACCTCGGCATGCAGCTCGGCCAGCACATCGTCGCGACCGACAAGCACCCCTCTTCCGTGATCCTCACGGCGATGCGCGGCGTCTCCCCCGCGATCACCGCGCTCGGGGAGATCGCCGCCGAGATCCCGGGCCTCCGCGCGGGCGTCTGACGCTCCGCTCGGTAGGCGCGCGCGTAAGCGAGCGCCTACCGGTGCGAGGGTGCGAATCACCGAGGCGCTCGCTGACGCGCGCGCCTATGGTCGGCGCGTCGACGGTCCAGAGGTTCCGCCCGTGGTCGTGCGCGTGATCCGTGGTCGTGGTCGTGAGCGGGCACGGGCACGGGCACGGGCATGGGCTCGATCGGCTCGCGCTTCAGCTGCGCACGCAACCGTCCCCCGTTTGGTTAACCGAATGTGCCGAGGCCTCGTGCCCGTGCGCGTGCCCGTGCCCGCTCACGTGCCCGTGCACGTCGGACGAGCACACCCACGAGGAGCGGGCCCACGCCGCGCCACGAGGCCGAGCGGCACCAGGTCCCGTACGCCAAACGAACCACTGCGGGAGGCCTGGACGACGGCATGCCGCGGTGTTCTCTATCACCCGAGCGTGGCGCCATGACCGAGTTCGAGCGAGCCGTGCTCACGGTCCTGGCGCGTGCCGGCGAGCCGCTCGGCTGGTACCAGATAGAACGTAGACTCTCCACGATGGCGCTTGCCGAGCGCCCCAACCTGCTTCACGTGCTCGCCGAATTGCGGCGACGTGGCTTCGTGGAGCAAGTGGCTGCGGCGGTCGAACCCAGCGTTCGACACGTTCTCACGCCCGCGGGCAGAGCTGCGATCGAGCGTTAGCTCGTGGCCCTGGCGGGCACGCGCACCCGGCGAAGCAGTAGGGCCGCACCTGCGAGGGCCAGCGCGATCGCGCCGTACTGCGCGGGCGTTCGTCCGAGGTAGCGCGCGTCCTCGATGCGAAGCTCGTCGAGGAGAAAGCGGAACGGCGCGTACGCAAGCAACATCGCTCCGACCTGCGCGCCGGGGCGACGCGGCTTGCGGCCGAACGCGATGAGCGCCGTCGCCAGCACGGCGGTGAAGAGCGCCTCCTCGAGGCCGAGGTTGTGGTGCACCCGCCCATCGAGCCACCGCTGTCCGAGGAAGAACGACGTCGGACGCCCGACGTGATCGTACGCGAGCGCACAGCCCACCCGCCCGAGCGTCCACGACACCGGGAACGCGAAGCCGAAAGCGTCGGCGTAGTCGAGGGGGTTCTCGACCTTCGCGATGTGGAAGTACGCGAGGGCTCCGATCGCCGCGCCCGCGAACCCGCCGAACGAGCCGAGGGTCTCCCAGATGCGCAGCATGCGCGCCGGATCGGTGATCACGACGCGCGGCTCATACATCAACAAGTCGAGCACGTGCCCGCCCACGAACCCACCGACCACCACCCACACGAGGAGCCAGCGCATCGTCCGCTCGGACAGCGAGCGTTCCCGTGCCCGCCTCATCACCAGTTGCCAGGCGATCGCGCCGGCGATGCCGACGAGAAAGCCGAAGAGGTGCAGCGTCACCGAACCGACGACGAGCTTCGGGGGCGGCAGGTAGGGAAGTGAGGCGCCCAACGGGTGAGAGCATACGCGCAGTCCTCGCGGCAGGCCCGGTCTCGAGCGACCTGCTGGCGTCGTTGGCGGGCGCGTCTGATATCTTTCGCGCCAGCCCGTGAGTCAGATGTCCTGCCGCGCCACGCGCCTTCTGCTCGAAGCCGCCGAGCTGCGCGGCCTCGACCCGGCGGCCGTCGTCGAGGGTCTCCCGCTGTCGTACGAGGAGCTCCGCGATGTACGGCGTCGCATCCCGTGGAGCGAGTTCGTCGAGTTCATCGACCGACTCGAGCGCGCGGTCGGCGGCGCCGCGGGGCTCGAAGCGCTCGGCGAGGCGACCATGCAGGCGCCCTCCTACGGCTTCTTTCGCACGGCTGCGCGGCAGGTTCTCACGCCGCGCCGACTCAACGAGCTCGGCGCGCGGTTCGTCGCGCCGACCCTCTTCCCCGACCTGCCGTTCGAGATTCTCGAGTCGACCGATCGCGGGATGGTCCTCCGCGTCGTGCTGCCCCCGTCGTGGCGGAACTGCCCGGGGTTCTTTCACATCTGCGCCGGCGCGCTCGGCGCCATCACGACGCTGCTAGGGCTCCCCAGAACCAACACCGAGCTCTCGCTCGGGAATCGCTACGCGGTCCTCGAGCTCACCTATCCGCAGACCCCTCGCTCCCTCGGCACGGCCTTTCGCCGGGCGCGCGCGTGGCTCGCGGGCGTTCCCGTCCACGAGCTGTGGGAGCAACAGGACGCGGTGCACGAGAGCTACCAGGCGATGCTCCGCAGCCGCCAGGAGTTCCGCGATCTCCTCGACTCCGCGCCGATCGGCGCGGCGATCCACCGCGACGGCAAGTACCTGTGGGTCAACGCGGCGCTCGCGCAGATGGCGGGCTGGAACGACCCGGCCGAGTTCGTCGGTCGCTCGCTGCTCGACGACGTCCACCCCGACGACCGCGCGCGCGTGATCGCGCGGCTCTCGAAGCCCACCTCCGCCTCGGAGCGCGGCGAATACCGGATCCTTCGGCGCGACGGCAGCGTTTCGACGTGGGAGTTCGCCGCCACCCAGAACGTCATGTTCATGGGCGCGCCCGCGCGGCTCATGCTCGGCAACGACATCACCGAGCGCGTCCGCGCGCGCGAGCAGCTCGCGCTCAACGAGCGCATGGCCTCGCTCGGCATGCTCGCCGCGGGGGTCGCCCACGAGATCAACAATCCACTCACGTATGTGCAGCTCAACGTCCAGGCGATCGCGCGCGAGGCCGAGCGAACCGACGCGAGCCGCGACCTGCGCGAAGCGGCGGCCACCGCCCTCGAGGGGCTCGAGCGCGTGCGCGCGATCGTCGCCGACCTCCGGACCTTCGCCCGCTCCGACGAGGACACGATCGGCCCGGTCGACGTGAACGACATCATCAAGACGACGCTGCGGCTCGCCGAGCGGACGATCGCCGGCACCTCCAAGATCGAGGTCTCGTTCGGCGAGGTGCCGACGGTGTCGGGCAATCGCGGCCGGCTCGGGCAGGTGATCCTCAACCTGCTCGTCAACGCGCACGAGGCGATCGAGGAGCGCGGTCTGCCCGGCGTCATCCGCGTCCGCTCCTCGCGCGAGCCGTCCGGGCACGTGGTGATCGAAATCGCGGACAACGGCGTCGGCATCCCGAGCGACGTGCTCTCGCGCGTGTTCGAGCCGTTCTTCACGACCAAGCCGGTTCGTCGCGGAACGGGCCTCGGGCTCGCGATCTGCCACCGCATCGTGAGCGGCTACGAGGGCGGGATCACGATCGAGTCGTCGCCCGCCGTGGGCTCCGATCCGGGCCTCCGCACGTTCGTGCGCATTCGCCTCCAGCCCGCCGACGGCGCCTCCGGCAGCACTCCGCCCGGCGCGGTTCACTCGGCGGTCCTCGCGCGCAAGCGCATCCTCGTCGTGGACGACGAGCCCGCGGTCGGCCGCGCCATCGACGCGTCGCTGGGTCAGCTTCACGACGTCGTGGTCGTCAACGACGGCCGCGCGGCGCTCGAGCTCTTGCACGCAGACCCTGCGTTCGACGTCGTGCTGTGCGACGTGATGATGCCCGGCTTCGACGGCATCGAGCTCTTCGAAGAGGTGGCGCGAACCCTACCCGCGCTCGCCCATCGCTTCGTGTTCATGAGCGGCGGCGCGTTCACGCCGAGGTCGCGCGCGTTCCTCGCGACGTCGCGCAACCAACGCATCGAGAAGCCGTTCAACGTCGTGCAGCTCGCCGCGGCGATCGAGCACGCAGCGAAGCGCCCAGCGTAAGCAGGGCGAGCACGAGCGCCGGCGTCAGCGGCGCGGTCACCGCCATCGCGCAGCCGGTCCCGACGAAGTCGCCCTCCTCCGACGCCTGCGCGGGCGCGAGCGAGACGTCGTCGCTCGCGACCAGGGCGCGCGACGGGCGGCCGTACTTCGCGACGACGAGCTCCTCGACGCCGATGAATCGCTTCCCGCGTCGCCGGAGCTCGGCGATGAGCTGCGGGAGCGCGGCCACCGTCCCGCGCAGGGTGCTGTGGAGGAGCACGATGCCGGTGCGCCCCGCGTCCACCGGCCCGAGCACGTGGGCCATGATGCACGGCACGGGATCGGGCTTCGACTCGCACGCCCAGTCGAGCGAGTCGATGTTCCAGCCGATGTGGACCCCGTACCGCGCGACCGTGGGCGCCACGCGATCGAGCGCCGCTTGCGGCCCGAAATACGGTTCGCCGAAGGGCGCGCGGACCAGGCGGGTCGCGAGGGCGTCGGGCGCGACCGCACCGAGCACGGCGACGACGCCAGCGAGCTCCGCGTCCACGTCGGTCGACGTGTCGCCCAAGCTCTCGTGGGTCACGCCGTGGTTGCCGACCTCGTGCCCGTCCGCGACGAGCCGCTGGAGCAGCGTGCGCGCGGACGACGACGTGAGCACGTCCACCGCGTTGCGCGTGTTCACGAAGAACGTCGCGTGCACCCGCTCTGCGCGGAGGATGTCGGCGACCGCGGCCGTGTTCCCGTCCTCGTCCGGTCCGTCGTCGAACGTGAGCGCGATCGACGACGGATCCGCGTCGACGTCGAAGTCGAGCACCGGGACACCGGCCGGCACGCGGAGCGGAGCGCTCGCGGCAGCGACGCTGTCTCCGTGATGCCGCCCGGGCGAGCCACACCCGGGGCTCCCGAGACAGAGGCCGAGGCACCACAGGCTGAACCCGAATCGTCCGCGCATGCGGGAGCGCGTAGCAGCGGATGTGCCGCCGACGTTTTGACGTAAGCTCACCCAACCGTGATCGATCGAGCGACCGCCGTCGGACTCGTGCTCTCCCACCTCGCCGCCGCGGGCGTCTCCTGCACGCGCGAGCCAACCGCCGTCACCGCGAGCCCCGCGCCGGAGCCGCCGTCTACAGCGACGACCAGCGCAACGAGCGCGCCGAACAACGACGGCGGCGCGGAAGCGAGCCCCGACGCGGTCGCCGTTTCGGTCCCCGACGTGGCGGTCGCCGTTTCGGTCGCCGACGCAGCGGTCGCCATGAGCCCCGACGCCGGCAAGGCGAAGTTCAAGTTCCCGGCCAAGTGCTTCAAGGACAGCGACTGCGGTCCCGACGCGTACTGCGTGCTGAACTTCAACGGCGCGAACTTCGAGAAGGGGCCCGGCTACTGCTCGAAGGAAGCGCCGATCTACGAGGGCCGGCCGCTCGTGATCGACGGCGAGGTCCACGTGGCCAGCGCCGCGCGGCCCGCCGCGGCGCTCGAGGAGCACGCGAGCGTCGCCGCCTTCGCCCGCACCATCGCGTCGCTGCTCGCGCTCGGCGCGCCGCGCCACCTCGTCGAGAAGACGAGCCGAGCGCTGCACGACGAGATCCGACACGCCGAGGAGGCGTGGGTCGACTCGGGCCCCGGCCCCCTCCCCGCGGCGATCGCGCCGTTCCCCGCCCTCGCGTCGCTCCCCGCGGCGCTGGTGGTCGACGTGTTCCGCGGCGGCTGCCTCGGCGAGACGCGCGCTTCGGCGCGAGCGCTCGCGCGCGGCGACCGCGAGATCGGCGAGGACGAAGCCCGTCACGCAGCCCTCGCGTTCGAGACCGCGCTGTGGCTCGCGAACCACTTCGCCGACGCCCGCAGCGCGCTCGATCGCGAGCTCGCGGCGTGTGACGACCGAGAGCTCGCGCCGCTCCTCGCGGTGCTCGCGAGCTGATTCTCATGAAGCGGCCTCGCGCGCGACCGCGCTTCACGCTCGAGCTCTCGCTCGCGCCGGACGAGGTGACCGAGCGCGTGCGCGCGCACCTCGCCCGCAGCGAGGGCAAGATCACCGGCCGCGTGTTTCGGCGCACGGTGCTGCTCACCGTATGCAAGGAGGACACGCACTTCTGGTCGCCTCACCTCGACATCCAGCTCGACGACGGCACCGACGGCGGCACCCGTCTCACGGCGATGTTCTCGCCGGCCCCGACGATTTGGACGGCGTTCCTCGGGCTTCAGCTCACGTTCGCCCTGTTGTCGCTCGGCGCGGCGGTCTGGGTGATGAGCGTGTGGATGTCGGGCGAGAGCACGCGCCCGGGTCTGGTGAGCCTCGCGGCGATGCTCTTCGGCGGCGGCTTCTCGTACGGCGCTGCTTACGTCGGGCAGGGCATCGGCTCCGAGCAGATGTACGAGCTGCGCGCGTTCCTCATGGAGTCGCTCCGCGACGACAACACGGTGGACTTGGCGACACAGACACCGTTGATCGAGGGCTGACTCTCGCGCAGTCTCCTGCGACGGGAGGGTCGCTCATGAGGGGGGTTTACGCGTTGTTCGTGTGCTGGGTCGCGGCGTGTGCTCCTACGCCGCGCGCGCCCGCAAAGCCGGTGGTCAGCGAGGACGTGCCGCTCTTCGAGGGGCTCGGCACGCTGCATCGTCCGATCACCACGTCCTCGCCCGAGGCGCAGCGGTACTTCGATCAGGGCCTCGCGTTCTTGTACGCGTTCAACCACGACGAGTCGATTCGCTCGTTTCGCAAGGCCGCGGCGCTCGATCCGTCGTGCGCGATGGCCGAGTGGGGCGTCGCGCTCGCCAACGGCCCGCACATCAACTTCCCCATGTTGCCGCCGGCCCGCGCCAAGGCCGCGCACGCCGCGATGGCGCGCGCCAAAACACTCTCGGCGAGCCCGCTCGAGCGCGAGCTCATCGCCGCGCTCGACAAGCGCTACCACGACCCCGAGCCCGACGACCGCAAGCCGCTCGACGAGGCCTACGCCGCGGCGATGCGCGCGGTGCACGAGCAGCACCCCGACGACGCCGACGTCGGCGCGCTCTTCGCCGAGGCGATGATGGACCTGCGCCCGTGGGACCTCTGGCTGCCGGACGGCAAGCCGCAGCCCGGCACCGAGGAGATCGTGCGCACGCTCGAGAAGGTCCTCGGCAAGACCCCCGATCATCCGTTGGCGAACCACCTCTACATCCACGCGGTCGAGGCGTCGCCGAGCCCCGAGCGGGCGACCGCCGCCGCCGCGCGCCTGCGCAAGCTGCAGCCCGGCCTCGGCCACCTCGTGCACATGCCCACGCACATCGACGTGCGCACCGGCCTCTGGGAAGAGGCCATCGCCTCCAACCGCGCGGCGATCGACGCCGACGCGCGCTACGTCGCGAAGCGACCGGAGCAGGGCTTCTACCGCATCTACATGGCGCACAACCGCCACATGCTCACCTTCGCGGCGATGATGACCGGCAAGAGCGAGCTCGCGCTCAAGAGCATCCGCGAGATGGTCGCCGCGGTGCCGGCGGAGTTCGTCAAAGAGAACGCCAGCACCATCGACGGTTACCTCGGCATGCCGTTCGAGGTGCTCATGCGGTTCGGCAAGTGGGACGAGATCCTCGCCGAGCCGCAGCCGCCGCCGATGCTGCCGATCGCCCGCCTGCTCCGCCGGTACGCGCGCGGCGTCGCGTACGCGGCCAAGGGCGACCTCGCGCACGCGCGCGACGAGCAGAAGGCGTTCCTCGAGGGCAAGACGGCGCTCGCCAAGGACGCCACGTTCGGCAACAACTCCGCGCACGACCTCGTCGCCGTCGCAGAGCACGTCCTCGCGGGCGAGATCCTCTACCGCGACGGCAAACAGAAAGAGGGCATCGCCGAGCTGCGGACCGCGGTCGCGATGGAGGACAAGCTTCGCTACGACGAGCCGCCGGACTGGATCCAACCCGTCCGCCACGCGCTCGGCGCGGCGCTGATCAAGGCGGGCACGCCGGGGGACGCCGAGGAGGTCTACCGCGAGGATCTCAAGCGCCTCCCCGGCAACGTCTGGTCACTGCACGGGCTCGCGCGCAGCCTGCGCGTGCAGAAGAAGGACGCCGAGGCGAAGGACGTCGAGGCCCGGCTCGCGAAGGCGCTCACCGGCGCCGACATCGAGCTGACCTCGTCGTGCATGTGCCTGCCGGGGATCTGAGGGCCCCTCACGAGACGCAGGGATCCCGTTCACTCGATGTCGTCGTAGCCGGTGCCCTTGGAGGCCGGCTTCTGCGCGGCGCTCGGCTTCGGTGTCTTGGGCTTCGTGGTCGGGTGGGAGGACGGAGCGCTCGCCGTCGCGACCGGTGCGGTCTCGCTACTGGCTGCGCTGATCGTCGGCGAGGGCACCGGAGCCACCGACGGGACCGCGAGCGGAGGGGGCGAGGCGGCCGGCGCCGTCGGAGACTGGGGCGAGCTCCTCGTCATCGCCAGGACAAGGATCGCGACAAGCGCGACGATGGGGACCACCAGCCAGACGTAGCGGCGCGATCGGGGCGGCGCCGGCGACAGCGTCGTCACGTCGCGCTTCAGCGCCGGGGGCGAATTCGATTTCGCGAGCGCCGACACGGTCACATCACCGAGCTCACTGGGTCGCAGCACCGCGACCTCGCCGCTTCGATCGGGTGCCGCACGTGGGTTCGTCGGCGTGATGGCGAGCGCCTCGTTGAGGGCGTCGAAGAGCTCGCGTGCGGACTGAAAACGCGCTTCTGGCTCGTGCGCGCACGCCTTCTCGAACCAGGCGTCGACCGCGGGCGGCAGGGCGTTGTTCTGCGCGCTGGGCTTCGGTCGGTTGCTGCTGTGGACCGCGAGCGCGACCGCGCCGATGTTGCCGCCCGGGAAGGGACGCACCCCGGTGAGGAGGAGGAAGGTGAGCACGCCGACCGACCAGAGATCGCTACGGCGATCGAGATCTTTGGCGCCGACGAGCTGCTCGGGGCTCATGAACGCCGGCGTCCCGATGGCCTGTCCAGTGACCGTGCCGCCGGACTCCGCCTGTTCGGGGTGCTTCGCGATCCCGAAGTCGAGCACCTTCACGAACGGCTCGCCGTCGTCGCCGTGGCAGAGGAAGATGTTGTCCGGCTTGATGTCGCGATGGACGATTCCGCGCTCGTGCGCGCGCGTCAGCGCGCGGCACACCTGACCGATGATTCGAGCGGCCTCGGGGGGCTCGAGCTTGCCCTCGCGTAGCAACCGCGCAGAGAGCGACTCTCCGTCGAGCAGCTCCATAACGATGAACGGGAGACCACTCTCGGTGACGCCGTGGTCGAGCGTCTGCACGACGTGGGGGCTCTTGACCTGGGAAGCTGCAGCGGCCTCGCGCGAGAATCGTCCACGGCTGACCTCGTCGTGGACGAGCGACGCGGCGAGGAACTTCACCACGACCTGCGTATGCAACGTCAGGTGATCGGCGATCCACACGCTCCCCATTCCGCCCGAGCCGAGAAGCCTCGAGAGCCGGATGCTGGGGGTGACGTGCTCGCCCTCGACTGCTGCAGTGAGCACCACCCCCGGAATAAGACACAAAAGCTTCGACAGAACAAGGCGTGCTGCAGCGCGCGGAGGCAGGGGCCGGACCGCGAATTTTGGTAAGCCGTGTCGTCCGGCACTCGACGCTTCAGGGAATCGTGACGCCCTGCGCCGCGAAACCCGCAGAGAACCAGACCGCGTTGCGGCAGTCGGTGCCGCCGACGCAGGTGTCGCCGAACGGGATCACTTTGCCATCGGTGCCGCGTTTGCAGTGGTCGCCATCGACCCGCTCCGGGTTATCCGCGAGCACGGCACAGAGCGTCTGGCAGCCCGCGACCGGGAGCGGGATGTTGTCGGCCTCGTCGAGGGGGATCTTGCCAACGATGAGACCGCCCGTGGTCCACCCCTGCGAGGGGTTGCTCGGGCCGCACATGTACTCGGGGTCGAAGCTGCCGATGCAGCTGCGATCGGGCGAGATCACCGCGTTACGGATCGACGCCTCGAGCAGCGGGACGGTGGACGGTACCTTGGTGGGCGTATCCCACACCGCGATGTACGTGCGACCGATGGTGGCCGACGCGATCTTCTGACCGGAGAGCGTGTACGCGACGTCGAACGGCTCGAGCTTGATCGGAGCGGTCGGCACGAACGTCGCGCCGGTGCACGCCTCCCGGTACAGCGAAGGCGCGAGCTCTTCCCGCGTGAACGTGTACGTCGCACCATCGCCGGATGGACGCGCCGAACCGACGCGCAGCTTCTTCGTCGTAGTGTCGAGCTTGAGGAGGACGTTCAACGCGGCGGCGCCGCCCACACACTTCGGGTTGACCTGCGGGTGCACCAGCACGTTCGAGACATCACGGAGCACCGTGGGGAACCAGATCCTGAGGTGCGAGACGCGATAGTCGATCACGGCGAGCCCCGGCGCCGATGGCGCGATGCACTGCCCACCCATCGGGCACGAGAACCCGCCGTCGGGCGGCGCGCACGGGACCTCGCCCCGATCCTTGGGAGAGCACGCCGCCGCCGCGGTGAGCGGATCGGGGCTGTTCGTGCAGGTCCCCAGCGGCGCGTCGACGGCCGCCTCGGTCTCGAGGACCGCGTCGAGGGCATCTCGCGGGTCGGTGTCGCCTCCCGCGTCCGCGCACGCAGCACCCACGCAGGGGGCGTTGCGGAGATCCGACAGGCCGGTGATCGCGTTGCACGCGACCAGGATGACGAACGGCGACATCGCGCACAGGACTCCCGCTCGGACTGCGCGCATCAGAACTCACCGACGAGGTGGAACGAGCCGAGACCGACCACGGGGTGAACCCGAGCCGCCGCGCGCTCTCTCGGTGGTTCGCGCGAGAGCAGACCGAACACGGCGACGCCCACGCCGAGGCCCGCGACGACGAAGGCGGTCGTGGAGATGTTGCCGAAGGTCTTCCCGGAGTCGACCATCGAGTGCACCGAGGGCGGGCATGCCCCGTCGACGCACGACTCCTTCGCCGTGCGCGCACGAGACCATGCGGTGAGGCCGGTGACGGTCCCCGTAGCCGCGCCCGCCACCGCGATCGAGATGCCGATCCAGGTCAACGCCGGCAGTCCCCGCGAGGCAGGCTGCACGTCTGGGCTCGGCTTCGGAGCCTCGATCGGGGCGCTCGGCTTCACCGGCACGTCCGGCGCCGGCGCGGGCGGCGGCTCGAGCGTGACGACGACCGTGCGCTGCTCCTTCTCGGCGAGCGTGATCTCCATCCGCTTCTCGGGCCCGGCTGCGACCGACGCGCGCACGACGTGCAAGCCGGGGTTGAGCTTTCGCGGTTCGCCGAACGCGGCGCGTGGGATGGCGACGCCGTCGATCAGCAGCGTCACGTTGTCGCTGGGCACGCCCGCGATGGTGACGACCAGCGACGGCAGGCGCGCCTTGAGCTCCTCGGCGAGCTTGTCGGCCTCGGCGCGCGCCGACTTGGTGTTCGCCGACTCGTTCGCCTTGGCCGGGATGCGCGCGACCGAGAGGAACACATCGCGCGCCTCTACCAGATCTCCGTGGCGCTCGAGGGTGCGCCCGTACTCGACGGCCGTGATCGGCGTGTTCGCGAGCGCGTGCGCCGCCTTGAACTTCTCGAGGGCCCCTACGAGATCTCCCTTGTCGCGGAGCGCCTTCCCCAACTTGTACAAATCGCGCGCGCTCTCCAGATCGGAAGCCGTTGCCTCCGCGTGCGCGACCGATGAGGGCAGCGCGGGCGCAAGCAGACCGGCCGCGAACAGACACACGATGGGGAGGCGAGGACGCACGGAGCAAAGCTACCATTTCGAGGGCTGACCGACTGCCGAGGCTCCAAAGCCCCTCGGCGACGCCGGCGATCCGCCCGATGTGCGCTCGGCGTCGGGAAACAGCGCGCGAATGGCGTCCACCGACAGCCCGGTCATGAGCGAGGCCGCGCTGAGATTGGGCCTGCGAGGAGCGTGGAACAGATCGTTTCGCGCGCCGGCCCATGGAACGAACCGGTTCAAGGCGCCGAGCCCAATTCCCGCCGAACGCGCAGTGGTCGGCGCGGCACTCGGGTTGCTGAGAGCTTCTTCATCATGGCTCTCTCGCGACGGCGGTTTCTCGGTCTGAGTGCGGGCACCCTCGCGGCAGCCGTCGCCAGCAAGCTCGTCTTCACGCGCTCGGCGGCGGCCGGCCACCCGACGATCGATCCCGGCACCGACGGACACGCGGTCTCGTCGGTGTGCGAGGTCTGCTTCTGGAAGTGCGGCATCGAGGCGCACGCCCACGGCGACCGGCTGATCAAGATCCGCGGCAACCCCCGCCACCCGCTGTCGAACGGCAGGCTGTGCCCGCGCGGCGTCGGCGCGGTGGGCCTCGCGTACGATCCGGACCGCCTCGTGAAGCCGATGCTCCGCGTCGGCCCGCGCGGGAACGACGAGTTCAAGATCGTCGAGTGGGACGAAGCGCTCGCGTTCATCGCCGGCAAGCTCGACGAGCTGAAGAGGAAGTACGGACCGGAGTCGGTCGCGCTGTTCAACCACGGCGCCGGTGCCTCGTGGTTCAAGCACCTGCTCTCGGCGTACGGCACCGCCAACTTCGGCGCGCCGTCGTTCGCGCAGTGCCGCGGCCCGCGCGACGTCGCCTTCGACCTCACGTTCGGCGCCGAACCCGGCTCGCCGGAGGTGCTCGACATCGCGAACTCGGAGTGCCTGGTGCTCATCGGCTCGCACCTCGGCGAGAACATGCACAACACGCAGGTGCAGGACTTCGCCGAGGCGGTCGCGCGCGGCGCCGATCTCATCGTCGTCGATCCGCGGTTCTCGACCGCCGCGTCCAAGGCCAGGACCTGGATGCCGATCCGGCCGGGCACCGACACCGCGCTCCTGCTCGCGTGGATCCACGTCATCGTCACCGAGCAGCGCCACAACCGTGCCTACGTCGAGAAGTACACGACCGGGTTCGAGGAGCTGAAGAAGGCCGTCGCCACGTACACCCCGGAGTGGGCCTCGGCCGAGACCGGGCTCGACGCCGCGCTCATCCGCAGCACCGCGCGCCGCATCGCCGGCGCCGCGCCCGCGTCGCTCGTGCACCCCGGTCGCCACGCCTCGTGGTACGGCGCGGACGACACCCACCGCTCGCGCGCGATCGCGATCCTCAACGCGCTGCTCGGCAGCTGGGGGCACCGCGGCGGGTTCTTCCGGCCGAGCGGGATGAAGCTCGCCAAGATCCCGACCCCGCCGTATCCGAAGCCCAAACCTCCCGCCGATCGCGTCGAGGGCGAGGCGCCCTTCGCGCTCGAGCCGCTCGCCCAGGGGCTGCGCCGCGCGACGATCGACGGCAAGCCGTACCCCATCAAGGGCTGGTTCGTGTACGGCACGAACCTCATCCAGGCATTGCCGCAGCGCGAGGAGACGCTCAAGGCGATCCAGGCGCTCGAGCTCCTGGTGGTGGTCGACGTGCTCCCGGCGGAGATCGCCGGCTACGCCGACGTCGTGCTGCCCGAGGCCGCATACCTCGAACGCTACGACGACCTCATCCCGATCGCGTGGCATGAGAGCGGCGTCGCGCTCCGTCAGCCGGTGATCCCGCCTCCCGGCGACGCGAAGCCCGGCTGGTGGATCGCGCGCGAGCTCGGCAAGCGCCTCGGCCTCGAGAAGTACTTCCCGTGGACCGACGCCGAGAGCTACCTCCGCGAGCGCTGCAAGCTCTCGGGCATCGACTTCGAGGCCCTCGCGCGCGACGGCGTCGTGCTCGCCCCGCACAAGCCGACGGTGATCGAGGACGGCCTCGCGCTCTCGTTCGCGACGGAGAGCGGCAAGATCGAGCTCTTCTCGGAGAAGCTCAGGGCCGCCGGCTTCGATCCGCTCCCCGTCTACCTTCGACCCCACGCGGTGCCCGCAGGCTACTTTCGGCTGCTGTACGGCCGCGCGGCGGCGCACACCTTCGGTCGCACCACCAACAACCGCCTCCTCGGCGAGCTCGCGCACAACGATCGGGTGTGGATCAACGCGAAGGTCGCCAAGGACATGGGCCTTCACGACGGCGACGTCGTCCGCCTCACCAACCAGGACGGCATCAAGAGCGCGCCCGTGCAGATCAAGGCCACCGAGCGGATCCGCGGCGACTGCGTCTACATGGTCCACGGGTGGGGACACACCGCCAAGGGGCTCCGCTACGCGAAGGGCAAGGGAGCCGACGACTCCGAGCTCGTCTCGCGGGTGAACGTCGATCCGGTCATGGGCGGCACCGGAATGCGCATGAACTTCGTCGCGCTCCAGAGGGAGGCCTGAGCCATGCGCCGCGTGATGGTCATCGACATGAAGCGCTGCGTGGGCTGCGAGGCCTGCGTGGTCGCCTGCAAGACGGAGAACCGCGTCCCCGACGGCAAGTACCGTGATTGGGTCGTCCAGGAGACGCGCGGCGAGCTCCCGCTCCTCGAGCTCTTCATCCGCTCGCAGCGCTGCAACCACTGCGCGGACGCCCCCTGCGTCGCCAACTGCCCGACCGGCGCGAGCTTCTATCGCGGGGACGGCACGGTGCAGATCGATCGCGATCTGTGCACCGGCTGCCGCGCCTGCATGGCGAGCTGCCCGTACGACGCACGCTACGTCCACCCGGAGGGCTTCGTCGACAAGTGCACGCTGTGCGTCCACCGCCTCGACAAGGGCAAGCCGACCGCGTGCGAGGAGGTCTGTCCGACCGGGGCGATCCTCACGGGGGATCTCGACGATCCCAACTCCCTCGTCACGCTGCGCCTCAAGCGCGGCGACGTCTCGGTGGTCAACGCCGAGGCGGGCACGAAACCCAACGTCTTCTATGTGAACGGAGCACGCTGATGGCTCCCAACCTGGAAATCGAGACCACCCGCAGCGCAGCCCTCGCCGCCGCCGAGCGCGTGTGGGGATGGGAGATCCCCATCTACCTGTTCCTCGGCGGCCTGGTCGCGGGCCTCATGTTGGCTGTGAGCACCGCGGTGCTGACGCTCGGTCGAGAGCGGATCACCGCGGCGATGAAGCGCGGCCTGCTCCTTGCGCCGGTGCTGCTCTCGCTCGGCATGGGCGCGCTCTTCGTCGACCTGACCTACAAGCTGCACGTCTTCCGCTTCTACACGACGTTCCGGGCCTCGGCGCCGATGTCGCTCGGCTCGTGGGTGTTGCTGCTCGTGTACCCGGTGCAGCTCGGCCTCGTGCTGGCGATGCCGGCAGACCTCCTCGAGCCCTGGCTCGACCGCCTGCCGTGGTTGAAGCGGGTGCGCGCGCTCGCCGAGGCGAGCGTGAAGCGCCTCGCGTGGGCCGGCCTCGGGCTCGGCGTCGCGCTCGGCATCTACACCGGCGTGTTGCTCTCTGCGACCGTGGCGCGGCCGCTGTGGTCGAGCGGCGCGCTCGGGTTCCTCTTCCTCGCCTCCGGCGCGTCGACCGGCGTCGCCGCGCTGATGGTACTCGAGCGCGATCGCGCGATGCAGGGAGTGTTCGCCCGCGCCGACATCACGCTCATCGCCGTCGAGCTGATGGTCATCGTGCTCTGGCTCGTCGGGCTGATGACGCAGGGCCCGATCTACCGCGAGGCGGCACAGCTCGTGCTCTCTGGACCGTATGCGCCCATCTTCGTCGGCGTCGTGGTGTTCGGCGGGTTGCTCGTCCCCGCGGCGCTCGAGGCGATGTCGCTCCGCGGCCGGGCGCTGCACTCGCGGTGGGTGCCGGTGCTGGTGTTGGTCGGCGGTCTCTTGCTCCGTTTCGTCATCGTCTACGCGGGACAAGACGTCTCGTTCGTGAAGGGGTGAGCCCCATGGCCAAGGTCATTCGCGACGAAAGTCACCCGGTCGAGAAGCCCATGTGGGATCCCTACGTGGCCGGGTTCTTCCTCGGTCTCGTCCTCCTCGCCACGTTCCTCGTGGTGGGCCGCGGCCTCGGCGCCTCGGGCGCGCTCGCGCGGTTCACCGCCCGCATCGCCGACACGTTCGTGCCCACCTGGGTGTCGAGCAACGGCGCGTTCGGCGGCTACTTCGCCAAGGGCGCGCGGTGGTGGGACGACTGGCTGGTCTTCGAGGTGATCGGCGTCGTCCTCGGCGGGCTCGCCGCCGGGATCACCAGCGGTCGCTTCGGCATCAAGGTCGAGGGTGGTCCGCGCATCACCGCGCGCCAGCGCCTGTTCTTCGCGTTCCTCGGCGGTGCGATCGTCGGCTTCGGCGCTCGCCTCGCGCAGGGGTGCACGAGCGGTCAGGCGCTCACCGGCGGCGCGACGCTCGCACTCGGTAGCTGGGCCTTCATGTTCGCCGTGTTCGGCGGCGCATATGGCCTCGCGTACTTCGTCAGGAGGCTTTGGACATGATGCCCCTCAAACCCGAGGTCTGGGTCGCCTACACCTTCGCCGTCCTGTCGGGGTTCGCGTTCGGGTTCGTCCTCGAGCGCGCCGGCTTCGGCAGCTCGCGCAAGCTCGCCGCGCAGTTCTACCTGCGCGACATGACCGTGCTGAAGGTGATGTTCACCGCGATCGTCACCGCGATGCTCGGCCTCGTGGTCCTCCGCTCGCTCGGCTTCGTCGACATGGAGAAGATCTACGTCAACCCCACGTTCCTCGGACCGCAGGTCGTCGGCGGGCTCATCTTCGGCGCCGGGTTCGCGATCGGCGGATACTGCCCCGGCACCAGCATCGTCGCCGCGGCCACCGGCAAGCTCGATGCGGTCGCCTTCCTCGGCGGCGCCATGACCGGCATCCTCGCGTTCGCCGGGGTGTACGGGAAGCTCGCGGGCTTCGCCACCTCGGGCGGTCAGCGCGAGCTCCTCATGGACTGGCTGCACCTCTCGTACGGCACCGTGGCCATCCTCGTCACGCTCCTCGCGCTCGGGATGTTCGCGGGCGCCGAGTGGATCGAACGCAAGATGCGCGGCGTGCCCGCGCCCGTCGCGAAGCCCGACGGCGAGTCGGCCGCGCCCACCCCTGCGGAGTGAACCGTCATGCTGCGCTTCACCAAAAACTCGATGTTCGTCCTCGCCGCGCTCGGCGTCTCCATCGGCAGCGCGGGGTTCGCGCGGCGCGCTCAGCACCGAGCCCCCGCGATGACCGTCGAGGTCGCGCCCGCGACGCTGTCGCCCTTCGCGCTCGCGCGCCTGCTCGCCGACGCGCCGCCCGACGTGGTGGTGATCGCGCTCGACGAGCCGCGGCACTCGCTGCGGTTCGCGATGCCCGCGGCGGTGTTCGGCGCGACCGACGAAGCCCTCGCCGAGAACGCGCCGCGGTTCCGGCGCGTGGTGCTCGCAGGCTTCGACCTCGTGCGCATGGACCGACTCGCGCGTCGGCTGCGCGCCTCGGGGCGCGACGTGCGCGTGCTCGCCGGCGGGCTCGATTCGTGGGACAAGACGATGGACCGGGATCCGGTCGCGCTTCCTCCCGGCGCGTCCGCCGAAGCATGGCAGACCTTCCGCGATCACGTTGCCCTGCGCCGCTCCTTCGGCGACGCACCCGCCGGGCCCGCCACGCCGGTGGCGGCGCCGATCGCGCCGATCGCGGCGCCGGCCGGCGCCCCCACCAAAAAGCGCGAGGGCTGCTGACGGGGGCTCCATGAGCCAACGGGCGCGGGTGGCCGCGGCGGTGCTCGCCGTCGCCGCGCTGATCGCGGTCGTGCTCCTCGTACGACGCCCTCGCTTGCCGCCGCTCCCGCAGATCTCCGTCGCGGGGCTCTCGCGCGACGAGGGGTGCCTCTCGTGTCACGCGACGGTGCAGGGCGTCGGCGGCGCGCACGCCGCGATGGGCTGCAGCCCCTGTCACCTCGGCGATCCGAGCGCGCGCGACGCGAGGGCCGCGCACGCGGGCATGGAGCTCCTCTCCGGAGACTTCGCCACCGTCGACCGCACGTGCGGCCAGGGCGCGTGCCACGCGGTGGAGACGGCCCGCGCGCGCACCAGCCTGATGGCGCGCGCGCCCGGCATCCTCGCGGTCGATCGCTTCGCCTTCGGCGAGCGCAAGACACCGCACCGCGAGCCGGGCGACGATCTCACGAGCCTCGATCCGAACGCCGCGCCGAAGACGCCCGCGGAGTCGCACGTCCGCAAGCTGTGTGCGGGGTGCCACCTCGGCGCGCGCAAGCCGCGGCCGGGCGATCTCGGCGACGACGCGCGCGGCGGCGGCTGCACCGCGTGTCACCTCGCGCCGCCGAACGTCGCAGCGGGCAAGGGCGGGCCGCTCCACCCCGAAGTCTCCGCGGTGGTGCCGGAGCGAAGGTGCTCCGGCTGTCATGGTCGGAGCGGGCGCATCACGATGTCGTTCCACGGCGTCGTCGAGCTCGAGCCCGGCGATCCGCGCGTCACCGGCAAGACCGCCGACGGACGCCCCACCGCGCGCATCGCGGCCGACGTCCACGCGGTCGCGGGCATGACCTGCATCGACTGCCACGTCGAGCGCGAGCTGATGGGCACCGGCACCCCTCACCTCCACGCGCACGAGGCGCTGGAGGTGAGGTGCGCGGATTGTCACCGGAAGGCGGGCCAGGTGCCCCCGCGCGATCCCGATCGCGAGCAGGTCGCCGAGGCGCTGCGCCGCTCATGGGCGCGCCGGAAGCTGACGCCGCTGTCGCTCTCGCCGCTCTACACGCAGCTCGGGACGCCGCTCGTGCGCACGGACGCCGCGTCGCACTCGCTGCTGCTCTCGGTCGACGGCGCGCGCAAGACCATCCCGCTCGCGACGGAGAAGCCCTGGCACGCGCTCCGCGGTCACGAGCGGCTCTCCTGCCAGTCCTGTCACGCCGCGTGGGCGCCGCGGTGTGGGTCGTGTCACACGAGCTTCGACGCCAACGGCACCGACGTCGATCACCTCTCCGGCAAGGCGACGCCCGGTCACTGGACGGAGGTCGCCGGCGCGAACGGCTTCGGCCCGCCGCTCCTCGCGCTCGGCCCGCGCGGCGCGATCGAGCCGTTCGTCGAGGGCATGCGCATGACGCTGGTGGTGGGCGGCGCGAAGAGCGAGCGCACGCTGTTCGCGCCGCTCGATCCGCACACCACCGCCAGGGCACGCGCCTGCTCGTCGTGTCACCAGAAGCTCGACGACACCTACCCCGCTACCGGCGAGATCACCCGTCTCGGAGCGCGCCTGCTCGACGCCGCCGAGCGCGCGCGCATCGCGCGGGTGGGCACCTGCCTCGGCTGCCACGCAAGCTACGCGGACAAGATCTACGGCGACTTCGGCGGAAGCCTCGGCAGGCAGACCCCGCAGTGCAAGCCCGCTAAGTGAGGCCGAGCGCGCGCATCTTGCGCCACAGCGTGGTGCGGCTGATCCCGAGCTCGGCCGCGGCGCGTGCGTGGTGCCAGTGGTGGGTCTCGAGCGCGGCGCGCACCCGGGCGGCGTCGTCGTCGTCGGCCGGCTCCTCGAGGTGCGCCGGGTGCTCCTCGCCGCCGAGCGCGACGGCGATCTCGGGCGGGAGATCTTCGAGCTGCAGCGTCTGGCGTTGGCAGATCGCCACCGCGTACTCGATGGCGTTCTCGAGCTCGCGCACGTTGCCGGGCCAGGAGTAGCTCTTGAGCGCGACGAGGACGTCGGGCGAGAGGCGGACCGCGCGGCCCTCGCGGGCGGCGATGCGAGAGAGCAGGTGGCGCGCGAGCGGCTCGATGTCCTCCTCGCGCTCGCGGAGCGGCGGCACGTGGATGGGCACGACCCGGAGCCGGTAGTAGAGATCTTCGCGGAACCGACCGTTGGCGATCGCCTCCTTGAGGTCGACGTTGGTCGCCGCGATGACGCGCGCGTCGATCGCGCGGGTGGTGCTCTCGCCCACGCGCTCGAACGTGCGGGCCTGGAGCACGCGCAGGAGCTTCACCTGCAGGACGGCCGGCATGTCGCCGATCTCGTCGAGGAACACGACGCCGCCGCGCGCGGCCTCGAACCGGCCGACGCGATCGCGCACCGCGCCGGTGAACGCGCCGCGTACGTGCCCGAAGAGCTCGCTCTCGAGGAGGTCTCCGGGGAGCGCGCCGCAGTTGACCGCGACGAAGGGGCCGGCGCGCCGCGGCGAGCTCGCGTGGATGGCGCGCGCGACGACCTCCTTGCCGGTGCCGCTCTCGCCGGTGACCAGCACCGTGGCGTCGCTCCGATGCAGCGACTCGATGAACCGCACGATCTTCAGCATGGCCGGCGCGCGCGCGACCAGCCCCTGCGCCGCGAGCGCGCCCTCGAGGATGAGCTCGTCCTCCTCGGCGGGGCGCAGCACCAACAAGTAGCGCGCGCCGCTCGCCCACGTGCTCGCCTCGGCGGGGACCGGCGCGGCGGTGACCGACGCGAGGCGGGCGGTGCCGTTCTCGCACTGCACGAACGCGCGCCGGCCCTCTTCGCGCTCGCCATGCTCGAGCGAGACACGCAGCGCCTCGTCGGCGGCGAACAAGCGCGCGCCGACGAGATCGTCGATGGGGCGTCCGACGATCTTGTGGCACGCGCCGGGGCACACCCACGAGTCGAGCGTCGCGGTCGCGCGCACGACGCGGAACTCGGCGTCGAGGAGCAGGAGCACGCGCCCGAGCGCAGCGAACGCCGATTCGAGCGCCGCCCAGCCCGGTTCCTCCGCTGCTCGATCGACCATCGCCACAAGGGATCCATGTGAGCGCGCGGCGTTCAATCCCTACCGGCGGGACTGCTAGGCTCGGCGCGTGGCGCATGAGCTCCCCCGCGCCCCGTTCGCCTTCCTCGCGGCCGCGGCCGTGCTCGGGCTGGTGGTGTGGCTGCGCGGTCGCGCGCGCGAGGATGCCGCGCCTCCACCCGAGCCGCCGGCGAGCGTCGCGACGACGGCCGAGCCCACCACGGTCGCGCCTGCCGCACCGTCATCGCCCCCCTCGCCCTTCGAGAGCGGCACGCCCACCGCCGCTCCGGCCCCACCGAGCGTGCCGGTCGTCGAGGGCACCTCGGGCGCCGAACCGACGCTGGCCGACGTGAGCTCGGCGGCGCGCAAGGCGATCAAAGCGGAGGTGCGACGCTGCAACCCCGGTCGCCCGATCACCGCAGCGATCAAGAACCGGCGCGTGGTCTTCTACTTCACGCAGCTCGTCAGCGGCGGGAAGGTGTCGCTGGTGAACATCCTCAAGATCGACAGCGATCTCGACGACAACCGGCTCGAGAGCTGCATCCTCAACCGCGTCGCCGACGTGCGGCTGTCGGCCCCCGGCGCGAGCGACGCGAGCTCGCGCCTGCAGGAGACGGTTGATCTAGCGGACCTCGCGCCGACGCCGTGACATCGTCCACGCGAGCGCGCCGAGCGTGGCGGCGACGCAGGCGAGCGGCACCAGATCGGGCGCGCGCGAGTAGAGCGTGCGCACGCGCGAGCGGGGCAGCTCCGCGACGACGGCCTCGCCCGGCGCGACGAGCAGACGGCCCCGCGGATCGATCACCGTCGTCGCGCCCCGGTTGGCTGCGCGCACGATCGAGCGTCCGGCCTCGATCGCGCGGAGCTGCGTCACCACGAGGTGCTGCGCCGCGCCCGCGCTCCCGAGCCACGCGTCGTTGGTGAGGACCACCAGCGCGTCGGCGTCTGCCGCGCGCGCGAGCGCGTCGTCGCCGAACAGATCCTCGAAGCAGATCAGGACGGCGAGCTTCGCGCCGTCGACGACGAGCGGCGCGCGCGCGCCCTCGCCGGGGACGAACTCGGGCCCGGGGAGGACCGGCGCGAAGCCGAGCGCGCGTCGCTCGCCAAAGGGCACGAGCCGCCGCTTGCGATACACGACGAAGACGCGCTCGCCCTCGACGAGCGCGGCGGCGTTGAAGAACGAGGCCCCCGCGGGCTCGGGGATCCCGAGCAGGAGCGGCGCGCCCCACACCTCGCGCACCCGCCGCGACAGCGCCATCGAGCGGATCGGCGTCGCGCCGGGGACGTCGAGGGCGGCCGGGATCGCGGTCTCCGGCCACACGTACAGCGCGGGCTTGGCCCCGGCGATGCGATCGGTGAGCGCGACGTGGGCGGTCATCGCGCCGTGGACGTTGTTCCACTTCTCGTGGGGCCCGACCCCGGCGTTGATCGCCGCGACGCGGAGGGTGCCCTCGGTGCGCGCGCCCGGTCCGAGCGCGAGGAGCGGCGGGAACAGCAGCGCGAGGTACGAGCGGCTCGCGAGCGCCACGTTGGTCGCGACGATCGCGAGGGACACGAGCGCGACGCCGCCGAACGCGGCGAGCCCGGAGAGCCACGGCGGCAACGAGTACCCGAGGCTCGCCCACCCGAACCCGGAGAACGCCCAGCCGCGCGTCCACTCGAGCGCGACGAACGCGAAGGGGAGCACATGGGCCGGCACTCGCCGCGCGAGCGCGCCGAACGCGCCGAGGAAGAGCGACAGGTAGACGACGAGCGCCACGAACCCCGGGAGCGAGAGCGGCGCGAGCCAGCGCAGCGCGACGCCGAAGAACACGACGCCGGCGCATAGGCCGAGCCGCGCGCCGTGCCGAGCCGTGCGGAGCCCGATGAGGAGCGGCACCCACGCGACGAACGCGAGCGGCCACAGGCCCGGCCCCGGCAGCGCGAGCGCGGCGAGGAGCCCGGAGAGCGCGGCGAGGAGCAGGGGCTTCAACGCTGGGGGATCACCGAGAGTCGCACGCGATCTCTCTCGGGCGTCGGATCGCCGAGGTCGTGCGCGCGCGGGCGGAGCGCTTCGAGCAGCCGATCGGGCACCGGCGCGCCGTCCGCCTCGTAGCCCTCGATCGCGGCGCGGTAGTGGGCGAGCGCGGCGTGCGGATCGGCGTCGATGTCGGCGAGCGCGCCGAGGACCCAGCGCGCGTAGCCGATGGTCGCTCCGTCGCCGATGGTCTCGGCGAGCGCCGCGCACGCCCCTGCGAGCCGGCGCGCTTCGTCGCGGCGATCGCCCTCGATCAGCAGGGTCATGACGAGCTGCTGGCTGCGGAGCGACCCGCGCACGTCGCCGATCGCCATCCGCTCGCGCGCTGCGCGCTCCGCGAGGGCGATCGCTCGCTCGGGCTCCTCCCGGCTCCGCGCGATCGCCGCGGCGAGCATCTGCGTCGCCGCGGTGCCGGCCGGCGAGTCGCCCTTCTGCTCCGCGAGACGTTCGAGCGCCTCTTCGGCGCGGTCGTGGAGATCGAGCGTGCGCGCCCAGCGACGCACCACGTTCGGACGGTCGGGCGCGAGCTCCACCGCGGCGCGGAACCACTCGTCGTCGCCGGTCACGACCCCGAGCGCGACCTGCAGCCGCGAGCGTTGTGCCGGATCGCGTGCGCGCTGCTCCGCCTCGCGCAGGCGGGTGACCGCGCGCGCGTGCTCCCCTCGTTGCGCGTCGTCGCGCGCGAGGAGCTCGAGGATGGTGGCCGCGTCGTCGCCGCTCGTCGGGAGCAGCGCCTCCGCGCGCGCGACGAGCCACTCGACCGCCGTGGGCGAGAGCGCGATCCCGCGGCGGATCAGCGACCACGGATCGACGAGCTCGCGCGCGCTCCTCGGCGCGAGGCCCTCGAGCGGCTCACCGCGCAGCTCGAGGATCGTCGTGAGGGCGCGCCGGCGATCGATCGCCGCGGCGACGATCTGTTCGTCGCTCGCGCGCTCGATCGACGCCCGGCGCGCGGCCTCGCCGGCGAGGCACACGACCTCGCCCTCGATCGGCCCGGAGACGAGTCCGGCGCGGCGGAGCGCATCCTCCTCGGGAAACACTCCCGCGGGCGCGCGCCCGAGCAGCGCGAAGGGAAGGAGCGCGTCGGGCGCCTCGACGGGCCGCGCCGCCGACGGCAGAGAGAGCACGAGGATGCTGCTCTTCGGGTACCCACCGGCGAGGAGCGGGACGCGCGGCGCCTGCTCCTCGTCACACGGTACGATCACCAGTAGGCCGTCGTGAACACGGTGGCCGAGGAGGTGCTCGAGCGGCGCGAGCGCGTCCTCGAAGCTCGGACCGTCGAGCACCACCACCGGTCGCCCGCTCGTGACGTGGAAGGTCGGGGCCTCCGACGTACGCCCGAGCGGGTTCGGATAGAGCGCGGCGGGCGCGCGGCGAGCCAGCTCGAGGGCGAGGCGCGAGCCGTCGCCCACGATCACCACCAGCCGCCGCGGATCGCGCGCGATCGCGTCCCACAGCTCGGAGACGGGCTCGTGCGGAGCGCGCAGGCGGGCCGCGTAGGCTCCGCATGCGTCGATCCAGCGCTCGGGATCGAGGTAGGCGTCTACCAGGTGGGCGCTCCCGGCACGCCGAGGATCACGTCCATCGCCTTCTCGGCGACGGCCGCGATCGTGTTCGAGGGGTTGCGCATGACGGTGCCGGGCAGGACGCTGCCGTCGACCACGTGCAGCCCCGGGTTGTTGTAGACCTGCATGTCGGTCGGTCGCACCACGGTGCCCATCGGACAGCCGCCGGTGGGGTGCACGGTGGCGGCGATGCCGCTCCGCTCCCACGGCCCCTTGCCGACGACGCCGCCGAGCGAGGTGATGATGTTGCGCGCCGCCTCGAGCGACCCCGGCGGCGGTTGGAACGCCGTGGTGCTCAGCTTCGCGTTGCCGTTGTCGTTGGTGACGGACATGTTCGAGCCCGACGGCGACTTACCCATCACGCCGACGAGGAGCATGTTGCGCCCGAAGTCCTTGTAGCGCTGCTTGTACTCGAGGCCCCACGTGCGGTCCTTGCCGCCGAGGGTGAACGCCGCCTCCAGCTTCACGCCGGGCCCGACGGGGATCGCGTGCAAATCCTCGAGCACGTAGTCGCCCATGTCGATGTTCGACATCATGATCGCACCCTTGTAGGTGTCGACCTGTTGCGGGACGAAGCCGCCGACGGCGAAGTCTCCGGTGCCGTCGATGCGCTTGCCGAGGTCGGTCGTGGAGAACGACGTGATGCGTGTGTAGCCGGTGGGCAACGGCTCGGTGAGCGAGCGTTGCAGGAGCACCGGCGACTCCATCGAGCCACCCGCGATCACGACCTTGTCGGCCTCGAGGTAGTAGAGCGAGCCGCTGTTGACGATGTGATAGTTGTCCGCGCGGATATCGGTCTTCCAGTAGACGACCCGATATTTCGAGCCGTACTTGGCGATGTATTTGACCTTGCGGTTCGTGTAGACGGACAGGAGCCCGGTCGCGAGCGCGTCGGCCAGGTAGGTGTGCTGCATCGTGTTCTTGCGGCCGAACTTGCAGATGGGCACGCACCATCCGCAGCGCACGCAGTTGGTCATCGCCAGCGGGTTGGCGACCGGCGCGGGCAACCCCGCGAGCGCAGCGCCCTGCGCGAAGACCGACGGCCGGCGGAACGAGAAGGTGTCCGCCATCGTCGCCACGCCGAGCCGCTGCTCCACGCGCGAGTAGAACGGGTCGAGGTTCGCGCGCGTGTAGCCGGCGGGCCATCCGGTGAACGCGTGCGTCGGCGCGCGCAGGTGGATGCCCGAGTAGACGAGCGAGCCGCCGCCGAAGCCCATGCCCTGGGTGACGACGAGCTTCGGCTTGCTCTGCAGGTAGTTGACCGGATAGTCGCGGAACAGACGCAGGATGTATTTGGTGTCCTGACTCTGCTGCAGCTTCGCCGGGTCCTCCCAGCGCTCGCCGAGCTCGACGATCGCGACGGACTTCCCCGCTTGGGTGAAGCGCTTCGCGGCGATCGACCCGCCGAACCCCGAACCAATCACGATTACGTCGGGCATCGGAAGCCTCCCCCCCTCACGGCGTGTACCCGGTGCTCGGCCCGGGGAACCCGATGTAATTGGTGCCGACGGTGTTCCGCAGACCACCGAGGTAATTGAGCTTGGTGAGCGCGATCGCGCCCTCGTAGGCGTCCTTGTAGACCGAGCCCGGGCTCCACCACGCCTGACCGAGGCGCTCCTCGAGGATGGACGCGCGCTCGTAGTAGTTGCGGTTCTTGAAGTCGTCGAAGTACGCGTGCGCCCAATAGGTCGCGTCGTCGAGGTCCGACGTCATCTCGGAGATGTATGGATTGAGCCCGTAGTAGGGGTCGTTGATCGTGTCGAACGCGTTGGACTCGATCGCGCCGGGGAAGCCGTCGACGTTGGGAATGATCGTGTCCGCGAGCTTCTTCATCGTCGCGATCTGATGGGTCGTCGGCGTCTCCGGCGTGGTGCTCGGAAGCATCCACGCGGCCGCCCTCGCCTTCTTCGGCGTGAGCGCCGCGCTCGCCGCGACACCCCCGAGGATGGCCACCCCACCGCCGAGAAACGCTCGGCGCGGCATTCGCTCGTTCATCCCAACCCTCCCGCTGCACTGCCGGTACAGCAGAGGCAGACTGACCCCGAGCGCGCAGCTGATCAATGTCAGTTCTTGATGTAAGGCAAAATAAGTATGTTGGTGTACGGCAAGCGCGCTGTGCGGATCACCCATGATTTCCTGTGGGATGGCGAGCCATGGCTCGACCGGCCATGCTCTCGAATCACTGCTTGAGCTTGGGGAGGGGACATGCGCTTCGTACCTTCGCGTGCGGTCGTGGTCGTCGTCGCCGTCGGCGCCCTCGCAGGCTGCGGGGGGAGCGCCTTCGACGTCGCCGAGGAGTTCGACGACTCGGGCGATGCCGACGCGACAGCCGATGAGACCGCCATCGATGCGGGAGGCGACGCACCCCTCGCCGAGACCGACCCCGGAGAGACGAGCGATCCCGATACCGGGACTCCGATGGTCGACACCGGGACTCCGGTCGATACGAGCGTCGTCGACACCACGGTGATCGACACTGCGGTGATCGACACTGCGGTGATCGACACTGCGGTGATCGACACGGGAGTGAGCGTCGACACCGCCGTCGTCGACACGGGCGTGCCCGACACCGGCGCCGACACGGGACCGACCTGCACGCCCACCGGCCCCGAGTCGTGCAACGGGCTCGACGACAACTGCAACGGCCTCGTCGACGACGGGATCCCGATCGTCCCCTGCGGCGTCGGAGCGTGCCGCGTCACGCCGAGCAGCGCCTGCACCGCCGGAGCGCCGACCGTTTGCACCCCCGGAACCCCGGCGGCGTCCGACACCACCTGCAACGGCATCGACGACGACTGCAACGGCGTCGTCGACGACGGCTGCGTCGTGTGCGCCCGCTACGTCCTCGCGGGCTCGCTCGGCGGCACCGGCCTCACGGCCGCGAGCCCGCTCGGGACGATCCAGGCGGCGATCAACTCCATGACCGCCGCGTCCGCGAAGGGCATCGTGTGCGTGGCGGCGACCGCGCCCGCGGGCGTTTGCGTCAACACCGTCTACACCGAGCGCGTGACGATGGCCGAGGGCGTGTCGGTGTACGGCAACTACAAGCCGGGCACCACCTGGACGCGCGGGGATCCGGCGTGCGTCACCACCATCACCGACGTCGCGTCCGCGTCGCCCACCGGGGCCGGCGTGTACTTCGGCCACACGCTCACCAACGCGACACAGCTCGACGGGTTCACCGTCAACGGGATCAACACCACCTCGCCCACCGCGAGCTCGGCGATCACCATGCAGGGCGGCGGCACCGTCAGCAACAACATCGTCACCGGCGGCGTGGCGGCCGCGTCCTACGGGATCAACCTCGCCGCGCCGAGCGCCGCCACGCTCCCCGCGCCGGTCATCGTGAGCAATAGCGTGAGCGGCGGCAGCTCCAACCTCACCACGACGATCTCCTCCTCGATAGGCATCCGCATCTCCAACCTCGCGCCCGCGATCCGCAACAACCGCTCGATCACCGGCGGCACCGCGAGCAACAACTCGCGCGGGATCGAGATCACCAACAGCGGCCGCGGCAGCCAGATCACCGACAACGGGCTCATCTCCGGCGGCGCGGCCAACCTCGCCATCGGCATCGACGCCAGCGGCGATCTGAGCTCGGTGCTCATCGCCCGCAACGCGATCGCCTCGGGCATCGGCGCGTCGCAGGCGCGAGCGATCAGCGCGCTCTCGTGCAACACGTCGTCGGGCAGCGCGTCGATCCTCGCCAACACCTCGATCGCCGCGGCGGGCGGCACGGGCGCGCCCGCCTACGGGATCGCGGTGCAGAACGGGGGCTCGGGCTGCAGCGTGCTCATCGACTCGAACGCCTCGATCATCGGCAAGACCAGCAACGGCTCCACCGCGACCGCGGTGTGGTGCAACGGCTCGGGCACGACCTGCACGGTGACCAACAACCTGAAGATCGCCGGCTTCGACCTCGCGACCGGCGGCGCGGGCAAGGGCGTCCACGTGCTCGGCGGCGCGGGCGGCGCGATCCGCCGCAACGCCTCGATCGTGGGGTGCGGCACCGGCGGCTCGAGCAGCGCGGGGTGCGCGGGCGTGCACCTCGAGGGCGCGGCCCCGTCGGTCGTCGACGCCAACGTCTTCGCGATGAACTACGGCAACTACGCCTCCGGCGTCCGCGTGCGTTGGACGAACGCGAACGTGCGGAACAACGTCGTCTGGGTCAACGGCGGGAACGGCATCGAGCTCGACGTCCGTCCGTCGTCCTCCGGCGCGTTCGAGGCGATCGTCCACTCCAACACCGTCATCGCGCCGCCCACGTCCGCGGGGACGCCCCCGACCGCGCAGCTCCTCGTCGTCGACAACGAGACGAGCAGCGGGCCGCCGAACGGGGTCTTCCGCAACAACCTCGCGATCTGTCAGGGCACTGGCGTCAACCGCACGGCGTTCCGCGAGTTCGGCTCGTTCGGCGATCCGCGCGTCCTCGAGAACAATGACTTCTTCGGCTGCGCCACGCTGTACGGCGATCGCGAGACGGGGAACCTCACCTCGGTCGCCGCGATCAACGCGCTCGCCGACGTCCCCCTGAAGGGCAGCAACGTGTCGCTCGACCCGGCGTTCGTGACGGGTGGCTTCCGGCTCTCGGCCACGTCGCCGGTGATCGACCTCGGCAGTGCCGCCGGCTGCCCCGCGACCGACCACGATCTGCAGTCGCGGCCCGCGCGAATGACATGCGACATGGGGGCGGACGAGGTGCCGTAGCTGGCGGGCCCCGGGGCTTGCGGAGTGGGTGCAAGGGGGAGTAATACGCACCCCGACGTACCCAATCCACCCCGAAAGAGGGCCGCAACATGTTTACCCGATTCTCCGCACTGATCCTCGCCTCCTCGCTCGTCTTCACCGGCTGCGCCGCGCAGTCCAACCCGGACAACGACGAGGACCCGAGCACGCTGCAGTCGGACGACGCGCTGTCGTCGTTCGGCGCGCTCCTCGTCGGCACCTACAAGACCGACGCGGCCTACCCCAAATTCGATCTGAACAAGGACGACAGCTACCGCTGGGACTCCGGCATCCGCTGCATCACGACCCCGTGTCCCTCGGGCGACGTCGGACGCTGGGCGGTCTACGTCAGCGTGTTCACCGGCGTCCGCTACGTGAACCTCCGCTCGGATGACGGTCGCGTCTCGCGCTGGTTCCGCGTCGCGTCCACCAGCAAGCTCGTCGGCGCGTTCGGCACCACCGGCACCTTCACCAAGTGGGTCAAGGGCGCTTGCACCACCAACGCCGAGTGCGCGGGTGGCGAGCAGTGCGACGCCGGCGCCTGCGTCGCCCGCGCGCTCTGCGTGCAGGTCGACGGCACCGACGGCCGCGTCGTCGCCAAGAACTTCGCCGCCGGCCAGTACGCCGAGGCCAACGCCTGGGGCGAGACCACGGCCGCGGGCAGCTCGTGGGGCATCAGCCTCGCGAACTGCGCCACCGTCGCCGCGGACATGGCGTGCACCGAGGAGTACGCCCCGGTCTGCGCCCTCACCGTGTCGATGGCGGCCGCCAAGACCTTCGGCAATCGCTGCGATCTCCGCCGCTCGGTCATCGCCGAGGCGGGAGACTTCGGCGAGTCGCTGGCGATCTCCACCAAGGGCGCCTGCGTCGCCGGTGCGGCGCGCTGCTCCACGTTCTGGATGAAGTCGGATCCGACGTCGGCCGCGGGCGCGTACTACGTGAAGTCGTTCAAGTCGGACTTCGAGGCGAAGGCCTGGCCGCAGCTGCACCCGAGCGCGATCGACGCGCAGGTGCTCTCCGGCGCGTGCCACGACCTCACCATCTGCACCAAGGAGTACAACCCGGTGTGCGGCGGCGTTCGTTCGGACGACGCGAGCACGTTCGGCAACCGCTGCATGTTCCAGGCGGCGGTCCGCGCGAGCTCGGCGACCGAGGGTTGGTCGAAGGGCTACATCCGCTCGGCGGGTGAGTGCACGCCCTGAGCTGACCAGAACTGCTCGACCGTCGAAACGACGCGTCGCGGATCCTCGAGCTGGGGCCAGTGCCCCAGCTCGGGGAACGTTTTGAACGTGGCGCCGGGGATCTCGGCGGCGAGAGCGCGGGCGATCGCCATGACCGCGACGGGATCCTGCTCGCCCCAGGCGATGAGCGTCGGCACGTCGAGCCGCGTCAGCGGCTGGATCCAGCGGTCGTAGAAGCGATAGCGCTCGGCGACGTAGCGAATCAGCTGCGGAAGCCGCGCGGCGCCGTCGTCGCGCGTGACGAGCTCCCACATCACGTCGAGCTCCTGCTCGCTCGGCTTCTTCGCGCAGATGCGCCGGATCTGCAGCCCGAAGGAGCGGCGGTTGCTCAACCGCGCGAAGAGCGGACCGGCCGGCGAGCGCAGGAGCTGCTGCCCGAGCGTGAGGTGGGCGAGGTCGACGTGCACGCTGCCGTTGGTGAGCGTGAGCGTCTCGAGCTCGATCGGTAGGGCCTTCCACTCGCGGCGCGCGATCATTTCGGTGGCGACGCTGGTGCCCATGTCGTGCGCGACGAGGTGCACGCGTGCGAGGTCGTGGGCGCGCGCGACCGCGAGCGCGATGTCGGTCTGCTCGAACAGCGAATACGAAGCGCGCGGCGGCTTGGCCGAGAGCCCGTAGCCGAGGAAGTCGAAGGCGATCACGCGGCGGCGCTCGGCGAAGAGCTCGATCGCGTCGGCGAAGTCCCACGACGAGGTGGGGAAGCCATGGAGCACGAACACCGGCGTCCCGGGATGGGTCGACCCGCGCTCGATCGCGAAGATGCGCCCGGCGGGCGTGTCGAGGAAGCGTCCGCGCGCGCGCCAATCGGAGAGGCTGATCACGGCGGAGAGACTACGGGATACCGCGGCGGAGCGCGCGGTTGCCTCCCCGCATGCGAGGGCCAACGCTTGTGCTCATGCGTCGTGCTCTCGTGGCTTGTCTGTTTGCGGTCGGGTGCAGCGGCTCCGAGACCGCGTCCTCGCCGAACGAGACCGACGGCGGCGAGCTCGACGTCGCCGACGACTCCTCGGTCGATGCGACCACGGACACGCTCGGCGAGCCGGAGACCATCGCCACCCCGGACGGCGCGACGGCCGACACCGCGACGGCCGACACCGCGACGGCCGACACCGCGCCGGCGCCGTCCTGCCCGAGCGCGGCGCCCTGCCCGGCGACGCCGAGCGGCGTGGTCGAGAGCGCGGGACCGCGGGCGATCGAGCGCTGCGCCTTCGTGCTCACCAAGGACGCGGCGTCCCCCGAGGCCGCGATCACCGCGCTCGCTGGCTCGCTGAAGAAGGTCACCATCGCGGAGGTGCTCTCCGATCTGAACCGTACCGCGAAGCCGATCGCCGCGAGCGCGCTGCCCGGCGTGCCCGGGTTCTCGCGCGGCTTCGCGTGGGACGACGACGACAACGGCAAGGCGTGGTGGATCCCGCAGGGCCTCACCGGCACCCCGGACGCCAACGCCACCGGCACCGTCGCCGGCCGCAAGGCGGTGCTCGCCACCTGGTACTACGACATCGCGAAGCATCCCGGCTCCACCGGCGAGAAGGGGATCCGCATCAGCGTCGCCGACGTGACCGGCGCGACGGTGACCTACCGCCACCTGCTCTTGGTGACGGTCGCGATGAGCGGGGGCCGCGCGGATTTCGCGCCGATCAACATCCACGCGGGCGGCGTGGCGTGGGTCGGCGATCGGCTCTACGTCGCGGACACCGGCAGCGGTCTCCGCGTGTTCGATCTGTCGCGCATCTTCGAGGTCTCCACCGCGAAGGACGAGATCGGGTGGGACGGCGCCGCGTACCAGGGCGGGCTCTACAAATACGTCGTCCCGCAGATCGAGCTCGTCCGCGACACCTCCAAGTGCAACCCGGTCTTCAGCTTCGTCGCGCTCGATCGCAGCGCGACGCCGCCCGCGCTGGTGACTGGCGAATACGTCGCCGACGCGATCACCGGCCGGGTGTTCCAGTGGCCGATCGATCTCGCGACCGGCGCGATGACCAACACCACGTGGGCCTCGGGCGCGTGGGTCATGGCGCAGCGCCAGGTGCAGGGCGCGGTCACGCGCAACGGCGCGTTCTACTTCTCCTCGAGCGCACCTGCCGCCGGCGGCGGCGTGCTCTACGTGGCCCGCCCCGGCAAGAAGACGATCTCGTATCCGTGGGTCGACGCCCCGGAGGACTTGATGATCGACGAGAAGGCGGGGCTCGTGTGGGGCGCGAGCGAGGGCACCAACAAGCGCTACGTGTTCGCGGTCAAGACGTCGTCGCTGCCGGCCCCGTGAGCGGGAGCGGCTCGAGCGCGACCAGCGTGCGCGTCCCCGCGGTGACGTAGCCGCGCGTTGGCCAGCCGGGGACGACCTCTTCGTAGAGCTTTCGCACGCACGGCTGCTGGTTGCCGATGAAGGTCTCGCCGTTGATGACGATGTAGGACTTCGAGTTCTTACCGCCGGTGACGCCGCGGGTGGTTCCGCCCTCTACCGCGAGGATTGGAGCGTGCTGCTCGCGGGCCAAACGCGACGCCTCACGGTGCGCGAGGAACGCGCCGATCGGCGGCACCGGCACGAGCAGGATCGGCCAGCCGAGGGCGAGGCCGAACAGCTCGAACAGCGCGAACTGCTTCATTCCCACGAGCACCGCGAACCCGAGCGGCATCACGATCATCGCGGACACGATCCACGCGACGATCCGCAGCGAGCGCGCGCCGGAGCGGATCAGCGCCATGACGCGCGGCGAGCTCTTCCCCTCGCGCAGCGCCGCGAGATCGTCCGCGCCGAGCTCCACCGTGGCGAGCACCCGCGCCCGATACGCCTCGAGCGGGTCGGGCGGAAACGCCTCGGCGCCGACGACGAGCCCCGACTGCGGCAGCCCGTAGAGCCGCTGGCGACCGGGTAGCGGGCGGCGCAGGATGGCGTCCGAGAAGCACAGGGTCCACGGCGCCGGACCGTCGAAGCGGTACGACGCGTCCGCGCGCCACGACGCGCCGCTGAACGAGACGTTGCCGTCGGCGATGAACACGCGCCCCGCGGCGAGATCTTGTCGGACGAGGGCGGCGCGCTGCGCTCCCTCCATCGTCGACCCGACCACCCGGAGCGGCGCGCGGCCCTGCTCGAGCGCGACCACGAGCTCACCGACGCGCTGCCCGAGGGACGGCGGCAGCACGCCGGCGCGGAGCGACTGGAGATCTTCGGGCGCCGTCAGCAGTTGCCACACGTGGACTTCACCTTAGCGCGCGCGGCGTCGAGGCGGGTCTTCGCGTCGGTGCAACGGGGATCGGTGCCGGCGAGCTCGCACAGGCGCTCGGTGGCGTTGGTCATCGACGAGAGCGCTTTGCACAGCTGCGCGCAGTCGTTGCCCGCGGCCGCGACCGCCGACGACGCGGCGTCGAAGTTGGCTTGGGCCTTCGCGAGCTCGGGCGACACGACCATCGGGCTGCCGGCGCCAGCGGGCATCGTCGTCGGTTTGTCGCCGCCCGGCGGGGGCGGCGCGGACGGCGT
>JALHOE010000040.1 GCA_022843175.1 Deltaproteobacteria bacterium
GCTGCGTCGCTACGCCGCGGTCGCGCGCCGCGACGAGAGCGGAATCGTCGCGATCGAAGGGGACGACGCGCGCTCGATCGACGCGCTCGCCGAGCTCTTGCGTCGCCCGCACCCGCCGCTCGAGCCAGCCTCGCTCGATCTCGTGCCGGTCGACTCGGACGAGGCGCACCAGCGGCGGATCGAGCGCGCGCTCGCGCTGATCGCCGCGGGCGATCTCTATGTCGTCAACGTCGCGCGCACGTTCCGCGGCGAGACCACGGCGCTCGCGACCGAGCTGCTCGCCGGGCTCCTCGCGCGCACGACCGCGCCGTTCGCCGCCGCGCTCGACCTCGGCGACCACGCGCTCGCGTGCTCGTCGCCCGAGCTGTTCCTCGACGTGGCCCACGGGTCGGTGCGCACCTCGCCGATCAAGGGCACGCGGCCGCGCGGCGTCGATGCGCGAACCGATCGCGCCCACCTCGACGAGCTCGCGTGCGATCCCAAGGAGGCCGCAGAGCTGACGATGGTCGTCGATCTCGAGCGCAACGATCTCGGTCGGATCGCCGAGCTCGGCAGCGTCCGCGTTCCGCACGCGCCCCGCATCGAGACCACCCGCACCGTGCACCACCGCGTGGCGGACGTCGTGGCGCGCTCGTCGTGCTCCCTCGGCGCGATCGTGCGGGCGACGTTCCCGAGCGGCTCGGTGACCGGCGCGCCGAAGGTCCGCGCGATGGAGGTCATCGCCGAGCTCGAACGCGATCGACGCGGGGTGTACTGCGGGGCGATCCTCTCGCTCGCGCGCGACGGTCGGGCGCGGGCGGCGATGGCGATCCGCACGGTCGTCGTCGACCGCGACCGTGGCGTCGCCGTCTACCAAGCCGGCGGCGGGGTGGTCGAGAGCAGCGACCCGGCGCGAGAGGTGCGGGAAACCTTGTGGAAAGCTCGCCAGGTGCAGCGCGGCCCGGGATGATACGGGCGCTCGATGCGCGACCCTGACAGGCCTGCCCTACTGAAAGCCTTCAGAAGCCTTCGAAAATACGAGGGATCCGCGAAGGCCCGATCCATGCACACTGGAACGGCAATGCGTCGTGTGCTCCGCGTCCTCGCCGCCTGTGCGGTTCCGGGCGCACTCGTTTTCGGGTGCGGGAGCGCCGACACCCTGGAGTTCGCCCGCGGGAACCCCACCGTGACCGACGCGTCCGAGGACTCGCCCTACCCCGACGCCGGCCCCCCCGCCCCCGACGCGGCCGCCACGGAAGCCGCCGACGACGTGGCAACGGGCATGAAGTGCCCCCCCGGCAAAGACGGCAAGTCCAACGTGTGTGTGCAGGTGCTCCGCGGCTCCGACGGCCCCTCGATCACGGCCGACGCGAAGGCCGCCTATGGCCTCGACGGTCGCGGCGCGGTGCTGATCGGCCTCGCGGCGGTGAAGCCCTCGGGTCGCGACGTGTCGCTCATCGCGCAGACCTGGCTGCCCACCGAGTCGAGCGGCGCCGGGAAGTTCGCGGCCACCGAGCTGCCGAAGGTCGTCGAGCTGTCCGTGCCCCCCGGCACCTACTGGGCCTACGCAGCTTTCCGCGATCAGGAGCCGTACATCCGGCCCACCGTCGCCATCGGCGACTACCTGCCGCGCCTGGTCGAGCTCACGCAGGTCACGGTCGTCGCCGACATGGGCGCCACGGTCGACGTGCGGGTGCACCCGGTCCGCGCGGTCGACCTCGAGGTCAAGCTCACCGCCCCGCCGTCCGGCAGCGGTTCGGGCCCGATCGGCGCCTGGCTCATGAACGACAAGAAGATCGTGGGCGAGGGCCGCGTCCCGTGCGCCGATCTCTCCAGCGGCCGCACCGAGGTCGTTCGCGTCTTCACCACCTACACCGGCACGTTCGACGTCGGCGCGGCGCTGTTCGACTTCACCGCGCCGCTCGAAGACGTCACCGGCGCCATGCCCACCTTCCCGCCCGGCACGATCACCAGCGATCTGGCCGCCGGGGCCGGCGCCGTGAAGATCGGCGAGGGCGACTGGCTCGCGCCCACCCGCAAGCGCGTCGATCTCGAGAAGACGGTCCCACTCGGCGCGCCCAAGCCGACCGACGCGTTCCCCACGTGCGCGAGCTACGCGTACGCGCCGCCCAAGTAGCGGTCCATCAAACGCGCGCGAGGAACTCGCGCAGCACGGCGTTGACCTCGCGCGGACGCTCCTCGACCGAGATGTGCGCCGCGCCGGGGATCACCACCAACCGTGCGTTGGGGATCGTCGCGGCGATGTGCTCGCTCTCGCGCACCGGCTGCGCGACGTCCTCGGCGCCGACGATCGCCATGGTGGGCAGCGAGAGGCTGCGGAGCGGCTCGGTGAGGTCGCTGCGATCGAAGATGCACTCGAGCGCGTTCCAGATCGACTCGCGATCGAGCCGCGCGACGTAGCTGCGCCAGGGCTCGACGAGCTCACCGCGGCGCTGCGCACGGGTGTGGGCCGAGAAGAACAGCGGCTCGACGCGGTCGAGGAGCGCGGGGATGACCCCGAGCTTTCGGCTGACCGTGCCCATCGCCATGTATTTGAGGCGATTTCCGAGCGGCTCGCGGCGCGCCGAGGTGTCCATGGGGACGATCGCCGTCAGCCGGTGCGGCGCGCGCACGGCCATCGTCATGGCCACCATGCCGCCCCACGAGAGGCCGACGAACGCGGCCTTCTCGACGTCGCGCGCGTCCATCACCGCCTCGACGCAGCGGACGCAGTCGGCCATGTCGAACGCGCGGTGCACGGTGGAGCTGCGGCCGTGGCCGGGGGCGTCGATGTTGATGACGCGGTGGTCGCGCCGCAGCTCCTCGACCTGCGCCTTCCACATGCCGCCGTGGTGGAGGAAGCTGTGCCAGAGCACCACCGGCCGGCCCTCGCCGACATCGTCCACGTAGAGGTCACCGAGCGGCGTCCCGATGCGCATTGCGGCCGGCATCCTCGCCGATAGGGGGCATCTGCGCTAGTGACGTTCGGTGGAGGCGATTCAGGGCAGCACCCCCGAGGAGGTCGAGCGCGCGTGCGGCGTGTCGATCACCGCTGCCCGCAAGATGGTCGCGGCGGTGCACCAGCGCTTCGTCGACGACCTCACCGGCCACATGCCGAAGAACACCCGGCGGGTCGAGGCCGACGCGATCCGCGCGCGCTATCGCGTGGGCGTGCTGAGGGTCGTCGCGCGCGAGGCGTCGGCGATCGATCCCTTCGTCAAATACGTCCTCGAGTGCGAGGACGGCGCGCGCATCGAGGCGGTGCGCATCCCGCTCGAGAAGCCGAATCGCTTCGTGGTGTGCGTCTCGTCGCAGGTCGGCTGCGCGATCGGCTGCACCTTCTGCGCGACGGGCCGGCTCGGTCTCACGCGCAACCTCGAGCCGTGGGAGATCGTCGAGCAGGTGCGCATCGTGCGCCGCGATCTGCCCGAGGGCGGGCGCGTGCACGGCGTCGTGTTCCAGGGCATGGGCGAGCCGCTCGCCAACGTCGAGCGGGTGATCCGCGCGATCACCGTGCTGCACGACCCGTGCGGGCAGTCGATCGAGCAGCGCAACATCACGGTGTGCACGGTGGGCGTGCCGAGCGGCATTCGTCGCCTCATGGCGTCGGGCATTCGGGTGCGTCTTGGTCTCTCGATCTCGAGCGCGCGTCGCGAGGTGCGTCGTTCGCTGGTGCCGGTCGAGAAGAGCAACCCGCTCTCCGAGGTGCTCGACGCCGCGGTCGAGTTCGTGAAGCAGAACGGCGACGCGCCGATGTTCGCGGTCACGCCGCTCGCCGGCGTCAACACGCACGACGCCGATGCAGAGGCGCTCGCGGAGATCGTGCGCGACTTCCGCGCCCGCACCGGCGTCTCGCCGCGGCTGTCACTCGTCCCCTACAACTCGATCGGCGCCGGCGATCCGTTCGAGCGCGCGAGCGACGAGGAGTACGACGGCTTCCACAAGCGCCTGGCGGCGATCGGGGTGCCGGTCGTACGCAGGTACTCGGGCGGGAGCGACGTGAGCGCGGCGTGCGGGCAGCTGGTGGCGCGCGTCGCGGGTTGACGACGCGAACGACGGGTTGGGCGCGCGCGTCGGCGCCTCGCGTGTGAATGGGCCTCCGCTCGCGCTCGCGGGCTCGCGGGAAGCGTCGCGCTACACGTCCATCGCACCGCTACGACGTCGACGACTCCGATCCTCCGACGAGCGGCAGCATGGCCACCCCATCGGACGAACGGATGCCAGCACGTGCCATGCGCGACCCCGGCGTCGGGCTCGCGTACGCGAAGGGCGCGGAATGGACGGTTGGTACGCCGCGTGCGACCACCCGGGCATGCGACGCTCGCTCTTCGCCGCCGTCCTCCTCCTCGCTTGCGGAAGCAGCGAGCCGGCCTCCCCGCCGGAGGGGCTCCAGTCGACCGGCGTGCCGTGCACCGTCACCAACAAGATCTGCTGCAGCGGCGACGTGGGCGACTCTCCGGTCTGTCACAGCGGCACCTGGTACTGCCCGCCACGCCTGCCCGAATTCATCGAATCGGCGAAGTGCAACTACTCGCGAGCGACACCGCCGGACACCGGAACGGTCTCCGACGGAGCGCCGAGCGATGCGGCCGACGACGGTTGAACGACGTCTCTGGAGCGACCGTCGATCACGGAGTCGTTTCGCATACCGCTTCTCGAAGCGTGACCCGCTCGAGGGCGAGACGCCGCGGCGTCACCTTGCCGGCGAGTGCGAGCCGCGCACCGGTCTCCTCGAGACGCTCGGCTCGCTCTCGCGATCGGCGGAGGCGTACCTCGCGCGCGACCCATGATTCACGACGTCGCCGTCGTCGGCGGTCCCGCGGCGCGAGGATTTTCTTGATTCACCGGTTGCGCCGAGAGGTGGGGCTGTGTAGGGTGCGCGCGCACAGTGTTTCCGTTTGCTTGAAACAAGGAGAATCCTCTCGTGAAACGAATGAGCCTTTCGGTCCTCTCCGTCGCCTTTGTCTCCCTCGCCGCCTGTGGCAACGCCGACCTCAAGCCCAGCTCCGACGGACCGACCGTGACAGCGAGCCAGGCGCTCACCAGTCACGCGAAGTGGAGCGGCGGTGCAGCGTCCGCTTCGTACGGAACCGAGTTCGGTGGCACGTACGTCGACGTCAGCGAGAACGCGAGCGGCGGAACGCGCACGGCGTGGCTCTCGTACAACCGTTGGTCGGTCGATCCGACGAGCAAGACGTGCTGGACCGAGACCTACCCGCCGAAGGGCGGCGGCGACCCGATCACCGTCGAGATCTGCGATTACACGCGACGCAGCTGGGAGTACGGCTACGGCCAGATCGCGGCGGCAGATTTCAGCATGAAAGCCGGCAGCGCGCAGCTCGCGACGTCGGTCGCCAACGGTGCGAACTTCTACATCGAGACCTGCACCTTCGACGCGTCGACGCAGATCTACGCTTGCACCAACAGCGGCGGCGGCGCGATCGCGCTCACCTGGCACAAGAACGGCGAGTCATCGCAGTTCCAGAACGGCGTCAGCGAGAACACGTACGGCAAGTACATGTGGCGCACGACCGGCCAGTACCGTGGCCTCTCGGCGGATGCCTCGGGCACCGCGTTCGGCTCGGCGATGACCGCGACCGGCTGGCTCTCTTCGAGCCGCGGCGGCACCGTCTCGAAGGACATCGTCCTCGCTCCGAAGCCGTGACAGGCGCCTCTCGATTCTGAGAGGCCTCGCGAGGGCGCGCGACCGTTTGGTCGTGCGCCCTTCGCCTTTCTCGCGTGGTCGGACGACTGAGCCACGCCCGCGCGCGTCCTATCGTCCGCTGGAAGGCGGAGTAACCTTCCCTGATGCGTTGGTGGGTCGTCGCGCTGGTCGCGTGTGGCAGGACGCCCGAACAGGTGTCGGCTGTGAGCAGTGAAAAGGTAGCCTCCGCGCCGGAGAAGCCGGCCCCGGAGAAGCCAGCCGTGTCCGCGCAGCCGGAACCCTCGACCGAGCCCGTGGCGAGCGTCAGCGCAACGGCCGCGAAGCCTAAGACGTTGAGCAGCGCGGAGCACGACGCGCTCGCAAAAGCGCTCGACGCGCTCGATATGAAGCCGCTCGGCTCGCTCGGAGGCAAGAGCAAGCCTGACGACAGCTTGCCGACGACGACCGTCAAGGCATCAGCCGGTGAGGTCAGCACCGGTGCAGCAGTTTCCGGCCCGCCGGGCGCGGATGCGGTCATCGCGCGCAACCGCTGGCGCTTCAAGGCTTGCTACAACAAGCAGCTCGCGCTCGATCCCGGCGCAGCGGGCACCATCAAAGTGTCGGTGAGCACCAACGCTGACGGCGAAGTGACCTCCGCCACGCAGGTATCGAGCACGGCGCCGGCGATGCTCAGTGCGTGCACGACGACGGCCTTCAAGTCGATGAAGTTCGACCCCGCTGCCGCCGCGAAGTTCACGGTACCCGTAGTGTTCTCGCCCAAACAATAGGTCATCGCCGCGCGCGCCACGGTCCGGGGGGGAAGAACAACTGTGGTTGCGGCAGGCCGCCCCCCGCCTCGTGCAGGCCGGAGACATCGACCCGAGCCGCGCCCGCTGAGAGCATGGCGCGAGGTGGCGTATGTTGGGCGAATGCGTGCATGGTCGATAGCCGTTCTACTCGTCGCATGCGCGACCGAGGCGCCTCCACCGCGCGCGGCCGCGCCCGTGCTTTCCCCTTCGTCGAGCGCCGCGCCGGTGGCCTCCGCTCCGTCGAGCGCTGCGCCGTCGGCGTCCGTTGTCGCGTCGGCGTCTGCTTCCGCGACTAACGCGGCGCCGAGCGATGACGACACGCCGCCGGAAGGGGCGCTCGGGTTCGGCCTCGGCCTCGTCGATCGTTGCGTCGGCGGCTTTTCGATCCAGGGCCTTAACACGGGCCTCACTCCGCGCGAGCTCCGCGGCGAGGTCGAGAGCGCGACGGGCGGGCTCACGCTCGACCTGGTGCGTGCGAAGATCTGCGCGGCGTTCTACGGAAAGCCGCACGACTGCTTCGTCGCCGCGAAGGCGACGCTCGGCGACAAGCCGACGACCGCGCTCATCACGCTCGAGATCGAGAAGACGGGCTCGGTCGCGAGCGCGAAGGCCGAGAAGTCCGACGCCGACGCGAAGCTCTCGGCGTGTTTCGCCGATGCGTTGAAGGGCGTGTCCTTCGCGGCGGCGAAGGCGAAGACCACGGTAAAATATCGCTTCGACGTTCCCGAAAAGGGCCCGCCGACCGGAAAGATCAGCGAGGGCGCGGTCGTCGTGAGCACCGGCCTCATGCGCGACATCGTTCGCCGGGTCGTTCGCGTTCGCTTCAGCGCGCTGCGCGCCTGTTATGAGAAGGTCATCAAGACGAACCCGAAGCTAGAGGGCACGGTCACCGTGTCGTTCGCGATCCAACCGGACGGCTCGATGAAAGATCTCAAGACGACGGGCTCGCTCACCGACGCTGCCGTGCTCGGGTGCGTCACAAAGAATTTCTTGTCGATGGCGTTCCCGGAGCCGGAGAAGAAGGCGACCGTCACCGTCACCTATCCGCTGATCTACTCAATTGCGCCATAGCTCGTGTTGCCGCAGTCGGCGCGGTGATGGCGGGGCGAAGCATCATCGAGGCCAGTGTAGCCGTGGTCACCCCTGCGCTTCGCTTCCAAGCGGCGGTGCGACACGTCCGCCCGCCACACGCCCTCGAGCGACTCGACCTTCGGCACCGAGGCCGCGTCGTCGCGCGTCGGCTCGATGCGCGAGGCGATGGAGACGATGGTGACCGGTCGCGCGGGCTCGTGGCCGGCGAAGCGGTGACCTCGTCGGCGGATCTACGTCGGCAGCGGAGCGTCGAACGCCTCGACGTCGAGGCACAGGGTGGCGGGGGCATCACCGACGGACGCGAGGAGGCGCAGGCCCGTCACCCGGGCGTAGCTCTTCGTCTCGACGAGCTCGATCTGGGCGCCGATCGGCAGCGTGACGACGCCGTGCAGGCGCATGATCACGACCTTGAGCTTGTGGTCGTAGACGACGGTGTGCGGGGCGAGCGAGACGAGAGGGCTGTCCATGGCTACGAAGCCCGTCTTCCGCTCGTCAGCGAGCGAACGAGACGCAACAACAAAAGCAGGGCAATGGCGCCGATGAAGGCGACGAAGATGACGCCGGCGATCCCCGAGAAGGGCGTGCGCCAGCCGAGCGCGCGGAAGAGGTAGCCCCCGAAGAACGAGCCGACGACGCCGAGGATGATGTCCCCAATCAGCCCGTAGCCCCCTCCGACCACGGCCGACGCGAGCCACCCGGCGATCAAGCCGACGACGATCCAAACCAGAATGCTCTCGCCGGTCATGCGGAGAGTTGGAGTCGCCGAAGACCCAAGCGTTGCTCCACCGTGCGAAATGGGGTCGCCCGCCTACGGCCCCGATCCTCCCCGGATGATCGAGCTTCACCCGCCGTGATCGTGCGCCGCGCGGTTCTTCCCGCGGCTGCGACGCCGACGCGGCTTAGTACGCGACGCCGAGGAACAGGCGGACGATCTGCGCCGAGCTGATCTCCGCGGGCGCGATGCCGGTGGAGCCGGAGATCGTGGTGCCCGTCGGGTAGCCGAGGCCGCCGAGGGGGAAGAGCACGCCGTACTGGAGCATGCCGTAGAAGCCGCCGACCTTGCTCGGGTCGTTGTTCAGCGAGCCGTCGCGCGACTGGTAGTAGAGCGTGAGGTCGAGCTCGATGCCGAGGTCGGCCTTGTTGCCGGGCGCCTGCACGGGCGACGACGCGCGCGAGTAGATCACCTCGGCGCGCCCGCCGAACTTCTCGCCGTCGAGCGACTTGGTGAAGTCGTATTCGACGCCGGGCTTGAAGTAGTAAACGCCCTGCACGCGCGTGAGGATGTTGCGGAAGAGGATGAGGTCGACGCGGTAGTCGGGGTGGAACCGATAGGTGCTGATCGTGCGGTCGTTGGTGCCGCGCGCCTGCAGACCGCCCGACGCGGGGGCGAGGCCCTCGACGCCCTGATCGCCGCTCGCATAGCCGCTGTAGAAGCGGAGCTTGAGATCGTCGTTGAGGGCGCGGTATTCGAGCTCGGTCGCCGCGCCGAGCTGACGGACCTTGTAGTCGTCCTTCTGGTACTCCGGCGTGCTCACGCGCACCGGGTTCTCGATCGAGCCGTGGATGTAGACGAGCTCGGTCTCCCAGCGGAGGCGCTTGGTGAGGACCTGGAACCAGCCGTCGGTGATGAAGGCCTTGGCGCCGATGCGGACGAGGCCGTCGCGATACGTGCCCTGGCTCGCGCTGATCGACGCGCCGTTCGTCTCGTTGGCGAAGAGCTGCTGGCGATAGACGCCCCACAGACCGCCGTTGACCACGACGTCGCCCTTGGCGAGGCGCGCCTTCATGACCTCCGGCCGCATGCGGCGGAAGACCGTGAGCACCCACTGGTGCGTGTTCTCGTACTGCGAGATGTTGTAGGGCTGGCCCTGCTGATCGAAGAGCGACTGGCTCGTTTTGCCGCTGTTCGGGAAGTCCCACGCGGCGCCGGCGTAGAGGTCGAGCGCCTTGCTGCCGGTGACGAACAGGATGCGGTCGGCGTGCGACTGGTAGTCGCTGTCGATCTTGTCGCCGGAGTTGACGAGGATGCCGAGACCCCACTGGTTCGGCATGCGACCGAAGCGCAGCTGACCGACCGGCGTGTTGAACTCGGCCCACACGCGCTTGACGGCGACGCTGTTGCTGTAGCTGTTGATGCCCGCGACGGGCGGCACCTGCGAGGTGCTGAACGAGCGGATCGGCACGTAGCCGCCGCGCCCCGCCGACTCGTAACCGCCGCTGTTGCCCGGCTGGTTGATGTAGCCCTCGGGCGTGGAGCCGAGCACGAGGTTATCGAGGAAGTCGATCTGCGACATGATCCGCAGGTTGTCCGAGAGGTGAATCTCCGGATCGATGCGGAACCGCAGGTTGGCCGAGGCGTGGGTCTTGTCCTCGCAGACGCCGGCCGCCGGGTTGTCGGTGGGGCCACAGCCGGTGAGGACGTGCGGCTGGTTCTCGAGGTCCGTGTAGCTGTCGTGCGCGGGGCGCGGGAAGAGGTTGGCCTTGCTCAGCGAGCCGTCGATGCGGCCGAGCGAGAAGTTGTGGAACACCTCGCCGCGGGTGCGGAAGAAGCCGTGGAACTCGATGAGCGGGCGCGTGTGCGTCCACCACTCGTCGCTGAAGACCTGGCCGGAGCTGCCCTTCGCGTCCTTGGCGGCGGCGGGCGCCGCGTCCCCCTGGCCCTTGAGGGTGGCGGCGTCCTTGGTCTTGTCCGGGGTGGATTCCGCGGGAATCAGCGCGCCCTTCTCGGCGCCCGCGGGGGCCTTGGCCGGCTCGGGGGCGGGGGCCGCCGGCGCGGGGGCCGTCGTGGTCGGCGCAGGTGCGGGCTCGGTCTGCGCTTGCGCGCCTTTGCTCGCAAAAGCTAGAGCCGGGACGACAGCGAGAAAAATCGCGGACCTGCGGGGGGTCATCTCGGGCGCGCGTCTCGCACGAGCAGGGGAGGGCGGCAATCATGGAGTCGTGGTGGCATCGAAGAGGGCCGATGCGCGTTGCGGCCCTCGCGGCGGTCCTCCTGGCGACCGGTTCGGCCCGGGCGCAGGGCGCCGGCGGAATCCCCACCGGCACCTTCGGCAGCGGCGAGTCCAAGGCACGGCCGGAGCACGTCGAGGAGGAGTTGATCGGCACCTCGCGGGACCTCCGCACCATGCCCCGCGCGCCGACCCTGCCCGATCTCACGCATCGCGCGCCGGAGCTGTCCGGCGAGCACACCATCGCCTCGATCACACCGCGCACCCCGAGCGCCCCCACCGATCGCGAGTCGGGCCGGCTCACGGCGCACCTGTTCCACTTCGACTACGAGATGCCGCTCGTCCCGTGGCTGTACGGCGGCGCGGAGTGGGGGTTCGCGGCCGCGAGGGCGCCCTCGGACAGCGGCACCTCTTTTGTCCCCGGACAACCGCAGCTCTTCGTGCGCGCCGTCCAGAGCCTGACCCGCGAGCGGTACTCGGTCGGCGCGGGACTCGGCGTGTTGCCGCCGGTGTTCACCTACGACGACCGCGACGATCGCGCGCGGCTCGAGGGCAACACGGCGTCGTCGCTGATCTCCATCGTCCGCCCGTGGGATCTGTCGACGTTCCTCGATCGTCGGTTCACCGCGCGCCCGTGGATCGACCTGCGGGTCGCGCTGCGGCGCTTCGTCGTGCAGCTGCGCCAGGGCCTCGACGTGAACTTCCGCACGAGCGCGGCGCCCTGCACCACCGGCGCTTGCGACGAATCGGGCGACGTCCAGCTGCTCTCGACCACCACCCTCTACCTCGGCTGGCAGCCCACGCGCGAGATCGCCCTCGGGGTCGAGGCGTGGGAGGTCTACCTCTTCAAGACCCGCACCCAGATCGCCGATCGCGATCGGTCGGTGTTCGCGCTGTCGCCGAGCGTGCGGTTCTTCTATCGCTACGTCGAGCCCGCGGTGAGCGTGCTGTTCCCGATCGGCTCGCCGCTCATGAGCGCCGCCGACGGATACTTCGCGCTGCGCATCGACGTGCGGGTGTGGTTCGGCGGGAAGTAAGTAGTATTGCGGGATGCGAAGGCTGACGCTCGCGGCTGCGGTGGCTCTCGGCTGCTCCAACGCCAACAACACCACGACCGCGGCCGACGCCTCCGTACCCGAGGCCGCGACCGATGCGCCGCAGCACGAGGCCTGGGTGTGGGACGGCCGCCCGGTCTACCCCGAGATCACCTGCGGGCCCGGTCCATATGTTGATTATACGGTGCAGCCGATCGGCCAGCTGCTCGCGGAGTCGTCGAAGAAGCAGCCGTTCACCAAGATCAAGATATCGCTCAGCGCGTGCCCGGAGGTAAAGGGCGAGACGGACGAAGAGGGCTACGCCCTGGTGCGGCTCACCATCGGCCAACCGGTGTCGATCCGGCTCGACGCGATGGGCTGGCTGCCCACGCGCATCCAGGAGATCACGCCGCAGAAGTGGAGCGAGTCGCCGTTCCTCTCGCTGTTCGATCCGGAGGTCGAGAAGCACCTACCGGGGTTCGACAAGGGCGTGGTCGTCGTCGACGCGTTCTCCGCGACGGGCAGCCTCGAGTGCACCGGCCCGCACGACGTGAAGATCACGGTCGTCGATCACCCCGAGGCGGTCGTCACGTATCACGAGGCGAGCTCGCCCTTCGCGCCCAAGACCGGCGCGACGATGACCACGCCGTCGGGCATCGCGTCGATCACCGGGCTCGCCGCCGGGACCAAGGTCACGATCAAGGGCGAGAAAGCGGGCTGCGACGTGGTGGTGAACGCGGCGCCCGGCGGCGTCCTCGTCGAGCCCGGGGTCGTGTCGCGCGCGACGCTGGTGGTGCGCGATCCATACGTCTCGTGCGGGCCGCCGCCGTGGATTCTCCTCGAGGGCAAGACCACCACGCGCGAGCCCGCCGGCACCACCGGCGCGCCGGTCGAGGGCGTGTCGGTCGGCTGGGACGGCTGCAGCGGCGTCGCCGCCAAGACCGCCGGAGGCGGCCTGTGGCACGCGTGGGTCAGCACCAACCTCCCGGCCACCCGTCGCTACGACAAGGCCGACTTCCTCCCGACGCTCACCGCCGAGCAGGCGTGGCCGGTCGACTACTCCACGCTCGATCTCGCGCTCCGCAACGCCGCCACCTGGAAGCCGCTCATGCCCGGCTACGACGCCACCCACGCCTACGCGGCGATCGGCGTCGGTGCGCCGAAGACCGGCCCCTGCGCCGGCGGTCAGGACGTGACGATCGCGATCAAGGGACACCCCGACGCCAAGGTCCTCTACGTCGACGGCGATCCGCCGAAGGACACCGGCGGCAAGGTCACGACCAAGCGCGGGCTCGTGTACGTGTCGGGCCTCACGCCGGGCGAGCTCACCGACGCGAACGTCACCGCGACGCGCGAGGGGTGCGTGTATTCGCTCAAGGGCGATCTCGACACCGGTCGCGCGAAGCTCGAGGCCGGAGCGTTCACCATCGCCACGCTCTACGCGAGAAAAGCGCCCTGACGGTGATATGCTGGCGCGCGTGAAATCTCTTTATCTGCTTCCTCTTGCGCTCTGTCTCGTCGCCGGCTGCAGCGACGACGAGCCGGCCGCGGTCACCGCGACCGACAGCGGCGACTTCGGCGACGGCCCGATCACCACCCGCCCCGACGACGGCGTCGACACCGGCACCGCAGTCACCGACACCGGCACCGCGGCCGAGACCTCGACCGAGACCGGCGCCGACGCCGGCAGCGAGACCGGCGCCGACGCCGCAGGCGACAGCGCAACCGACGGCGGCTAGATACCGTCCCCGTGCTCCGCAGCCTGGCCGCCGTCGCGCTCCTCGCCGTCACCAGCGGGTGCACGGTCGCGCGTCGCTTCGACGGCGCGACGCAGGCCGCCCTCGCGCGCTCCGACATGCGCGTGATGGAGACGGGCGCGATGCGCCTCTACTACCCTGCGCACCGCCGCGACGAGGCGCTGCGGTTCGCGGGGCGGATCGAGGCGTGCGTCGACAAGCTGCGGCACGCGGCGTTCGTGCACAACGATCACAGCGATCGGCTCATCACGCTCATCTTCCCCGAGGTCCCGCTCAACAACGCCTACGTGATCCCGCCCGTCGCCGGCGAGCCGGTCGCGGTGGTTCCGACGCACAACACGACCGACGCGTTCGTGCTGTTCGGCATCCCCCCCGACCCCGGCTTCATCGGTTGTCACGAGATCGTCCACTACATCCAGGCCACGCAGATCGCGGGCTTCCCCGGCTTCCTCACCAGCGTCTTCGGCGACGCGTACACGCCGCAGGTCGGGCTCGACGCGTGGTTCTGGGAGGGCCTCGCGGTCTTCTACGAGACCCGGCTGCAGAGCGGCGGGCGGCTCGGCTCGCGCTACTGGAACGGCGTCTTCCGCGCCGGCGTCGCCGGGCGCGGGATCAACGGCGGAGACCTCAGCGAGCTGCACCGCCAAACGCCGTTCGGCAGCCACTACCTCGTGGGCTCGCACTTCGTCGACTGGCTCGCGCGCACCCACGGCGAGGACAAGCTCTGGCAGGTCGTGCGCAACCAAGCGGGGGCGATCCTCTTTCCCTTCGGCGTCAACACGCGCTTCAAGAGCGTGTACGGCAAGACGCTCGCGTCGCTGATCAACGACTTCGACGCCGAGCTCATGGCGCTGCCGGTGCCGCGCAAGCCGGCCGAGCAGAAGACCATCCGCGCGCTCGGGACCGAGGCGCGCTACGAGCGCGGCGAGGACGGCAGCGAGGTCACCGTCGACTCGAGCCAGGACCAGCCGACGCGCCTCCGCGTCTACGGGCCGGACGGCGCGCTGAAGATCGATCGCACGCTCACCGACATCCTCCCGCCGCGCACGCTGATCGTCTCGTCGCCGCTCACCACCTCGGGCCTTTCGTTCACCCGCGACGGTCGCGCGCTCTACTTCGTCGCGCTCGACCTCGGACACGTGCAGCCCACCAATCGCCTGCTGCGGCTCGACATCGAGCACGACACCCTCACCGAGGTGGCGCGCGACCTCGGCGGCGCCGGCGGCTCGCTCGACGCGACCGGCACCAAGTACATCTTCTCGCGCGCGCACGGCGACCGGTGGGCCCTCGGCGAGGTCGACCTGGCGACCGGCGCGATCCGCACGATCGCGCAGGTGCCCGCCCGCACCTATCTCGTCGATCCGCGCGTGTCGCCCGACGGCAAGCGCGTCGTCGCCACGATCTTCGAGGGCAGCGAGTCGCGCGTCGCGGTGTTCGATCGCAACACCGGCCAGCGCATCGCGTTCGTCCCCTCGCCCGACGGCGCGGCGACCGAGGCGCGCTGGCTCGACGACCACCAGATCACGTTCGTCGCGCCCTACGAGGGCAAGCTGCAGGCGTTCCTCGCCGACACCGCGCTCGGCGCGTATCGCCGGCTGACCGACGCGCCGTTCCTCGCGTACCGACCGCGCCCGCACAAGGGCACGCTCCGATTCTTCGATCGCGCGGGGTGGCGGTGGTCGCTCGACGAGATCCCGCTCCCGAGCGACAAGCCCGCGCCGCCGCCGCCCGAGGCCGAGGCGCCGCCCGCATACAACTACCCCGACCTCCCGCCGCCGATCCTCTCGCCGACCGACACCTACGCGCACGCGACCGCGAACCCGGTCGTCGACAAGCCGCCGACGATCGTCGAGGAGGGCAAGTACTCCCACTTCGACAACCTGTTCCGCCCGCAGGTCCGCGGGCCAGTGTTCGGCGGCGGCAACCGCAGCTTCGCGCTCGGCCTCGGCGCCATCGGCGGAGACAGGCTCGGCTTCCACCGCTGGGGCCTGCAGGGGATCGTCGACTACGTCCACCGCCTCTACAGCGGCGGCGTGGGCTACCTGAACGCCGCCGCGGCGCCCTGGTACTTCGGCGTCTCGGCGTCGCACGTCGCCACCTACACCGCGGAGGTCGACGACAAGGACGTCGAGCTCAATCGCGTGATCTCCCGCGAGACGGTCGCGAGCCTCGAGATGCTCCGCGAGTTCTTCGGCAACTCGGTCGCCGTGCGCGCGCAGTACCTCGGGCTCCACCGCCGCCGGCTCGACGAGGACCGGCTCGACAACCTGCGCTTCGTCGGCGGCACGGTCGAGGCGCGATGGGCCGCCGTCGAGTCGACTCCCTACGCCGGCGCGCGCCGCGCGCTCGTGCTCCTCGGGGACGCGAGCTACTACCCCGAGCGGGCCAACGGCGTGGAGTGGCCGCTCGCCGATCTCCGCGGCGCGTTCACCGCGGTGATGCCGCTGCCGCTCTCCAAGCGCCACACCTTTCGCCTCGGCGGTCGCATAAGGAAGCTATACGGTCCGCCCATGTCGCTGCTCCAGATCGGCGGCAGCGGCGAGATGATCGGGCGCTCGGCGCGTCGCGAGCTGCCCGAGACCGACCCGCAGGACATCCTCCCGCCGGCGCTGATCCTCGCCGAGTCGCTCCGCGGCTTCGAGGACCTCGGCATCTACAGCAACGGGGTCGCGGTGGCCGACGCCGCGTATCGCTATCCGATCATCATCGACTGGGGCTCGGCGTCGTCGCTCTACGTGCTGCCCTCGTTCTTCCTCCGGCAGATCGACGTCGAGCTGTTCGGCATGGCGGCCTCGCTCCTCGACCGCCGCGATCCGCTGCTCTCGTTCGGCGGCGCGCTCACCCTCCGGTTCGCCTGGTATCGGCTGCCGCTCGCCGTCCGCGGCCAGCTCGCGCGAAGGCTCACCTACGATCCGGCGAACGTCGCGTTCGTAACGGTGGGCCTCGAGCTCTGAGGTTTCGCGCGCGCGCAACCGGGTGCTAGTTGCTGTCGAACCAACGCGATGGCCAAGCAGAGCACCCAGTTCATCTGTCAGGCGTGTGGAGCCTCGGCGCCGCGTTGGCTCGGGCGGTGCCCGGGGTGCGGCGGGTGGAACACGCTCGTCGAGGAGATCGTCGCCGGCAAGAAGTCGCGCGGCTCCCTGCCCACCGCAGCCAACAAGCCGGTCTCGATCGGCGAGGTCCCCGAGGACGCCGCGGCGCGCCTGCCCACCGGCATCGAGGAGCTCGATCGGGTGCTCGGCGGCGGCGCGGTGCTCGGGAGCGTCGTGCTCGTCGGCGGCGATCCGGGCGTCGGTAAGTCCACGCTGCTGCTGCAGGCGCTCGCCGGCCTCGCCAAGCGCGGCGCGCGCGCGCTCTACTCGTCGGGCGAGGAGTCGGTCGCGCAGATCGCGCTGCGCGCGCGGCGCATCCTCGGCGACCAATCGCTCGGCGATCGCCTGCAGATCGTCGGCGCGAGCGACGTCGCCGAGGTCGAGGACGCCGCGCGGCTCGCGCGTCCGTCGGCGCTGGTGGTCGACTCGGTGCAGGTGCTCCGCTCGGCCGAGCTCGAGAGCGCGGCCGGCAGCGTCTCGCAGCTCCGCGAGGTCACCGCGCGCCTCGTCGACCTCGCCAAGAAGGAGCGCATCGCGCTGTTCCTCGTCGGCCACGTCACCAAGGACGGCGCGCTCGCCGGCCCGAAGGTGCTCGAGCACCTGGTCGACGTCGTGCTCTCGTTCGAGGGCGAGCGCGGCAACGCGTTCCGCGCGCTCCGGGCGTCGAAGAACCGCTACGGGTCGGCGACCGAGGTCGGCGTGTTCGAGATGGCGCAGGGCGGCCTCGCCGAGGTGCCCAACCCCTCGGAGCTGTTCCTCGCCGAGCGCCCCGCGCACGCGAGCGGCAGCGTGGTCGCGCCGGTCACGCCGCAAGAGGGCGGCGCGCGCGCGGTGCTCGTCGAGGTGCAGGCGCTCGTCGGCAGCGTCGGTCAGGGCAACGGCCGCCGCGTCACCACCGGGCTCGCGTCCACCCGGCTCGCGCTCATCCTCGCCGTCCTCGAGCGCAAGGTCGGCTTCATGCTCGCCGGCGCCGACGTGTTCGCCAACGTCGCGGGTGGGTTGACGATCGACGAGCCGGCGATCGACCTCCCGCTCGCGATCGCCGTCGCTTCGGCCGCGCGCGATCGCCCGTGCGCGCGCGATCTCGTCGCCTTCGGCGAGATCGGCCTCGCCGGCGAGGTGCGGGGCGTCGCGCGCGGCATGTCGCGCCTCGGCGAGGCCGCGTCGATGGGCTTCAAACGCGCGATCGTGCCGGCCTCCACGGCGGAGCGGATGACCGGGAACGATCGCAGCGGGGTCGAGGTGATCCCGGTGCGTCGGGTGGAAGAGGCGATCCGGATCGCGCTCGACGATTGACGGGCGGGCCGCGGGGCGGCGCGCGAGAGACGGCGGTTGCGCCGAAGGACTCGCTGCGGTGACCACTCTGCGTCTGCGTCTGCGTCTGCGTCTGCGTCTGCGTTCGCGTCTGCGTCTGCGTTCGCGTCTGCGTCTGCGTCTGCGTTCGCGTCTGCGTCTGCGTCTGCGTCTGCGTCTGCGTTCGCGTCTGCGTCTGCGTTCGCGTTTGCGTCGGCGTTCGGGTGGGGCGGCGGGATAGGCGCGCGCGTCAGCGAGCGCCTAGCGAACTATGGGCTCTCTCTGCGGGCTCCCCGAGCCTGCCGGCGTGCTCGGGTCGGCGTGGGTAGCGCGCTCGGGCGGAGCTGTTCAAGAACGCTCGGTGAAGGAGCGGCGGGCCGGCGTTGGCAACTCCGGCCCGTCGCGCATCGCGTAATGACGAGGCTTACGCCCGCGGCCCCTTCGTTTACGCGTCGCCCTTGGCGGATTGGGCGAAGCGCTGGGCGATCTCCTCGGAGGCGGTGGAGAGATCTTCCATCGCCGTCTCCTTGTCGCCCTTGAGGTAAGCGCGGAGCCCGTCTGCGGCCAGCATCGCTATCGAGGAGTTGACCTTGAGCTCGCCGAGCGCCTGCTGGACGTCCGGGTTCTTGATCAGGTCGTCGAGCTCGTCGAACAGCCCGTCGACCTCTTTGAGGAGGAGGACCGCCTTATCCGAGAGCGGTAGCTTCTTCGATCCCTCGGCCATCCCGATCGTCGTAGGCTGGCTGCTTCGATGCGCCAAGCCCTGCTCCTCGCAACGCTCGCGTTGGCCCTGCCGTCCTGCAATCGGAAGCTGACCGGGGAGGAGTGCAACCACCTCCTCGGCCGTGGCGTCGCGCTCGCGGCGCTCGAGAACATCCCGGAGGCGGTGGTGAAGCAGTCCGGCATCTACGGCGTCCCGATCGACGTCGATCAGCTCCGCAAGAGCGCCCGCGGCAAGCCCAAGGAGGCCCTCGCTGAGTTCGATCGGTTCTGTCCCACCCAGGACGACCGCGGCGTCAGCATGTGCAGCCGCCGCGCGAAGAACGCCGAGGAGTTCCGCGCCTGCGGCGGGATGGCGGCGCGCGCGTGGGAGGCCGGGCTCGTCGCCCGCGGCGCCGTGCTCCGCAAGTTCACCGGCGACGAGTGCTCGAAGTACGCCGAGCACGCGGTGAAGGTCGCGGCCGTCACCGCCGACGACGTGAGCAAGCTGGTCAAGGACTGCGACGGCTGGATGGAGATCGGCGTCCACCAGTGCCAGATGAGCGCCAAGGACGCCGCGAGCTGGAAAGCCTGCGACGCGCCCTGACGGGTTCTTGGGAAGTGCGCTGAGGCTTTCACCCGCGAAAAAGAAGCGGTATCGAGCCCTCATGTTCGAAAAGGTGCTCATCGCCAACCGCGGCGAGATCGCTCGGCGGATCGCGCGGACTTGCAAGCGGCTCGGGATCAAGACGGTCGCGATCTACAGCGACGCCGACGAGGATGCCCCGCACACGCTCGAGTGCGACGAGCGCGTCCGCGTCGGCCCGGCGCAGGTGAAGGAGAGCTACCTCAATCAGGCTGCGATCCTCGACGCCATCAAGCAGACCGGGGCCAGCGCGGTGCACCCCGGCTACGGGCTCCTGTCCGAGAAGAGCTCGTTCGCGCAGGCGCTCGCCGACGCCGGCGTGGTCTTCATCGGCCCCCCGCCCGCCGCGCTCGACGCCTTCGGCGACAAGATGCGCGCGCGTCACGTCGCGCTCTCCGCGGGCGTGCCGCCGGTGCCGGGCGTCGACGAGCCGATCCCCACCGACGACGTCGCGGTGGCGAAGGCCGAGGCCAACCGCATCGGCTACCCGATCGTGGTCAAGGCGGTCGGCGGCGGCGGCGGCATCGGCATGCAGGTCGTCAAGGACGAGAGCGGCATCGAGCGCGCGCTCAAGTCGTGCAGCGACCGCGGCGCGCAGGCGTTCAACGACCCGCGCATCTACCTCGAGCGCTACATCCAGTCGCCGCGCCACATCGAGGTGCAGGTGTTCTGCGACGCGCACGGCGGCGCCGTCGCGATCGGCGAGCGCGAGTGCTCGGTGCAGCGCCGCCACCAGAAGATCCTCGAGGAGTCGCCGTCGCCGCTGTTCGCCGGCGAGCTCGGCGAGCGCGCGCGCAAGCTCCTGTTCGAGCGCGCGCTCGCGGTCGTGACCAAGGCGCACTACGTCAACGCCGGCACCGTGGAGTTCATCGTCGATTCGAGCTCGCCCACCGAGCCGTATTTCCTCGAGGTCAACGCGCGCCTGCAGGTCGAGCACCCGGTCACCGAGATGTGCACCGGGCTCGATCTCGTCGAGGCGCAGCTCCGCGTCGCGGCCGGCGAGAAGCTCCCCGACGTGGTGAAGAACGCCCGCTCGAGCGGGCACTCGATCGAGGTGCGCCTCTACGCCGAGGAGCCGCGCAAGGGCTTCCTCCCCCGCCCCGGCCCGGTCGACGAGCTGGTGTGGCCCGCCGCCGACAAAGACCTGCGGATCGAGGCCGGCGTCGAGAAGGGCTCCAAGGTCACCCCCTTCTACGACCCGATGATCGCGAAGATCGTCTCCCACGGCGGAGATCGCGCCGCCGCCATCGCGCGGCTCGACGCGGCCCTCGCCGCGCTCACCATCGGCCCGGTGATCACCAACCGCGACTTCCTCCGCGACGTGCTCGGAAGCGACAAGTTCCGCGCCGGCGACTACGACACCCTGTTCGCCGAGGCGCTGGCGAAGCAGAAGTGAGCCGGAGCCGCGACCGAAACTGAGCCGCGACCGTGAGGGAGCGGGTCGTTGCGTTTTCATCACGACAACCCACGACAACCCGCTCGCTAACGCGCGCGGCTCCATTATTCTGCCTCTGTGTCGCGGGCGCCGATCTTCCACTTCAACGAGCAACGCCAGGAGCTGGTGCAGGCGGTCGTCGATCGGGTGATCGCCGAGACGCGCGATCCGGTCCTCCTCCTCAACGACGCAGCCTTCCACGAGATCCGGCGGCTCGAGCTGGCCGGCGACCAAGACGCCGTCACGCGCTGGCGCAAGGTCGCGCGCATGCTCGGCGGCCTCGTCAACGACGGCGGGAGGGGACGCGCGCTCGAGCTGCTCCGCGAGCAGGCGCTCGAGCTCGCGCACGACATCAACGGCAACTTCGATCGCCGCGTCCACTACTTCGCGAGCCGCTTCCTACCGGCGGGCATGTCCGTGTTCCTCCGCCCCGGCATCATCGCGGAGCGCAACCCGCTCGAGATCCTCAAGGGCGAGGCGCTCGCCGAGCGGATCGTCAGCTCCGGCAAGATCGCGCAGATCCGTCGCCTCGCCGAGCTCGGCACCGTCGTCTACGTGCCCACGCACCTCTCGAACCTCGACTCGCCGGTCTTCGCCTACGCGCTGCAGGCGTCGGGGCTGCCGCCGGTCACCTACGGCGCGGGCAAGAACCTCTTCACCAACCCGCTGCTGTCGTTCTTCATGCGCAACCTCGGCGCGTATCGCATCGACCGCCGCCTCAAGTTCGAGCTCTACAAGCAGGTGCTCAAGACGTATTCGTCGATGCTCATCGAGCGCGGGTTCCACTCCCTGTTCTTCCCCGGCGGCACGCGCTCGCGCAGCGGCGGCGTCGAGCGCAAGCTCAAGCTCGGCCTCGCCGGCACCGGGCTCGAGGCCTACATCCGCACCACCCAGCAGGGCAAGAGCCAGCGCGTGTTCTTCGTCCCCGCGACGATCAACTACATGCTCACGCTCGAGGCCGAGACGCTCATCGACGACTGGCTGCAGGAGCAGGGCCGCGCTCGCTACATCATCGAGGACGACGAGTCGACGCGCGTCGACCGCCTCACCTCTCTCGCGCGCAAGCTCGTGCAAATGGAGGAGTCGTGCGCGGTGCGGTTCGGGCAGCCGCTCGACCCGTTCGGCAACGAGGTCGACGACGACGGCCGCAGCTACGACCGCCGCGGCCGCGAGGTCGACCCGCGGAGCTACATCGTCGACCGCGACGGCAAGGTCACCATCGACCACTCGCGCGACGCGCAATACACGCGCGAGCTCGGCGAGGTGGTGATGGAGCACTACCTCAAGGACACCGTGGCGATGCCCACGCACGTCGTCGCGACGGCCGCCTTCGCGCTGCTCCGCAAGCGGATGCCCAACGCCGATCTGTTCGCGCTGGTGCGCCGCCGGGACGAGAGCGTCGTTCCGTGGCGCGATCTCATCGACGAGATCGAGCGCACCCAACGCAGGCTGCTCGACCTCGAGGGCCGGGACGCGATCACGTTGTCGTCGGCGGTCCGCGGCGCCACCGCCACCGAGGTGCTCGGCGACGCCGAGCGCGCGCTCAACGGCTACCACTCGCACGCGATCCTGCGCAGCCGCGAGCAGGGCGTGGCGCTCCTCGATCCGAAGGTCTTGCTCTACTACCAGAACCGTCTCGCCGCGCACGGCGTCGCCTGGCACGGAGGGATCGCCCGATGAAGCAGCTCGCTGTTGTCGGCGGCGGCGCCTGGGGCGTCGCGCTCGCCACCGCCGCGCACGCCGCCGGCTCCTCGGTGCTGCTCTACAGCCGCCGCCCGCACGGAGATCTGCCGAGCGCGGTAGAGCGCACCGAAGACCTCGCCGCGCTCGCGCGACACGGGCGCACCATCCTGCTCGCGGTCCCGTCCACCCACGTGCGCGAGCTCGCGCGCGAGCTCGGCGACCACCTCGACGGCCACCACGTGCTGGTCCACGGCATCCGCGGCCTCGTGCCGCGACCGAGCAGCGATCCCTCGTGGGAGGGCGACGAGCTGGCGACCATCTCGGCGATCCTCCGCGAAGAGACCCCGGCGCGTCGCTTCGGCGCGCTCGGCGGCCCGGTGCTCACCGAGGAGCTCGCCAAGGGCCTGCCGTCGGTGATGGTCGCCGCCTCGCACTACCCCGAGGTGCTCGAAGAGGTGCGCGAGAACCTCGCCGGCGCCACGGTCCGCATCTACACCACCGACGATCTGCTCGGCCTCGAGTGGGCGTCGGCGTTGATGAGCATCCTCGGGATCGCCGTCGGCTTCGCGCGCGGCGCGGGCGTCGCGGCCGGTCTCGCGTCGGCGTTCGCGATCCGCGGCGTGCACGAGTCGGCGCGCGTGGCGATCGCCGCCGGCGCCCAGGAGCGCACGTTCCTCGGCCTCGGCGGCTTCGGCGATCTCCTCGCGGCGATGTCGCAGAACGCACGGCCCGAGGTGCGGCTCGGCGAAGCGCTCGCCAAGGGCGCGTCGATCGACGACGCGGTCAAAGAGCTCGGCCAGCGCATCGAGGCGATCGAGCTCGCCCCGCGGATCGCCGAGTTCGCCGCGCGCCACAAAGTCGCCGCGCCGATCCTCACCACCGTGGCCGAGGGAATCCTCGGCCAGAAGTCCGCGCCCGAGCTGGTGCAAAAACTGATGAGCGCCCCCATCAGCGGCCTCGCGTAGGGCGACGAAAACGACGGGGCCGCGCGCATCAGCGCGCGGTTGCCCCGGAGCCGCGACCGTCAGGGAGCGGGTTGTCGAGCACGAGACAACGAGCACGAGACAACCCGCTCGCTTACGCGCGCGGCTCCGGCGCTGCCTTCACTTCCACTGCAGCGGCGAGCCGGTCATCACCGAGAACTTATCCTTCAGCGCCGGGTGCATATCCCAGAGGTCGGTGCTCTTGCCGCCCTCGGCCGGGAGGATCTTGATCCGACCGCTCACGCGGTAGATCACCTTCTGCCCGTCCGGCGACCACGCGGGCATGGTGTCGACGTCGTCGCTCTCGTCGATCCGTTTGAGGCCGGTGCCGTCGATGTTGATGGTGTGCACCCGGTCGTTGAGCACGAAGACGACCTTGGTTCCGTCCTTCGACACCGCCGGCTCGCGCGGGTAGGCGAGCATCGGATCGAAGCGGGTGAACGTGCTCAGCGATTCGTCCGAGAGGTAGAGCCCCTGGTTGGCGAACCCGCCGCCGACCACGATGCGGCCGTCCGGCGTCCACGTGGGGTGGATCCAGCCCTCCGTCGCTCCCTTGGGCTCATGACGCTTGAGCACGGCGCCGTCGGCGCGGTTCACGACGTACATCGCGTCGAGCAGGTTCGTGTAGACGATCTTCGTCCCATCGGGCGACAGCTGCGGCGACTGGAACCCCGTCGTCCACGGCTTCATCCCCGAGTTGTCGTGCTCGACGATGATCCGGTGCGTCGCGAGCGACTCGTCCGACTCGGCGAGATCGAGCGGGGTCGCGAAGATCAGCGTGCCCTCGGAGGTGCTGAACGGATCGTCGCCCTTCCCGAGCTTGATGTCCTCGCCGGTCGCGAGGTTGATCTTGTGGATGTCGAGGCTGACGGAGCGCGCAAAGTAGAGCAACCCACTGCCGCCTCCGCCCGCCGCACCGCCGGGGTTGGTCGGTTCGGAGGAGCACGACGCCAGCATCCACGTGAGTGCAGTGAGCGCGAGGAAGGATCGCATCACCGATTCTTAACGGCGCAGAGCACACTGGGCTTAACAGCTGCAGAGAACCCGTCCATGGGCGAGACACGCATCGGCGTCTCGGGCTGGCTCTATCCGGAGTGGCGCAAGGTGTTCTACCCGGACGGGCTCCGCAGGCAGGACGAGCTCGCCTACATCGGCTCGCTGTTCAACGCGGTGGAGCTCAACGGTCCGTTCTATTCGCTGCAGCGACCGGAGTCCTACCGGAGCTGGCGCGACGCGACGCCGGACGGCTTCGTCTTCGCGGTGAAGGGCTCGCGCTTCATCACGCACATGAAGCGACTGACCGAGCCGCGCGTCGCGCTCGCCAACTACTTCGCCTCCGGGATCCTCGCCCTTGGCGACAAGCTCGGTCCGATCCTGTGGCAGCTCCCGCCCCAGCTCACGTTCGATCGCGAGCGCCTAGCCGCGTTCTTCGACGCGCTCCCGCGCGACACCGAGGCAGCGGCGAGGCTCGCGCGCCGGCACGACCAACGGGTCAGCGGTCGGGCGTATCTCCGCACCGACGCTCGGAGACCGATCCGCTACGCGCTCGAGGTGCGCCATCCGTCGTTCCTCGACGAGCGATTCATCGACCTCCTCGTCGAGCACGACATCGCGTCGTGCGTCGCCGACACCGCGGAGCGGTTCCCCATGATCGATCGGACCACCAGCGATCTCGTCTACGTCCGCCTGCACGGTGACACCGAGCTCTATCGCAGCGGCTACAGCGACGAGACGCTTCAGCGCTGGGCGATGAAGATCCGCGCGCATCGGCGGAAGCGAGACGTGTTCGTCTTCTTCGACAACACCGCCCATGGCCACGCGCCGCGCGACGCGCTCTCGCTCGCGCAGAAGTGCGGCGTGCGCTGGCCCGCCGCTCGCGCGGCCAGGGCCTCGTAGGCCGTCAGAGCACGCTGGCCTTAACGGTGAACGCGCCCTTCGCCGTGAGCGCGCCGTCCACGATCAAGTAGTACGTCTGGCCGTCGCTCACCGGGAATGTCGTCTTCTCGGTCTGAGGAATCGTCGACGCGCCGACCGAGTTGGCGCAGGCGATCTGCATGCCCGTCTCGCACGGCGCGCGGCGCACGTAGAAGCCGACGTTGTACATGCCGTCGACCTCGACCGTCATGGTGCCGGTCTTGTGCGAGACGAGCGCGTAGACGCGGTCGGGCGCGCTGTTGCCGAAGCCCGCGCAAGCGCTCGCCTCGCCGTAGGTGACGTTGGCGTCGGTGGTGCTCCCGGAGAACGTGAGCGTCTTGCCCGGCCACACGTGCGCCGTCACGCCGGGGCACTTGTCCGAGGCGGCGATGTCGCCGGTGGGGCGGCAGTCGTTCTCGCAGCCGTCGCCCGCGACCTTGTTCATGTCGTCGCAGCCCTCGCCGTTGTCGACGGTGCCGTCGCCGCAGAACGAGCCGGTGGTGAGGTTGAGCGTGAGCTTGTAGACGCCGGCGGTGCCGGCCTTGCCGTCGGCCCACACGTAATACGTCTTGCCGGTGGTCACGTTGATGTTGGCGGTCTCGACGCCGCCGACCGAGGTCGTCTCGCCGCAGGCCATCTGGTTGCCGGTCATGCAGTCGTTCTCGCGAACGATCAGCGTGGGGTCGAGGCCGCCGGCGGTGCCCGCGAGCTTGATCGACAGCTTGCCGGTGCCGGTGGGGATGACCGCGTAGACGTGGTCGTTGCCCGCCGCCGCCGCGCACGCGCCGGTGCCGGTGCTGTCGTTGGCGGCCGAGGTGGTGTCGCCGTCGATGACGAGCTCCTTCATCGGATCGACCGCGACGGTCTTACCGGGACACTTCTCCTCGCCGCCCACCATCGTCTCGCCGGGCGAGGTGTCCTCGGGCGGGGTGGAGGTGTCCTCCTCGACGGTGCCGGTGTCCTCCGGCGTGACGGCGCCGCAGTCGCACTCGCTGAACGACTTGCCGTCGTCCGCGCAGCGCTTGGTGCCCTCGCTGTTCGGATCCGCGCAGCGGCAGAAGACGTTGGCGCCGGGGGTGCACAGCGGCTTCTCCGTGGCCGGCGCGTCGCTGCTGCTGCACGAGGGCATCGCCGCGAACATCGCGAGGGGAAGCACAATCGTCCAAAGCCTCATCGTAAGCTCCTCCGCAAACGTCGCGCCGCGAGCGAGCACGCGGCAAGTAAGCCGAACCCCAAACCGAGCCCGTAGTGTGACCCATTTCCGTACGCGCAGCCGCCGTCGTCGGCGGGCGCGTCGCACGAGGCCGCGAACCCGCCGCGCGGGGTCGTGTCGCAGGTGGCCTTTCGCCCCGGCGGGTAGACCGTGCAGACCGCGGCCACGTCGTCGTTGGAGATCGTCCGCAGCTCGGTGGACCCCGGCTCGTACGACGCGAACATGGTGGCGCTCGGATCGCCCGAGTGCGCGAGCCCGAGCAGGTGCCCGACCTCGTGGGTCATGATCGACTCGAGGTCGTAGCGGACCTTGTCTGTCTTGACGCTCACCGCGTTGGTGGCGGTGTTGACCTCGATGTCGGCGTCGTAGATCTCGCCCGTCTCATTGCTGAAGGTGACGGTGGTCTTGGCGAGGGTGTTGTCCTCGTCCTTGTATTGCCAGTCGTCGTCGCGGAAGAAGATGACGTTGACGTTGGTGCCGCTCTTTCGATACTCGCTCTTGCGACACGCGGTGTCCGGCATGCCGCTGAACGACAGGCTCGAGCGTCCGCCCGTCGGGCAGTCGACCTCGGTCCACGCGAAGAACGCGCGCTGAATGGCGATGCGCGTCTCCGCGTGCGGCAGGTTCTGGGTGAGCGACTTCTCGAGGCTGTAGCCGACGCAGCCACCGGCCCAGAACAGCGGCTTGCCGGTGGTGACGCAGCCCTCGTCGTCGGTCGTGCAGCTGGCGCCGCGGCAGGTCATCGTGCGGCAGAACGCCGACGCGTTGCCTGCCACGAGGACCGTGACCGCCGCACTCAGGAGGAAGACCAGCCGGCGCATTCCGAAGTCGGAAGTATGCCCGGTTATTGCGCTTCGAGCTTGCAGGTCGTGGCGTTCAGGCGGAACGCGTGGGGCTTGGTGTCGGTGAGCGTGTCGGACGGGAGGAGATCCGCCGACTCGACGAGCGGCTCGTAGATCTCGAGGAACTCCTTGCGGCGCTGCGAGGCGAGCTTGACGATGTCGAGCGCGTAGGCGTCGGCCTCGCTGGTGTTGCGGGCGTTGCAGGCCTTGAGGAACGTCTCGACGGCGGTCTCGTGCTTGGCGAAGTCCGCTTTGTCCTCGAGGCGAGCCGCGAGCTCCTTGGCGCCCTTCAGCGTCGAGGTCTTGAGGTTCGCAGCCCAGGCAGCCCGGACCTCCTCGGCCGTCGCGCCCTTGTCCGGCGCGGTGGCAGCCAGATCGCAGCGCACCTTGGAGTACGCCGGGACGGTGAAGTCGGTCATGAGCAGGTCGGTGAGCAGGTCCTTGTCGAGGACCCCCTTCGCCACGAGCTCCTCGACCACCATGTTGTCCATGAAGCCGCGCTCGGGGAACGAGAGGCCGAACATCGTGTCGCCGGCCTCGCCGCCGATCTTGCTGCCGATGGTCTCGAGCGCCTTGCTGTACGACGTGCCGTTGAGCGAGAGCGAGTTCATCGCCGGCAGGTTCATGTTCACGACGCTCGCGTAACCGCCCTGCTTGCTGCCGGCCTTGAGGAGCTGGCTCACCAGGATCGACGGCGGGAAGTTCATGAACGAAGACGCGGAGACCTTGCCGAAGCGGGTGCTGTGCTTGTTGTGCGACGTGACCAGGTTCGGCTCGCCGAGCTCGCACATCGCGTGCTTGAGCACCTTCTTCAGCCCGGAGGGCTTGGCGAGCTCACGCTCGACGTAGCCCTTGGCGTGCGCCTTGATCGACGTGAAGAAGAACTTCTCGAGGTTCTCCGCGCCGCCCTTCGACGAGAAGAGCTTCTTGAAGGTCTCCTCCTGCGAGCCGGGATCGGGCATCGAGAACCAGATCGAGTTCCAGTTGTTCCAGCTGTCCTGCAGCTCCTTCATGAGCGGCGCGCCGGTGGTGTGGCAGCTCGCGCAGCGGAACTTCGGCGCCTCGCCGGGGACGACGGTGGAGCCGTCGCCCACCAGCGTCCACTTGCCGCCCTCGAGCGCGTAGTAGAGCCACGCGTTGCGGGTGGTGGAGAGCGCCATCACCTCGAGGAAGTCCTGCGACACGCCGGCCTTGCTGCCGAGCATGCTGTAGAAGACGACGTCGCTCTTGCCGTCGATCGTGGGCACGCCGATGAAGCGGTAGCCCGTCTTTCCGTTGGTCGGCTGATCGCCGCGCTCGGACACGACGAAGCTCTTCATCGAGGCCTTCGTCTCCTCCTCGATGCGCGCGATCGCGTCCTTGGTGGTGAGCGGGCACTTCTTGCCCGAGCCGCCGGCGAGGACGAGCTTGAAGAAGGGGTCGTCGAGCTTGGCGCGGTTCGCCGAGGTCATCCTGCGGTTGGTGCTGCCGTCGGTGATCGAGCAGGCGCCCGCGACGAGCTCCTCTTCTTCACCGGTCACGGCGTTGTCCTCGTTGGTGGAGGAGCAGGCGAAGAGACCGGCGACAAGAAACAGGGAGAGGCGTTTCATGGGCTTATTCCAAGATCGGCATGGGGTTGGCAGCGTCGGGGAACATGGCTTTGGCCGCGGCCTTCTTCGCCGTCACCCGCGCCTTGAGCGTGGTGCGACCGGAGGCCGTGGTGAGGAGCGCGGCGGCTTTGTCGAAGCGCGCCTTGAGGTCTGCGTGATACGCGGTGCGCGCCGACGAGAGCTTGTCGGCCGCGGTCGCCGCGTCGAGGAGCGCGAGCAGGTAGGCCTCGCGCGCAGCGGACACGGTGCCGAGCTGCTTGGCCTTCACGGCGTCGACGACGACCTTGCGCACGTGCGCGTCGATCGCCGCCTTGTCGGTCGGCAGGTTGGCGAGCGCCTTGTCGTAGAGCTTGCAGCGCGCGTCGGAGAAGATGTCCTTCTCGTCGTCGACCACGCGGAGCGCGGCGACGGTGTTGACCGTGAGGTAGCCGCTCTTGAGCAGGTACATCTCGATCCGGCGGTCGTGCTCGGAGCGGATCGGCAAGAGCGTGGGGAACACCTCGGACGCGTAGGGGGACGGCGCCGCGATGCCCGACCCGATCGCCGCCTGCGGATCGACGAAGAGCTCGAGCGGCACGATGTCGGCCGCGGAGAGGTAGTTGAGCTCGGTCTGGCAGAAGCTGGACTTGAGGAGCAGCGGCAAGCCGCCGGGCGCCGAGCCCTCGAGCGTCATCAACCCGAAGCCGGTGGTGGGCGTGTCGCCGTTGATCCACACGCGGATGCCCGCGCGCATGATCTGCTCGAGGTCGTTGGCGAGCGACGAGCGGTCGTGGGTCATGGAGATCGGCGCGGCCTCGCTCACCACCGAGAGCGTCTCACCGGTGAAGCTGCCCTTCGGGAGCGTGCTCCGCGTGCTGACCCAGTTGGTCCACGGCTGGCCGATCTCGTTCATGATCGGGCCGCCGTTGACGTGGCAGGAGAAGCAGCGCTTCTCGGCCTCGGTCGCCTTCTGCACCTTGCCGCCGGGCGCGAGGCGGAACGACTTGGTGACCGAGGTCTTCGCGTCGCGAATGAGCCGGGTGATGGTGCCGGGCTTGCCCGCGCCGTTCGACTCGAAGACGTAGAAGTTGTAGGTGCCGGTGCGGCGGTCGAGCGCCATCACCTCGAGCGGCGTGAACACCATCGCGTCGCCGCTCTTGGCGCCGGGGCTGTCCGGGTTGGACACCAGCGCCGCCATCAGCTCGAACGACTTCTTCACCGAGTCGGGGTTGGCCCGGTCGGTGTTGCAGCCGGTGATCACCGCGCGCGGCAGGAGCCCGGTGGTCTTGACCACGGTGCCGCTGACGCGGCTGTTGGACTCCTCGACGACGAAGATCTCCTTGCTGTCCTCGCGCGCGCATTTGCGCCCGACGGAGAACAGCGCCTCGAAGTCCTGGAAGGTGGCCGGCACCTTGGTGAGGTTGTTCTTCAACGCGTCGCCGACGCGATCGTCACCGAAGAGCGCCATGCGCTCCTTGACCTCCTGGTCATCGGCGGTGGCCGCGTCGTCGTTCGGCGCGCTGCCGCAGGCCGCCGCGATCCCGCACGCGACCACGACCCCCCAGCGCTTCATCACTTCCATCCCTGGCCGCCGTAGGCGCTGCAGAACGACGAGTCGGTCTTGCAGGTGCTCGGCTTCTGCAGCACGCGGAGCGGCGCGCGCATCACGAGGTCGTTGGCGAAGCGCTGATGACAGAACTCCTGCAGATCGCCCGCGTAGACCGGGTTGAGCGCGACGTCCTCGACCTCTGCGGTCGACGCCTGGCAGATCACGAGGTGCTGGTAGTCTTTGCCGCCGACCTTTGCGTAGCGACAGCCGGTGGGCAGCGCGGAGTTGGTCCAGCCGGTGAACGTGAAGCCCTCGACCGCGTCGGGGATCGCGTTGTACTTGCACGAGCACTCGGTCGTGGCGCGGGTGACGCGCGCGCAGATCGTCGGGTCGCTGTTGCGCCACGCGGTGGTGGGGAAGTACTTGAGGGTGCTGATGCAGCCGGCGATGTCGTGCTGCGTCTCGAAGTTCGGGTCCTTGGCGTCGACGACGACCTTCGCGCCGAGCGCTTCGGCCTTCTTCCAGCGCGCCTCGTCGGCGAGGTTCTTGCCGCGGCAGAGCGTGCGGAGCTTGGACGCGTACTGCGGGTTGGCGACGCCGGCCTGCCAGCACGCGGCCTGGCGCAGCTCGTTGACGACCGACGTGGTGCCCGCGCACTGCTGCACGAGGTCGGTCGCGGCGCCGCGCGTGTTGAAGCCCACGTGCATGACCGAGAGCGGGTAGTCGCACGTCGCGTCGAGGTTCTCCTTGGTGGAGAGCGCCGTCGCGAGCGTCTTGCTGTACGTCTCGGTGGCGGCCTCGGTGCCCTTCACGTCCGCGTACACCGACGAGAACAAGCAGTAGAGCGGCTTGCCGGCCACGAGCTCGGTCGCGGCGCTCACCTTCTTGCCGCCCGACACCGCCTGGTACTCGCAGTACTCCTGGCCGCGATCGATCCCGGTGACGCCGGGGACGTCGCCGCACGCCCAACGAATGAAGCCGTCCTTGAGGTCCGGATCCTTGATCGCCTTGTGACGCTCGAAGATCTTCGCGCAGACCGGCGCCTGGTCGAACGGCGTCTTCGCGGAGTCCGGCACGACCTCTTGGTCCTCACCCGTGACCGCGTCGTCCTCTGCCGCCGACGAGCAGCCGAGGGCGAGGAACAGGGAGAGGAGAAGGGGGGAGCGAAGGAAGCTCATGCGTGTCACCTTAGCGATAATGTAGGTAGCTGTCGTGTAACATCGGTAAGACAGCTACAGGCCAATTTCGCGGGGATTTTGGGTCCCGCCGCTCCACTCAGCAGCCATCGTGCCGCACGATCATGACCGCCGCCAGGCGCGCGCGTCAGCGAGCGCCTCACCCGACCTTCCCGCCCTATAACGACCCCATGACCCCCGACGAGGCCATCCGCGAGATCGAGGCCGGCAAACCGCGCCCGGTCTACGTGGTCGTCGGCGACGAGCAGGTCTTCGCCGCGCGCGTCGTCGCCGCGGCCCGCAAGCACGTGGTCGACGCCGCGACCGCGGGCTTCAACGTCGACGTGTTCGAGGCCGGCGAGACGCCGGTCAACAAGATCGTCGACTCGGCCAACACGATGCCGATGATGGCGCGCCGCCGCCTGATCATCCTCCGCAGCGTCGAGCGCCTCGAGAAGAGCGAGGAGAAGGCGAAGTCCTCGCCCTCCGACGCCCTCGCCGAGTACGTGCAGTCGCCCTCGCCGTCCACGGTCATGCTGATCGTCGGGAGCAAGCTCGACGGGCGCCGCAAGCTCGCGACGGTCGCGAAGAAGGCGAACATCCTCGTCGAGTGCGCGCCGCTCCGCCCGAACATGCTCCCGCTGTTCGTGCGCGAGGAGACCAAGCGCCGCGGCCACGCGATCGCGTCCGACGTCGCCGACGCGCTCGTCGATCTGGTGGGCAACGAGCTCGCCTCGCTGCTCGACGCGATCGAGCGCCTCTCGCTCTACGTCGGCGACAAGCAGGAGATCACCGAAGAGGCCGTCGAGGCGTGCATCGCGCGCGTCCGCGTCGGCTCCGTGTGGGGCCTGTCCGACGCGGTCGCGGCCCGCGATCGCGCGACGGCGCTCCGACTCCTCAACGAGAACTACGACCCGCGCGACCGCGGCCTGCCGCTCCACGGCCTGCTCGCCTCGTCGATCCGCAAGATGCTCAAGCTCCGCGCGCTCCTCGACAGCGGCGCGAGCGCCGACGAGGCCGCCAAGCGCGCGGGCTTCCCGCCGTTCAAGGCGCAAGAGGCCGCGCGTCAGGCCAAGCGCTTCAAGCCCGGCGAGCTCGAACGCGCGGTCGCGATCTTCGCCGAGGCCGACCTCGCGCTGAAGGGCAGCAAGCGCCCGCCGCTGCTGGTGCTCGAGGACGCGATCGTGCGGCTCACGTCGTAGATTACCAAGGCTGCGAACAGTCAGCGCTTGGCCCGCTTGAGGCGCCGCAGAATGACCTGGATCTCCTTGGTGAGGTCCGGGTCGGTGCCGAGGTCCATCAGCGCGGCTCGCGCCCGCGGGTCTGCCGAGCGCTCGAGCGCGCTCAGCAAGAGCAGGCGGCTCGAGCCATGCCGCGCGTCTCGGGCAAGGGCGATGACGTCGCCGATCACCTGGTCGTCCGCAGCGGCCGCAATCGCGGCTGCGAGCCCATCCTTGGGGGGCTTCGCTTGCTCCTTCTGGAACAAACGGGTGAGCACATCCCAGCCGCTCTTCGCCTCTGGAACGGCCAAGGCGCGAGCGAACAGTTCGCGAGCGTCCGCAGAGTAGCCGTCCCTCTGGAGGTGACCGAGCAGCACGGGTATGGATGCAGGCCAGGGAGCAGCGTCCGGGTAAGGCGGCTTCGTAAGGTCCGACGCGGAAGAGACCGAGCACCCTGCGGCACGAAGCTCTTGAAGCACCGGTGCCGTCTCCACGCGGAGTGCCTCAACACGCGCCAGGCGCACAGCCTCCTTCGCGTCGCGCTCAGCCACGAACTTCGGGTCGGCGTTCAGCTTCGCCATCAGCTCGGCTGCGGTGATCTTCTTCTTCGTCATGGGATGTACCGCAGGTTGATTGCTCCGGTCGCGACCTCTTGTGCGAGCGCTCCCGAGAGCTGCGTGGTCGGCCTCACCCAGAGGTCGAATCGGAGGCCGTTCCTGCTCGCATGCGTGGCGAAGTCACGAAGCTGCTGCGAGCGGAGATTCGGCGCGTGGTGAGCTGCGCGTCATCCAGACCAGACCTTGTTGAAGACCAGGCCGCGAAGCCCGGCTGCCTTGACCCGCTCGACGAAGCGCTCGCTGACGTAGGTGGGGCTCACCCGAAGACTCGGGATCTTGAAGATGTCGACGCCCGAGATGACGTCGGGTGCGCGATCGGGCTGAAGGCGCCCTCTGCCGCGATAGTCCGCCGTCACGTCATAGGTCTCCTCCTACTTCGACGCCGGCATCGCGGAGACGCACGAGGGCCGCGCGGACTTCCTCCTCAAGCCTGCGATGACCGTAGTAGCTACCATCCTCCGCGCGAGTCGTCGGCGACGCCTCGAAGAAATCCAAGTCGTACGCCAACTCGCGCAACACCTCGCGGACGGCAGCTGGCAGCGATGGATCGAGCCCTTCCCAGACCACGGTTTGGAACTTGGAGACCAGCTCCTTCCGCCTTAGAGGCTCCCGCAAGAGCTGAACGAGCAGCACAACGACTGCTTCGAGAACGGCCGCCATCACAAACCTCCTGGGCCGAGCAGGATCGGTGGTCCAGGTGGCGGAGCGATCGGGACCATCCGGCGTGTGACGAGGTCCCAACCTCGAATGACGGTGGTGATCTTCCCGCTGAGCGGGTTCGTACCGACGAGCAGGTCTTTCCCACTCGCCATCCCGCCTTCGAGCACGAAGTTCACCGTGCCGTTCTTCGGGCGGATCCCCGCTCTTGCGGAGCGGCTGCGAGCGGAGATTCGACGCGGGGTGAGCTGCGCGTCCGTCATCCAGACCAGACCTTGTTGAAGACCAGGCCGCGAAGCCCAGCTGCCTTGACCCGCTCGACGAAGCGCTCGCTGACGTAGGTAGAGCTCGCGCGATGCGGCAAGCGGAACAGGTCGAGGCCTTCGATCTTGGACGCGACGAACGCGACCTTCGTGATGCGCATGATGCGGTTCGTCCCGGGGAACTTCATCAGCGAGGAGTTGGCCTCGTCCAAGGCGTCGACGATGCGCGCGTTGAGGACGGACAGCTCGACGCCGTCGTCGGTCGATAACGGGAGCACCTCACCGTTCGCGTCAAGGATGTCGCGCAGCGCGTCCACCGCGGACCGCCGCATGATGAGCGCATGGCTCCCGAGCCACGGGAAGTCCGAAGGAATGAAGCCCTGCCGGTCGTCCGCTCGGACACGACGGACCGCGATCGGCTTCCAAGCCGATGCCCGTGGCCGCCCGTCGAACTGAAGGAAGACCTCGTAGTCCTGATCGGCGACCGTATTCACGCACTCGAAGTCCTCAGCGCCTTGCGGAGCATAGACCGCCGCCATGTTCACAGCCCTCCCAGAGAGAAGTGCGTTTCGGATCGCACCGAGCGCGCCCGTCACTCCGCGATTCCCTCGCGCTGCAACAAGCGTAGCCCGCTCAGCCAGCGATCGAAGTCCTTGCGCCGCTTCGGTGCGACCAACAGCTTATCGCGAAGACCCTGGGCCAACATGTTCGTCAGGCCCAAGGCCCACGGCGTCCCGGCGAGGTCCAGGTTGCGCCAGATCTTCTCCGTCTCCGCGACTCGTTCGCGTCTGACAATGACCTGCGTCTCCGAATCGCGCCGTATGAGATCTGCCGGCACGTTGCGAATGTCGAACTCCTCGAACTCCGCCGCGCTGATGTCTAGCGCCCAATCGGTGTCCGCGTAAATTCGTGCGTTATCGCGCTCAAAGGCATCGACCACATCCTGCCCCCTGCTCGCCGGCGACAGCGACGACAGCATGAATCTTCCGCACTTGCCGCGAATGCACACGTGGCGAAACGCCGCACCCCACAAAATGCAAAGGCCGCCTGTGGCAAGTCCTTCCACTTCGACGTCTTCGACCACCACGGGGCCCAACCAGCAGTTGTTCGTGGCGCGACATTCCGAGAGTACAACCTGCCGAATCCGCCGCCTCAAAGGAGGCGCCGTCGCCGTCATGCCGTAGCTGCATGCAACGAAGGAGCACTTACGCAGAACGACACCCGACAGCGATGCCGGCGCATTGTTGTCGTCGAGCAGCTCGAACTTTGCTCCCTCAACGGTCGTCATGCTCACTACGGCCATCCTTTCGGCGTTTCATACAGTCGCACGAGAGCCTCTTGTTTGACCTTCGAACTCTGAACCCTTCGACCAGGCCCACGCGAGCAACGTGGCGTCAGCAACCAACGCGAGCGGAACTTGCTCCACTAACGTCGTCGACCGTGGTCGCGAGCACCACCACCGCGACGAGCGCCAGCGCCGCCGAGGCCCCGAACGCCCACTCCGGGCGCTTGGTGTAGAGGAACCCGAACACCACGTTCGCCGGCAAGAGCGCGAGCCCGTGCACGGCGTGCTGCAGCCCGAACGCGGTGCCGCGCGCGTGCTCGGGGACGAGGCGCACCATCATCGACTTCTCGGCGCCCTCGCCGAGGCCGTAGTGCACCGCATACAAGAGGAACAAACCCCAGAACACCGGCCACGACGGCGCGAGCGCGAACGCGGCGTAGGAGACCGCGTAGATGCACCAGCTCGCGAACAGGAGCCGGCGCGGCCCCCACCGATCGGCGAGCGCCCCACCCGGCGCGTTGAACAACGACTTGAGCAGCTGCAGCGACAGCCACGCGATCGGGATGAGGGCCGGCGCAAGCCCGAGCCCGTACAGGCGAAGGAGCAGAAACGAGTCGGCCGAGGCGCCGAGCGCGTAGAGCAGGACCGCGAGGAGGAAGCGCTTGGCGACAACCGGAACCTCTCCGCGGACCGCGCGCCGATCGGGCGCCGGCGCGTCGTGGTGCTCACGAACCGCCCAGATCGCGAGCAACGTCGAGAGCACGCCGGGCACGATCGCGAACGCGATCACCGTGCGCAGCGGCAGCTTCAGCGCGAGGAGCCCCGCGGCCATGAGCGGCCCGATCACGGCGCCGAGGTTGTCCATCGCCCGGTGCACCCCGAACGCGAGGCCCCGGTGCTCGGCGGGGGTGACCCCGGTGATGATCGCGTCGCGCGGCGCCGAGCGGATGCCCTTGCCGAACCGATCGATGCTGCGCGCGACGACCGCCTGCCACGGCGCGGTGATCAGCGCGAGGGTCGGTCGCGCCAGCGCGGCGAGCAGGTAGCCGCCGATGACGAACCGGCCGTGCTTGCCGCCGCGGTCCGCCGCGCGGCCGGCCCACACCTTCACGAAGCTCGCGATCAACTCGGCCGTGCCCTCGACCACCCCGAGAGCGAGCGCCCCGCCCCCGACCGTCGCCAGGAGCGCGGGCAAAAGTGGATAGATCATATCGCTCGCCGCGTCGGTGAGGAGCGACACCGCGCCGAGCGCCCAGACCTCCTTGGGGAGCTTCTTGGCCGCCGCGATCACGGCCGAGCTTTACCAGGGAATGACGGGTGCATCCTCTTGGAGCTCGGGCGCATCCCTTCTTTCGTACGGTCGCGGCTGGCAACGCGACGCGTCTTGCCCTACACCCTCGTTCGTCCCGCCTTCTTGGACCAGGAGATTCACTGAGATGCACGTCCCCAAGCGGATCCGGCCTCAGGTTCACAGCGATTCGCTAGTGACCAGCCCCGCCAACTCCACCGACGAGCTGGTCATCGACGCGATCGCCCCCGTCCCCACCGAGCACGGCACGTTCTTGATGCACGTGTTCCGCTGGGTCGGTGACGACGAAGAGCACGTCGCCATGGTGCGCGGCGACGTCGCGGGCAAGGAGCGGGTCGCGGTCCGCGTCCACAGCGAGTGCCTCACCAGCGAGGTCTTCCACTCGCTCAAGTGCGACTGCCGCGAGCAGCTCCACCTCGGGTTGGACGAGATCGCCAAGCGCGAGCTCGGCGTCCTCCTCTACCTCCGGCAAGAGGGCCGCGGCATCGGCCTCGCCAACAAGATCAAGGCCTACGCGCTCCAGGCCCACGGCGCCGACACGGTCGACGCCAACCGCATGCTCGGCCTGCCAGACGACGCGCGCCGCTACGACATGGCCGCGCTCATGCTCCGTCACCTCGGGATCAAGAGCATCGCGCTCATGACCAACAACCCCGACAAGGTCGACGAGCTGCGCGCCCTCGGGGTCGAGGTCGCCGAGCGCATCCCGATGATCATCACGCCCAACCGCTTCTCCGAGCCCTACCTCGAGGCCAAGCGGGTGCGCATGCGTCACCAGCTGCCGGCGCGGTCCTCCAGCAACAGCATCGTCGAGCTCCCGCGTCGTTCGCTCACCGGCTCCGACGCCGAGTGATACGTTCGCGCGCGTGAGCCCGGCGCCCGCGCCGTTTCCGTGGCATGCGCTCCCCCGCGTGGCCTCGGCCCACGTGCGCGCCGTGTCCCGGGTCCGCCGCGCGTATCCGGTGCGCGCGCGCGACGTCGCGGCGCAGCTCTCGGCCCTGATCGGTCACCCGGTCGAGCTCGAGATCCGTCGCACCACCGTCGGCCGGCCCGCGCTCAAGAATCCGATCTCCCTCGGGGAGCTGGCGATCGACCCCGAGCCCGAGCTCGCCCTGGCCGTCGCGTCCGCGCTCGCCGGCGGCAAGCTCCCGAAGATCGCGCGTGACCGCACGATCGATCCCGAGGTGCTCGGCGCCACGGCCGGGATCGTGCTGTGGCTCGCGCGCACCGCGGGCCTCGATCTTTCGCTCACCGACGACACCCTCCACGGCGTCGACTGCGTCCTCGCGGACTGCGCGGTGCGGGTCGGGGCCCTGCGCACGGCGGCGCGCGTCGCGGTCGCGATCCCGGAGCTCGATCGCACGCCCGGCGGCGCCGCGACCGAGGTGCTCCGTCGCCTGGGCGACACGCCGCTGAGCGTCGCCGCGGTCGCCGGTTGGGGCACCGCGCGCGCGGGCGATCTCGTGGGGCTGATGGCCGGCGACGTCGTCGTGGTCGACACCCGATTCGCCGGCTGCGCGCTCGTCGCCGGCGACCGCGGCGTGCTCGCGGCGGCGATTGAGCCCGACGAAAGCGGCCGCCCGCGCGTCCGGCTCGCCGAGGGTCGGGTCGAGCTTGCCGCGCCCCCGCCGAAGGGCGAGAACGCGGCCTCGATGACCGACGAGACGGGCGCCACGATGCAGCTTCCCGCCCTCGAAGAGGGCGCGCGCTTGGCCGACGACCTCGCCGAGCTCCCGCTCACGGTGCGGATCGAGCTCGGAACCGCCACCCTCGCCGCGCGCGAGTGGGCGGCGATCGGCGCGGGAGACGTGCTGGTGCTCGACGGCCGCGTCGGCGATCCGGTCTCGCTGCGCATCGCGGGCAAGGTCCTCGCGCGGGGCGAGCTGGTCGAGGTCGACGGCGCGCTCGGCGTCCGCATCACGGAGCGCACGTCATGAGGCGCCTGCTCATCGCCGCGCTCCTCGTCGCGTGCAGCAAGAAGGAGCCGGTGGTCGAGAAGCCCACCGCGCCGGCCGCCTCTTCCTCGTCTTCCTCCGCCGTGGCGCCCACCGCCGAGAAGCCCAAGGCGCCGGCCACGTTCAAGGGCGCTTACACGGCGAAGCAGGCCGAGGTCCGCACGCCGAGCGACGCGCCCGCGTTCATCCACCCCGAGAGCAAAGACGGCGTCGGCGCCGGCGAGCTCGAGCTCACGCTCCCCGGCGGCGACGGCGCGGTCACCGGCAAGGGCAGCGGCGCGCTCGGCGCGCAGGTGTTCAGCGGCTGGCTCGAGGGCAACCGGCTCACCGGCACGCTGCACCCCGAGGGCGACGCGGCCTCTGCGATGTGGGGCCTCGTCGAGGGCAACGTCGAGGGCTCGACCATCAAGGGCACGCTGCGCACCAGCAATCGCGACGGCCGGCTCGTGCGCGAGGCCCCGTTCACGCTAGAGAAGAAGTAATGAGCCTCCCCGAGCTGTCGTACCTCGCGTGGGCCCTCTCGCGGTACGGCCAGATCGACTTCGACCTCGGTCAGAGCGGCGTGTTCCCGATGCCGGTCGACGTGCTCGGCCTGCCGCAGGAGTCGTTCGCGGCGGCGACCGATCCCACCGTCGTCCGCCGGCTGCAGTCGGCGATCGCCGCGCGCTTTCAGGCGCCCGCCGAGGAGACGGTCCCGGTGCTCGGCACCACCCACGGCCTGTGGTGCGTCTACGCCGCGTTGCTCTCGCCGGGCGACGACGTGCTCGTCGAGTCCCCCGTTTACGAGCCGCTCCTGCGCATCGCCGAGGGGCTCGGCGCGCGCGTCATCCCCTTCTCGCGCGATCCCGGCATCAACGCGGCCGACGTCCACCGCCTGATCACCAAGCGCACGCGCCTCGTGGTGGTGACCAACCTCCACAACCCGACCGGCGCCTACCTCACCGACGACGCGATCCTCGAGCTCGCGCGCGCGGTCTCGCCGGTCACGCTGCTGGTCGACGAGGTCTACCGCGATCTGGTCGACACGCCCGGAAAGACGGCGTTTCACCTCGCGCCGAACGTCGTCGTCACCTCCTCGCTCACCAAGGTCTACGGCCTCAACTGGCTGCGGGCGGGGTGGGTGCTCGCGCGCGAGCCGCTCGCGTCGGCGGTGCGCACGGCCACGCGACACTCCATCGGCACGGTGTCGTGGGCCCTCGCGTCGGCCTCGCTCCGTGCGTTCGAGATGCTCGACGAGCTGCACGCGCGCTCGCGCCTCCTCCGCGCGCACGACGCGGCCGCGGCGCAGAAGGTCGCGGCCTGGGTCGCCGCGCGCACCTACCTCTCGTTCACCCCGCACCCCGGCTCGATCTTCGGCTTCGTCGTCGACGAGCGCGGCCGCGACACCCGCCCGTGGATCGATCGCGCCATCGAGGAGCAGCGGGTGATCGTGGCGCCCGGCGCCTTCTTCAACGCGCCCGCCGGGTTCCGCATCCGCTACGGCGCGCTCGATCCGCAGATCCTCGACGAGGGGCTCGTGCGCCTCGGTCGCGCGATCGAGACATGATCGTCGTCCGGGGAGCGCGCACCCACAACCTCAAGGACGTCAGCGTCTCGATCCCCGAGCACGCGCTCGTGGTGATCACCGGCCCGAGCGGCGCCGGCAAGTCCTCGCTCGCGTTCGACACGATCTACGCCGAGGCGCAGCGCCGCTACCTCGAGGCCCTCGCCGTGCGCACGCTCGATCTGCGCCTGCCCCGGCCCGACGTCGACGCGATCGACAACCTGCCGCCCGCGATCGCGATCGAGCAGCGCGGGCTCACGCGCTCGCGCCGCTCGAGCATCGGCACCGTCACCGAGATCACCGATCACCTGCGGGTGCTCTACGCGCGCGTCGCCACGCCGCACTGTCCGATCTGCGGCGACGTGGTCCGCGCCGAGAGCGCCGAGCAGGTGGTCGACGGCATCCTCGCCGAGCCCGTGGGCACCAAGGTCGTGGTGCGCGCCCCGATCGTGCGCGGCGGCCGCGGCGAGCTCCGCGAAGAGCTCGAGAAGCTCCGGCGCGACGGCTACGTGCGCGCCGTCGCCGACGGCGTGACGATCGATCTCGGCGAGGTCGTCGCGCTCGACAAGAAGAAGCCGCACGACCTCGACGCCGTCGTCGACCGCATCGTCGTCAAAGAGGGCGTCCGCACGCGCGCGACCGACTCGGTGGAGCTCGCGATGCGCCTCGGCGACGGCCGCGTGCGCATCGCCCGCGACGACCGGCTCACGTTCCACTCCCAGCGCTTCGCCTGCGAGAAGGACGACTTCGTGTTCCCGGCGATCGCGCCGGCCCTGTTCTCCACCAACTCCCCCGAGGGCGCCTGCGCGGTGTGCGAGGGGCTCGGGGTGCGCACCGTCGCGACCGAGGCCCGGCTCGTCGACAAGGCGCTCTCGCTCCGCAAGGGCGCGATCCTCGCGTGGGGCGCGCCCACGAACGTCGCCTACGCGCTCCGGCTCAAGCAGGCCGTCGACGCGACCGGCGCCGATCCCGACGTCGCGTGGAAGAAGCTCCCCGCCGCCAAGCGCGCCGAGCTCGTCGCGTTCGTCGACGCCCACCTCGACGACGAGCTCGAGGACGAGGATCCGCTCGACGGAGCCCGCTTCCGCGAGGAGGCCGCGTGCGGCGAGTGCGGCGGCAGCGGGCTCCGGCGCGAGGCGCGCGCCTTCGAGATCGGCGGCCACTCGCTCGGCGCGGTGCTCTCGCTGCCGCTCCCCCGCGCGCGCGAGGCGATCGCCGCGTTCGCCGCGGTGCAGCCGACGATCGCCAAGCCGCTGGTCGACTCCGCCCTCGCCCGCCTCGACGCGCTCACCGCGATCGGCCTCGAGCACCTCTCGCTCGATCGACGCACCGACGCGCTGAGCACCGGCGAGGGCGAGCGCGCGCGGATCGCCGGCCAGCTCGCGGGCGGGCTCCGCGGCGTGCTCTACGTGCTCGACGAGCCCTCGCGCGGCATGCACGCGGCCGACACCGAGCGCCTGCTCGCCGTGCTCCTTCGCCTCCGCGATCGGGGGAGCACCGTGCTGATGGTCGAGCACGATTTGTCCCTGATTTCTCGCGCCGATCACGTGATCGACGTCGGTCCGGCGGCGGGCGTCGCGGGCGGCCGCATCATCGCCGAGGGCGCGCCCGCCACGCTCGAGGGCGTCACCGGCCCGTGGCTGCGTGGCAAGCGCCTGCCGCGCGTCGCGCGCCACAACGCGAACGACACCCTCGCCGTGCGCGGGATCACCGCGCGCAACCTGCAGAACGTGAGCCTCGAGCTCCCGCTCGGCGTGCTCACCTGCGTCATCGGCCCGAGCGGCAGCGGCAAGTCCACGCTGATCTTCGAGGGCCTGGTGCCCGCGGCGCACGCCTCGTTCGAGCGGGTGATCGCGATCGACGCGGCGCCGCTCGGCCGCACCGCGCGCTCCAACCCCGCGACCGCGACCGGGATCATGGCGAAGCTGCGCGAGCTGTTCGCCTCGCTGCCCGACGCCAAAGCCCGCGGCTACAAGGCCGCGCGCTTCTCCACCAACGTCAAGGGCGGCCGCTGCGAGGCGTGCGCCGGCGAGGGCGTCGTGCGGGTCGAGCTCCGGCTCCTGCCGGACGTCACCGTGCCGTGCACCGTTTGTCGCGGCGCGCGCTTCAACCGCGAGACCCTCGAGGTGCGCTACCGCGGCCTCTCGATCGCCGACGTCCTCAACACCACCGTCGACGAAGCGCAGCGCCTGTTCGAGCCGGTGCCCGCGATCCGCGAGCGGCTCGACGCGATGCGCAGCCTCGGCCTCGGATACCTCCCGCTCGGCCAGCCCGCGCCCACGCTCTCGGGCGGCGAGGCGCAGCGGGTGAAGCTCGCGCGAGAGATCGCCCGCGGCGCGCGGCAGAAGGCGCTCTACATCCTCGACGAGCCCACGGCTGGGCTACACCCCGAGGACGTCGCGGTGCTGCTCGAGGCGCTCGTGGCGCTCCGCGACCGGGGCAACACGGTCGTCGTGATCGAGCACGATTTGGCGCTCGCCGCGCGCGCCGACCACCTGCTCGACATGGGGCCGGGAGCGGGCACGGCCGGCGGAAGGATCGTCGCCGCCGGCACGCCGGAAGAGGTCGCGCGGTCCAAGGGCCCGAGCGCCGCCGCGTTGGCAGCAGTCCTCGCGCGCGATCCGTGATAAGTCGCGGCGATGCCGCTCACCGGTGCCGCCGCGCGCCAGCTCCGCGCACTCGCTCATCACCTCGACCCGGTCGTGCAGGTCGGCAAGGGCGGGGTCACCCGCGCCGTCGTCGCGCAGGTCGCCGGCGCGCTCCTCGATCACGAGCTGATCAAGGTGAAGATCGGCACCGAGGCGCCCACCGACCGCAAGATCGCCGCGGGGCAGCTCGCTTCGCAGACGGCGTCGGACGTGGTGCAGGTCATCGGCCGCACCGTCATCCTCTACAAGCCGCACCCGAAGAAGCCGACGATCAAGGTGCCCAAGGGCTACACCCCTCCCCAGCCCCCGTCGCGCGCGCACGACGAGGACGAGGAGGAGTGAGCGGACGGGCTACTTGCTGACGAGGTCGGTGGGCAGCGTCGCCCACTTGTCGCGCGGCAGCGCGCACTGGAACGGCACGTGGAGGTCGAGCTTCCCGTTGCCGTTCTTGTCCTCGCCGGGGTTCAGCTTGCCGTTCGCGGAGAGCGGGCTGAGGGCGGTGGCCGTGTCGAGCGAGATGTCCTCGTTGACGGGGTTGTTCACGTAGATCTTCGCCTTCGTGATCCGCCCGTCGCCGTTGACGTCGCACTTGCCGGCGATGCACGCGCCCTTGAAGGGATGCGGGCACGCGGCGTCGTTGGCGCAGGTGACTTCTTCTTCGGACTTCACCGTGCCGCAGCGCTCCGACGGCGTGATCTTCACGACCTGCGGGACGGGCTTCCCGCCCGCGTCGAGGACGATGCGGCCCTCGGCGTCGGTCTTGAAGAGCATCTGCGAGCGGATGAGCGGGCGGAGCGGGAAGCCGCCGTCGGGGTTGAAGCCCCGGATGGCGCTCGCCGGCTGGCCGGGGTAGCCGGCGAGCCAGTTGAAGCCGCCGGCGCTGGGGTTCACGTTCGGCGTCATGCACTCCTCGTTCGGCTCGAAGCGCGCCGTGTAGGAGCAGTGACCCGAGAGGTTGGGGAACGACCACGCCTGGCCCGTCGGGTACACGACGTTGACCGAGTAGTAGCCGGGCGGCAGGCAGCCGAACTGCACCTGCTTCACGCGGTTGGCGCGGAGCAGGAGGATCTTGTCGCGCGAGACGAGGGTGACGTCGTCGTTGTCCGGGTTCGGATCCTTGGCGACGGGCGTGACCAGCATTCCGCGGAACTCGTCCTGCGGGTAGATGCAGACGGCCGACGGACGAATGAGCGCGGTGAACCCGTCCTGAACGACGACGCCGTCGCGCTTGGCGAGCGGGTGGTTCGGGTCGGGCTTTCCCGAGGCGTCGGTGAGCGCGCCGCCCGCGATTTCGCCCTCGGAGGTGGCCTTCATCGAGCCCTTTCCGCGGAACGCAGCGGGGGCCTCGGCGCCCCAGTCGCGGAGGCTGATCGTCTGGATGACGACGATCGGATCCGTCTGCGAGCGCGGGGGCAGCGCGATGTTGCCGTCGCCGTCCTCGGTGAGCTTGGAGAGCACGACGCTCGGGAAGATCTCGGCGATCTTCGCCAGGGTCTCGAGCGAGTCGTTGTCGCGGAGGATCTCCGGCTGGCCGGCCGCGTTGAACACGCGAGAGAGCGTGAACCCGGCGGAGGTGGGGATGTCGGCCGCGAACTCCTTGGGGTCGATGCCGTAGAACGGACGGACGAGGGAGCCGAACGGGTTGCTCGGCCTGCCGTTCTTCGCGATCCACGCGTCGGCGCCGGCCGGGTCGGCGATGTTGCCGATGTTGCCGGGGAAGCCGTACTTGAAGCGGAGCTGCGGGAAGCTCGCCTGCGCGAACTGGAACAGGTCGCAGTCGGGCTCGCGGCTGCCCGCGCACGCGACGTTGGACTGGCTCGTGGAGAGGTGGTCCTGCGGGAACGTGACGAAGCCGTTCGCGACGTTTTGCATCGACGTCAGCTGTTTGCGCTGCGCCGCGTAGTTCGTGGCGTAGTCCCGGTCCGGCGGCGCCGGATCGAAGGAGTTCGAGTTGCTGTAGTCGATGTGGAAGAACGGGCGGTTGGAGCGGAGCGGCAGGCCGAGGGTGAGCCCGATGCCATCGCGCACGAAGCCCGTGTCCGGGATGTGCAGCTTGCCCGCCGTGGCGTCGGCCAGCTGCGCCTTGCACTTGTCGTCGGTCTTGCCGACGCAGTTTTGCGGCGCGGTGGGGGTGGTCGGCTGACCGACCTCGACCGTTTGGTAGCGGATCACCGTGGCGCGCGCATCGACCAGGGCGCCGCCGGCGACGTCGCCCGCGAGGGCAAGGTTCGCGAAGTTGAACAGCGGGTTCCAGCGGCCCTGGCGGCTATAGAAGCTGCGGACCTGGAAGCGCCCAGCGGGAACCTGTTGCATCGACCACTCGACCGTCGCGCTGATCGGCGGCGTGTTGATGCTCGGGCAGAACGACTGGTTGTTGCCCTTCCCGCCCGGCGTGCGGTCGGCCGGGCGCGGGGCGTTGGCGAACAGCTTCTCGCCGGGGACGGTGGCGAAGTTGAGCGCGGTGCTCGCGAGGCCGTCCGGCGGCGGGGGGTTGCCCGCGTCGAACAGGAGGATGACGACCTGTCCCTCGACGACGCCGTTGCGGAAGCAGGGGGGCGGACCGTAGTAGCTGACGGCGCCACGGACGATCCCCCTCGGCCCGAAGACCGCGGGGTTGTCGACGTCGTTGTCGACCGGGATGTTCTTCTCGCAGCCCGCAAGCGGGAGCGCGAGCGCGAGGCTGGTGAGTGCTGTAAGTCCAATGCGCTTCACGGTTCGCCTCATTAGTAGCGGTAGGTCGCCATCAGCATGACGCGTCGTCCGATGATCTGCCCGAAGGGATGCTCACGGATCGAGGTGCCGAACAGGTTGAGGAAGGTGACGCCGATATCGAACGGCGTGACGGTGCCGAATCGGTAGCCGACGCGGCCGTTGATGAGCGGGAAGCTGTCGAGCAGGTACCGCTGGTATTCGATCTCGCGCGTCGTGATGTTGACGCGCTGCTCGGCCCAGATCTGCCGACTCTGGAACCAGACGTCGAGCTCGGCGTTGAAGCCGGTCTTCGAGCGGTACTGGACACCGGCGACGACCTTGTGCTGGCTGGTGCGCTCGTCCTTGACCGTGGCCGTGCACCCGGAGGGCGCGACCTGGTTGACGCGGTTGTGCGAGTACGAGCCGTAGACGTCGAGACCGGTGACGGGGAAGGCGCGGAAGCCGATCTCACCGCCGTAGGAGTGGAAGATCTGACAGTCGTTGGTGAAGCCCGAGTAGGCCGCGGTGTGGCGGCCCGTCGCCTCGTTGTAGCCGCCGGCGCCCTTGGCGTAGGTGCTCGGCGTCTGCGAGCGCAGCTGGCTCAGCACGATCAGGTCGGTGACGCGGTTGTAATAGAGGTTGAGCTCACCGGTGATGTAGTCGCTCACCTGGTTCTGGTAGCCGACCTCGAACGAGGTGATCTTCTCTTGCTGCGTGCGGTAGTTCGGGTCGTCCTGCTTGGCGGCCTGCGACAGCACCTCGGCGCCGGTGTTCGGCGTGGTGACGGGGAAGTCGAGGTAGCTCTCGAGGAACGTCGGCTTACGGAACGCGGAGCTGACCGTGAAGCGGAAGGCGTCCTTCAGGGTGCGCTTGTAGATGACCGAGCCGCGGGGCGAGGCGATGATCTTCTGGAGGTAGGGCACGCGGTCGGCGCGGAGCGAGCCCATCACGATGAACTTGTCGCCGATCTTGATCGAGTCCTGCAGGTACCCGTTGAAGTGGTGCTCGACCCGGTAGAGCCGATCCATGTAGTTCCAGTAGATGTCCTTGTACCGGTAGCCGATGCCGACGCGAACGTCGTGCGTGAGCGAGCCGGTCTTGAAGTCGTTGGCGTACTGGATCTCGGTGTCGAAGATCTGCGTGCGGGCGTTCGTGCGGTAGCTCGGGTCGCCGAGGTAATAGACGCTCTGCCCGGCGATCGCGTCGAGGATGTAATAGAAGGAGCGGACGTTGAAGTGCTTCGAGTTGAAGGTGGCGGTGACGTCGCCCGCCTTCGCGTTGGTGCCCGTGTCCGCGAGCGCGCCGATGCCGTAGAAGTTGCGGTAGAAGCTGGTGAAGCCGCCGCCGATGCCGAACTTCATGTCCTTGCCGACGTTGCGCGTGACGCGAACGTCTGCCTGGACGTGCTGATCGCCGAGGTCGTAGTTGGTGCCGAAGTAGCCGAGATCGACGCGCTTCTTGTTGTCGACCTCGCGCGACCAGCGCGGGTTCTGCTCGAAGCCGGTGCTGATGCGATACGCCCAGCCGTTCGACTTGCCCGAGGCCCACAGCGCGCCGCGGTAGTACGAGAGCGGCGCGCCGGACTGGGTGCCGAGGCCGACGGAGACGCCGTTCTTACCCTCGCCGGGCTCCTTGGTGATGATGTTCACGACGCCCATGAAGGCGTCGGCGCCGTAGAGCGCGGAGCCGGGACCGCGCACGACCTCGATGCGCTCGATGTCCTCGACGTTGATCGAGAGCGCGTCCCAGAACGTGGTGCCGAGGAAGTCGAGGTAGACGCTTCGTCCGTTGACGAGGACGAGGAGTTTGTTCGAGAGGCGGCCGTTGAAGCCGCGGATCGAGAGGTTGTGATCGCCCGCGGTGATCTGCATCGAGTCGATGCCGGGCACGCGCTGGAGCAGCTCTTGGACGTCGTCGATACCGGAGAGGCGGATGTCCTGCTCGGTGATGACGAACGTGGACGACGGCGAGTCGAGGGGGCTCTGCTCACCCTTCGACGCGGTGACGACCTTGTCCTCGTAGATGTTCTCGTCCTTCTTCGCGCCGATGTCGGACTTGTCTCCGGCCATGCCGGAGGTGCCCTTCTTCGCCGGACCGCCGGTCCCGGTGCCGCTCCCGACCCCCTCGGGCCCCGACGGCTCGGTGCCCGTGCCGGTGCCCGTGCCCGTGCCGGTGCCCGTGCCCGTGCCGGTACCCGTACCGGAGGCAGCCGCCGCCGCAGCAGCAGCCGCCTTCGATTTGGCGAGGCGCGCTTCGAGTGAGCGCACGACCGCCTCGACTTCCTCTTTGTCGGGTGGGTTCTCCGCGAGGTACTTGCGGTAGTACGCGACGGAGCTCTCGAGGTCTCCGCTCTCTGCGTATGCGCGAGCGATGTTGTAGAGGACGTTGGCGTGCGGAAGGATCGCGTAAGCCTCTTTCAGCTCGGCGATACCCTTCTCGAACTGCCCCTCCTGGAGCAGTTGCATGCCGTTCTTGAAGTGGCGGCGCGCCTCTTCTTTCTCACCGGCGATCGCCGGCGAGCTCAGAAGCGACAGCCCGACGAAGGCTGCGAGCGCGGATGCAGCGATCCCCGTTCGTGTTTGAAGCAGGCGACGGAACACGGAGCGGCTCCCTTCCGAAGTGCGGTACGACGCACGTCCTCGCGAACACAGCGCGCACGACGATCGCGGTGCGGTCTCGACGCGACCTCACTCTAGACGATGTTGTGCTGCCGCGTGAACAGATCTGCAGGGACGCTTCGTAACGAAGAGTGAGCCGGGGCGACCCCGGGTCGTCTCAGTACGGACTGTCCTTGAAATCCTTGTTTCCGCCGGACGGCTTGTCGTCCTTCTTGCCGCCGCTGGGGGGCGGGGTCCACACGGACGCCTTCTGGAGCTTGATCGAGCGGGGCGGATCGCCCTTCTTGACGCTGACCGACTCGGTCTTGTGGTCCTTGAGCTCGAGACTGAGCTTGCGGGGCTTGTCCGAGACGAGCACGTCGCAGGGCGTCTTGTCGCAGATGATCGTCCCGTCCTCGCGGACCTGGGCCCCGCTCGGATCGCTGTCGATTCGCAGCTTGACCGCCTCGTCGACGGGGGCCGACGGGGTCGGCTTGGCGGCGGCGGTGTTGGTGGCCGTTTGGGTCGCGGTGGTGGGGACGCTGAGCGCGGGGGCCGTGGCGGAGGGCTGCGGGGTCGCCGCGTCGCCGCCCTTGTTGCTCGAGACCATCGCGATGACGGCGATCAGCGCGAGCAGGGCCATCACACCGCCGACGATGAGGGGCGTCTTGCTGGCCTTGCGCTGATCGGCGGCGCCGCCGCCCGTCGACGCCAGGATCGCGCCGGAACCGGAGTCGGGAGAAAGAGAGTTGATCGACCCGGGCGTGGGCTGCGGGGTGAACGAACCGGTGGTGGCGAGGAGGTCGAACGCCCCCGAGCGATCGGCGCCGCTGATCGTGCCGGTCATCGTGCCGCCGCCCGCGCGCTTGAGCGCGCCGAGGACCTCGTCCATCGACTTGTAGCGGTCGTCGGGGTTCTTCTCGACGCACTTGTAGATCGTGGACTCGAGCGCCTCACTGACCTGGATGCTCGGGTTCATGTCGCGCAGCCGCGGAACGGGCTCGTTCACGTGCGCCATGAGGATGTTGACCGAGTTGGGGCGGTCGAAGGGGACCTTCCCGGTGACCATCTCGTAGAGGATGACGCCGAGCGCGTAGATGTCGGTGCGCGCGTCGACGTGCTCGCCGCGGATCTGCTCCGGCGCCATGTACTTGGGCGAGCCCATGAACAGGCCGGTCTGGGTGAGGTCCTCGCCCTTGCTCTCGTCGATGTTCTTGACGAGACCGAAGTCGAGCACCTTGACGAAGTCCTTCTCGTCGCCGTGCTCGATCAAGTAGACGTTGGCCGGCTTCAGGTCGCGGTGGATGACACCGAGCGAGTGCGCTTCGCGGAGCGAGCGGCAGATCTGGCGCGCGATATGGGTGGCGCGCTCCTCGACGAAGGGGCCCTCCTCACGCAGCGCGCGGTGGAGCGTCCTCCCTTCGAGGAACTCCATCGCCATGTAGTAGATGTTGTCGTCGGTGCGGCCGTAATCGAAGATCGTCACCGTGTTGGGGTGCGTGAGCTTCGAGCTGATCGAGGCCTCGAGGAAGAAGCGCTTGTGGAACTCCGGGTCGTGCTCGCCGGAGTAGTTCGGGTTGAGGACCTTGATCGCGCAGACGCGCCCGAGGGGGGCTTGTTCGGCCTTGTAGACCTTGCCCATGCCGCCGCGCGCGATGAGGCCCGTGACCTTGAACCGATCGTTGATCGAGCGACCAAGCAACGGGTCCGGACCCGATGCTTTGACGGTCTGCCCGCTGCCCTGAGGCCCTTCGGCGTTCTGGGCGGCCGCGGGATGCGACGATCCGTTCGGCATGTCTCCCTTTCTCGATACTAACCCGACGGGGTCGCTACGAGCCCCTTATCTGACGGAGCCTACTTCCACGATGAACAATGGGTGCAAAACTGTGCCCGTGCGCTTGGCCTCTGTCAATTCGACTGCGAGCCGCCGAGCCTCGTTTTGTACGGCCGGAACGGGGCAGTCATTAATCCGGTGAGCGCGGCGTTCAGGTGGGGAACGGTGTTTCGAGGTGACGGTCGCCGCGATCGGTTCGACCCTCGACGTTGCGGAGGCTTTGAGGACGTGCTCGCGGTCGGCCGGCGACGCGAGCCGGACGAGCCGTTGAAGGAAACGTCGCCATCGCCGTCGAACACGCAGGGCGTTCCTGAAGTACGCTCAGCTTGCCCGCGCCACCCCGGCCCGGGATCTTGTGCAGCTTCCCGCCGCTGAAACCATTCGCACCCACACGAGGTTCGCGATGTCCGGTCGTCTCCAGAGGGTCTTGTTCTCGCTCGTGCTTCTTGCTGCGCCCGTCGCCATGGCGACGGTGACGCCCGGTACGGCCGACGCCGCGCCGCCCAAGAAGGACCCGCTGGCCGATGCGCTCGGCGGACAGATTTTCTTCCTCGACATGGCGCCGCCCCAGCAGGTCGGCGGGCCGGGCTGGTTCCAGGCGCACAAGATCACGAAGAAGGACGAGAACAGCGACAAGAAATGGCCGCTGCACACGATGGTCTTCCTCAAGAAGCCCCTCGACGCGCCCAAGCTCGACCTCATGGTCTACAAGATCGACAAGAAGGGGAACGTCGATTTCGTGCAGAAGATCGAGCAGTTCCCGAACAGCGACAACCGCAGCTACTACTTCATGATCACGCTCCGCAAGGAGCCGCCGTACGAGCCCAACCTCAAGTACCAGATCAAGGCGACGGTCCCGGGTGGCGGCGCGGTCGCCGAGGGCACCATCGAGCTCAACGGTAAGGAGGAGAAGGTCGGCGGCGGCGGCGACATGGACTTCACCAAGGGCATGGACCTCGGCAAGCCCGAGAAGATCGAGAAGCCCACGGGTCCGTTCGACGCCGAGGCAGCCAAAGAGGCCCTCAAGAAGGTGATCTACGAGGACTGCCGCACCGCCGGCAGCAAGGGCGGCGACGGCAAGATCCAGCTCACCTTCGCCTCCAAGGACGGCAAGGTCCTCCGCGCCGAGTTCCCCAAGGAGAACCCGCCCCCCTACTCCGACGCGACGCAGACGTGCATCGTCCGCCGGTTCGAGAAGGCGAAGACCAAGCCCTTCACCGGCGGCGACAAGACGATCTCCTACAAGGTGAACCTCTAGTCCCTGCGTTGACGTATCTCTCCGGCGCGATCGTTCAGAAAGTCGAACGACTCGCGCCGGAGTGCGTTTTGTTGAGCATTCGCGAGCCCGGGCGCACCGCCTACCTGCTCGTGATGGGAGGCCGCGCGCCGGCGATCGGCGAGATCGATCGGCCGCCGGGCAAGCTCGCCGCGGACGCCGTCATCCAGCGCTATCGCCGCGCGCTCGAGGGGGCCCGCGTGATCGGCGTCGCCCCGCAGCGAATCGTGGTCCGGCGCGGCGACGAGCGCGCCGCGCTGCTCGCCACGCCGGCCGGGCTGGCGCTC